>JAQUWF010000123.1 GCA_028692975.1 Lachnospiraceae bacterium
GCCTGTACAAAACGATAATAGCCTTCCGGCGCCAGCCGAAGCATGATTTCTCCAAATGTGATCACTTTCTTTGCCATATTATTTTCTCCTTTTCTGACGATTAACCTCTTATATTTTTTACGATTTCAGCTGCTTCTTTACACATATGGGTAATCTTGTCGAATTCACCATTGGCGATCATGTCACCCTTTACCATCCAGCTTCCGCCGCAGGCAAGGATCTTGTCGCATTTGAGATACTCAACAACATTTTTCTCGTTAATTCCACCGGTAGGCATTACTTTTAATTTGGTATATGCCGCACACATGGCTTTGATCATAGGAAGTCCGCCGGACGGTTCAGCCGGGAAGAATTTGACCACGTCCAGCCCCAGTTCCAACGCTTTTTCGATCTCACCCGGTGTCACAACGCCCGGACAAATGGGAATATTTTTTTCCTGACAGTACTGCACGATCTTAGGATTTAATCCCGGACTCACGATGAATTTCGCTCCAGCTGCCACTGCACGATCTACCTGCTCTGTAGTCAGCACTGTGCCTGCACCCACAAGCAGATCTGGGTAAGCCTCAGCCATCAGACGAATAGATTCTTCTGCTGCGTCCGTACGAAAAGTCACTTCTGCGCATGGCAGATTACCTTCCAGCAGTGCTTTGCCCAAAGGCAGCGCATCTTTTGTGTCATTCAATACAACCACCGGAATAATTCCGATCTTCTGAAACTCTTTCATTATTTCATTCATTTCTCTCTCCGTTCTGTTCCATATTGTGGAACTCAGTTTCATTATATGAACCTCTTGACTTTTATTATACTCATTTGTACAATAAAGTCAATATGTTTCTATATACAATTTCTTATACACATTCTTGTGTATTTTATACATCTGCAAAGGAAGGCATACAATGGAAAACCAAAAAGAAACAATCGAGAAAAACCCGATTCAGGTAGCGGACCGCCTTTTCCAGACACTGGAGGCGCTCTCTTCTTTCGGCCCTATTGGACTGACAGAACTAAGCAATACGCTTCAGTTGAACAAAAGCACTGTTCATCGTATATTAAATTCCCTTATTTTTATGGGATATGCAAAACAGGACGACGCCACCGCAAAATATTCTCTGACTTTCAAAATATGGGATATTGCCAACCAGCTGCTGACGCACATTGATATCATTGATATCGCCAAGCCTCACCTGCGTAAATTGGCAGAATTAAGCGGTGAAACCGTTCATCTGGTTCAGATTGATGGGGTGCGCGCCGTCTATATTGACAAGGTAGAATCCTATCACAATTCGGTACGCCTGGTATCCAAAGTGGGCAGCCGTATTCCCCTATACTGTTCCGGCGTAGGGAAAGCATTGTTGGCAGAAATGAGCCCTGCCCAAGTGGAATGGATATGGAAAGAAAGTGATGTAAAAAAACTGACGCAGCATACCGTTACTGATTTTTCCGTTCTGGGCGGGTATCTGCAACAGATCAAAAAAAACGGATACGCCCTGGATAATGAAGAGAATGAGCTTGGTGTCCGATGCATAGCTGCATGTATCAAGGATTACAAAGGGAACCCCAAATACGCTTTCAGCATTTCTGCCCCCATAAGCCGCATGAGTGATGCACGGATACAGGAATTATCTGCATACGTGCTACAGACACAGAAAGATCTGGAGGCGGAATGGAATTAATGGGATGATTTTTCATAATAAAAGTGAATATAGTATAGGCCAGCCCCATTCCGGATCTGGCCTATACTATATTCACTTTTTCTTATGTTTTATCCTCTGGAAACCATGGCGTAACTTTCTATAAAATCAACAACCATGCCGTTCATATAGAGTAAATACATCTATATCTACACATTCCCGCAAATCTCCGTCCCCGCTCATATCCCATGCCAGCGTGTCATTCAATACAGTACACTTTTCTTTAAAAACCCCAATATCCCTTAAGTCCCTGAAAACTTTGCCACTCAGATTGGGCTTCATATCATATAACACTACTTTTCCATCCTCAAAAAAAACCTTCACTGTGTAATCATCCTGTGGTATTACATTTATTACTTTTGGAAATTTTATATTATCTTGCATAATCCTCTCTCCTGTCAAAATAGTGGATTTATTCCCGCTCCGCGATGTAGAGATCCAGCCATTCTATACAGCAGTCCGTCCAACGATCCCAAGCTTTGTCCAGGTTTTGTTTTGCTGAAATTTCTTCCTGGTGGAGATACTCTTTGTGTTCTTCCGAAACCGTGTCATCCCATGGGGCGATCCGCAGTTCCTCTCGTATCGATATGTATCGATCCCACAAATCTTCCACTTTCGCCCTTGCCGTTTCCATGGGTTCTGCTGCCAGGCGGAATTTCCAGTCCAGATAGGCATCTTCCGTGCTGATTTCCCGCAGGCGGTGGCGTTCGGCTTTTGGTACTGCCTTAAAGTCAGCGATGAGAGCCTGCTCCTCGGCGCGGATCATGGCCGTGAGATTTTCCCCGCTACCCTGGCGGCTGCGCTTTAGATAATGTTCATAGCCAAACGGATAATACATGACACCCTGATTTTCAAAAACCAGTATAGCGTCCGCCACCTGCCGGATAAAATAACGGTCATGAGATACAAAGAGAATCGTCCCCGTATATGCCTGAAAGGCTGACTCCAGTGTCTCCTTGGCCTGAATATCCATGTGATTGGTGGGCTCGTCCAGCACCAGTAGATTGGGTCTGCTGGTAAGCAGTTCCGCCAGCACCAACCGTGCCTTCTCACCACCGGACAACGCATCGACCTTCTTCGATGTGTCCTTCCCCTTAAACAGATACGCCCCCAGCGTCTGGCGCACTTCCTTCTCCGTCATACTGGGAAACAAATCATGAAAATGCTCCACCACCTGCTTATCCGACTGGATCGATGCAGACTGCTGGTCGAAGTATCCCAACAGCGTATGATTGCCCAGTTCACATTTTCCATCTATGGGCGGCAGATCACCTGTCACGGTTTTCAAGAACGTGCTCTTACCCACGCCGTTGTCCCCGACGATGCCGATCTTCTGCCCCCGCTTCACCCGCAGAGACATTTCCAGCAGTGCCTTCTCATACCCGATTTTCAGATGCTCCGCCTCAAAAACCCACTTACTGCCCAGAAACTGTGGCTCCAGTGCCCCGGTAAAAATATGCACATCATCTGGCTCCGGTTTCGGTGTTCGCTCCATGCGCTCCATCATGGTTTTCCTGGAGCGGGCAAAGGATGCTTTCTTCGGCTTGTGCTTGAATTTCTCGATCAGTTGTGTGAGGCGATCCACCTCCGCCTGCTGCCGCTCATAAGCCTTCATTTGAAGAGCGATATCCTTGCGCTTCTGTTCCCGGTAATGGGTATAATTCCCAGGGTAGCGTTTCAGGGTATTGGACTGCAGCTCGTACACCACATCCACCACCTGATCCAGGAAAAAGCGGTCATGGGATACAAACACCACTGCTTTGTCATAATCCCCCATGTACTCCTCCAGCCATTCCACCGTAGTAATGTCCAGATGATTGGTGGGCTCATCCAAAAGCAGAATATCCGGTTTCATAAGCAGCAGGCGGATCAACGATATCTTCGTCTGCTCTCCACCGGAGAAACTGGATAATTTCCTTTTCTTCTGCTCCTTCTCAAATCCAAATCCCGTAAAAATCCGATCATATTCCATCTCATAGGCGAATCGCTCTTTGGAAAAAGTATCCCGCTCCGGGCATCCCTCCAAAAGCATTTCTTCCACGGTCTTATTCTGATCTGTGACGGCATTTTGGCGAAGCATCCCAATAGTCACCTGGCGGGAGGACGTGATGCTTTCCGCCATCTGTCTGTCGTCCCTGTCCGTCTCAAGCTCTCCCGCAATCAAACGAAGGAGCGTGGTTTTCCCCGCTCCGTTTCGTCCTACTACCGCAATTTTCTCTTTTCCCTTGATCTCAAAATCAATATGCGACAGTATCACCTGTCCGCCAGCCGATACCGTCCCATTACTTATCTGATATAACATGATGCCACGTCCTTCTACTCCTGTTTGGTCATATAAGAAAGTCTCCGTCTGTGTCTCGGCCGCTCCCCGCTCTCACCACGAACCGCTGCCTTATCCTGCTCCTCCATAGGTTTTGTTTCCACCTGTTCCAGGACCATAGGGCCGCCGCGTTTGATTGTGTATACGATATCAATCCGCTGCTCCGCATTCATATCCAGAAGCTCCAGCTCCAGTTTGCCCTCCGTGGTATAAATTGCTTTTTCCGCCTCCACGGCCACCGCATACTTTTGCATCTTTTCCGCATTTTTCCCATTTGACACCGGGACAAAATCCGCCTCATACCTTTTTCCAAATCGATCCGACACGCTGCATTTCACAAGATATACTTCGTGCACCGCATCTGCAAACTGTATTTTAAAAGACACATCCGCGCCGTGATCCGCCTTCACTGCCGTTGGCATGATCACGCGAAACGCGCACATATCATAATTCTTCGTTATTGTCATTTTTCCTCCTTGTATGTCGCCTTTTCTGCTTGTCCCTATTTGTTTCTGGAGAAAAAGTGTTTGAGAAATACATAAAGCACAATAAGAAACGCAAAAATATACCCAAACACGCCAATCGCCGGTATCCCCCAGATCTGCGGCGTCATATCCGTCGTACAGATAATGCTGGAGCTGATCAGAAGTGCCATGACCCAGAGCCCCATGACAATATTGCGCACCAGTCTGCGCAGCAGTTCCGACAGATCCTTTGTCACATGCAGATCCATATTCAGCCGGGTCTGCCCTTTCATATATCCATCCATAAATTCCGACAGCTGCGCCGGCAGTTCAATGGCTTTGTTGGCGGAACGGTACAGTGACTTCCCTGTCCGCTTCATTTCTTTTTTCCAGTCAAAATGCTGCATCATCTCCGCTTTCAAACGAGCGGCAGCGATCTCCACCATATTAATATCCGGGCTGATATCAGCCAGTACGCCTTCCATGTGCGTCAATCCACGGGCCAGCATGGTCAGTCCATGGGGCATAGAGATTTTATTTGCCTTCATGATCTCCATAAGTTCCTGCATCACTTCCGCAATATCGATCTTGCCCATATCCAGATGACCATATTTCATCATCAATGTATTGATATCTTCGTATAATTTACTCTGGTCCGGGCTCCCGCGGAATTCACCAAGGGTCATTACTGCCTTCTGGATCATGCCGATATCATTGGTCGCCATACCCTGAATAGCCTTACCGATCTCCTCTTTATCCGACTCCGTCAGACGCCCCATCATGCCCATGTCGATCCAGACGATCTTGCCGCCCCGCACACGGATATTCCCCGGATGCGGATCCGCATGGAAAAATCCATCTTCCATGACCTGACGAATATAGTTGTCCACCAGTTTCGATCCTATCTCATTCAGATCATATCCGGCTGAGAGCAGCCCCTTCTTATCATCCACCGCATATCCCTCGATATATTCCATGACCAGCACACGCGGCGTGGTGAATTCCCGATACAAAACAGGTGTCTCCACAAAAGCCACCTCTTTATTCCTGCGGGCGAACTCTTCCATGTTGGCAGCTTCCTTTAGAAAATCCATCTCTTCCAGCGTAACCAGCCACAGTTCATCCAGCACCATATCGAAATCCACCATTTCCTTGATGCTGATAGGTGGTATCAGTTTGACTGCTTTATGAAGCAGTGCAATATCCCTGGACATGACCTCATAGATGCCTTTGCGCTGTACCTTGATGACCACAGTCTCTCCGGTCCGCAATACAGCCTTGTGCACCTGCGCAATGGATGCCGAGCCAAGGGGATTCACATCGATTTCTGACAATATCTTTTTCCATGGATATCCAAGGGACTCTGTGAGCACCTCCTCCACCTCATGAAAAGGCATGGGCGTCACTTCGGAATGGAGCCGATTCAGTTCGTCGCAGTATTCCTTTGGCAGAATATCCGAATGAAGGGACATAATCTGCCCAAGTTTAATATAGGTTGGCCCCAGATCCTCCAAAATCATGCGGAGTTTCTCCGGGGTCAGTCCTTGGGTAATCTCATGTTTTCTTAAGACTGCCGTCATCTCCCTGAAACGGGAGCCATATCTTTTGTTTTCGGGAGTATCCGTTTCCCTGTTATTCATTTACTTCCTCTTCTGTTGTTTCTTCTGTTTCTTCTTCTGCTTCTTCCGCCTGTTTCCGCATATCCCGCTCCTGCAGTTTTGCTTTGAGCTGCTCCACCTGTTCCGGTGTCATTTTGTCCAACAGTTCTTCCAGCTCTTCCGGAGTAGATGCCTTTACTGAAACATTCACCTTTTCTTTTACCGTTTTTTTGATGTTGTGTTTCAGTTCCTGATTCAGGACTTTTCCCTGCTCCACAGTCAGTTCACCTTTTTTGACCATCTCATCCAGGAGTTCTTTTGATTTTTCCGCCGTGATTGCCGCAGTGCCAATACCTGCTAATATAACTTTCTTTAAGCTATCTCCTAATCCATCCATGCTATTCTTACTCCTTTCGATTTTCAAAAATATTCCTTTACTATATTTTACACCATTTCGGGTAAATACTAAAGTAAATCTACCAAAAATAGAATACCCTTTGGCAGAAAAATAATGCATCCGGCCACCGCTGCCATAATCGAGGCAATGAGTACCGCACCTGCTGCTGTATCCTTGGCAATCTTGGCCAGCGGTTTGCGTTCCTGGGTCACCAGATCTACAACTGCTTCCACCGCTGTGTTCACCATCTCAAGTGCCATGACCAGACCAAAAAGTCCCAGACAGATGCACCACTCCACAGGAGAAATGTGCAGTATAATTCCCGCTGCCACCACCAGTACCGCCATGACACAGTGTATTTTCATATTCCGCTCTTTCTTAATACATGTGAAAATACCCTCAAATGCATAGCCAAAGCTTTTCCTGATCGGCGGCTTTTTCTCTTTCGCCATACTCATTCCTCCATCGTTCTATACCGGGCGAACCGGCTGATATTCTCTCCATCCGCCAACTACATTCACATGAACCACAATATTTGAGATCGCCTGATTCTCTTTCAGTATAATGTCTTTCGCCTCTGTAGGCATAGGCAGGATTGCTTCCGGATCTTCCAGTTCAATGCCAATCCAGTTTGCCGCCGCTTCCCTGGCATCATCAATGGCGTCCATCATAGAATCCCCAGAAGCATAGCACGCCTCCAGGTCCGGGAAATAGCCCTTATATTTTTTATCTTCTGTCTGTTCAAATACTGCCGGATAAATAAATTTCATTTTTGGCCCCTTCCTGCATGTTTTACGTATGAATGCTATACCATTCTTCCATATTTCTGTTGGATATACTGTTTCATTTTTTCCAATTCCTGCTTCGTCTTCTTATTCTCACTTGGGAAGTCCAGCATTTTCTGGAAATAGCCCTGTTTCAGCACCAGTATGCTGCTATATGGAAATACCAGGCCATTGATCAATGAAATAAGACCGACCAGATAATCCACCGGTGTTTTCTTTAGCGAACGCAGAACCGTATCCCCACTGTAAAACGCTTCCAGAACTTCCGGCGATATCTCTGATGTATAAAATCCATCTTCAGGCGTATTATAAATTTCCTCCATGGGCACCCTCGTACTGGAACGGAAAATATCAATCTTATCCGCATCCCGGATCAAATTGCAAAAAAGGACAGTTTTTTCATCCAGATTCTCCGAAATCCTGTATGCACTGTGACTGCCAACCGCTGCCTTTATGACAGCGTCATACTTTGATTCCTGCACGAATGACCGTATCATCCCATCCCGGAACAGAATATCCAGTGCCAGTTGCGCATGATCAATGGATTCTTCATCGATAAAGGTCCCATATTGCCGCAACTGCTCAAACCGCCCCAAATCATGAAGCATGCCTATCAGCCAGGCCAGATCCACCACTTCCTGTCCTGGCATCTCTGTCACCTGTTCTATATTTTGCTTCTCCAGCAAGGCCTGGGCCAGCTGCTCCGAAATATTCGCCACATGGTACGTGTGCTCCACCTTCAGCGCGATTTTCGTATCAGTCTGATCATAGTTTTCCACATAGCTCTGGAATTTTTCTGTCACTTGTGCACGGTTGATGCAGCACATTCCACAAGAATCAGATCCACTCATAATTTCCCCCTGTTACAGCCAGACTAAGCAGCACGTCCATTTTCTCCACATTTTCCCCTTCCACGATTTCCAGAAGTTTCGCTGTTTCTTTCACCACCGGCATCTCCTCATCCGGTCCGATCTCCATATCCACCGTCTCCCCGCAATAGGGACATACCATGGTTGGCCCCATCTGCAGGGAAAGAAAGCGCTGTCCACATTCACTACATTCGTAGAACCCACAAATTTCCGTTCCATCCGGTACATAATACATAACAACTCCTCCGCGATCTTCTTTTGTTCTTCTTCTGTAATCTCAGCAGTCAAATACCCTGCCTTCATACATGCCTTCTTTCTGGATAATTTAAAACATTATTTGTGTATCACTTTCTTACGGTCTACGCAGTAAATGCGTAGACCTACTGAACAGTTACGATTATTTTATATTATATGCCATTTGCAGATATGTCTCAAGCAGAAAGGCAAAAAATCGATGCCTGGCAAAAATTTTCAAATCCATGTATTTTTTTAACCCAATATGATATAATTAATTCAACAAAATATGGCCGAATTGTATATTGCAGTTATAAGAAGGAGGTATCATACTATGTTTAAAAAAGAGCATAAAAACGACTCTCCCCAAAAGGCAGTTGACAACAAATTAGTAAACCCGGAATTAGAACGGGAAGAAGAAGAGAAAAGAACGGATGCAGACAAAAAAGATTTCCATGACATAGGCAGTTTTCCGAGACCACCTCTGGGTGGCGGACTTGTCTGATAAGCGGATTGAAAAGAGGACAGAAACGGCTCTGTCCTCTTTTCAATTCTTCCTCCATTATTTTATTATGATCTCTCGGAATCTCTAAGCCAGTAAATTCAAGGCTTTCAGATTCTTTTTTTATTAAAATCCCCCACTTTTTTTGCCAAAAACACTTGACAACTTCATCGAAAAATGCGGCGCTTCGCGCCTG
>JAQUWF010000017.1 GCA_028692975.1 Lachnospiraceae bacterium
AGGTAGAAGGATTTATGGAAGAAATGGAGAAGCATAAAGAACTTCGCGAGAAACTTGTAAGGATTGGAAAAGAATATCAGGGAGATCCAAATGATCTGAATCAGATTATTCGGAAGAATATACTTCCGGTAGCAAAAGAACTTGGATATGATTTTACCGAGGAAGAATATCGGGACTGTGCATCCGAGCGGCTGAAAAACAGGAAATTGTCTGAGACGGAACTTGACCAGGTGGTTGGCGGTGTACGGGATGTGAATATGGACAGGAGCAAGACTGATGGTAATGTGACGATTGTCGATAAGAGTGTTACTTATAATGTGTATCTGATATTTCCGGGTGCATCTACAAATGTATTGAAGTAAACGGCGTACTTGCTGGTATTTAGAGTTCAAATTTGTTTCTGTATGTCATTGGAAAGCTCATACTATCCTACAACCCTATGATTATGGAGGAAAAACAAATGGCAGAGAACAAGAAATTAACAAATGAAGAACTTGATGCAGTAGCAGGTGGAATCAATAACGTTGGCATGGAGGGAGCTCAGGCAGGCGGAAACCAGACGGTATATGATGAACATACGGAAACAACAACAGTCTCTGGATTTGGAGAATACACGAAGGGCGACAAGACTAATATCGGTGGTGATTCTATCGGCGGCAATAAGTCGGATGTAAAATCAACTATTGATACAAGCGTAAATGTGAAAAAGAGTTTGTTTTAAAGTTTCTGATGCTTTTTGATTTGTGATCATAACGAGAAGGAGTTAAGAGATGGCAGAGGATAAAAAATTAACAGATGAAGAATTAGATGTTGTTGCTGGTGGTATTACAGATGTAAATATGTCAGGCAGTAAAACTGGCGGAAATCAGACTGTTTATGATGAACACGTGGAAACAACAACAGTCACTGGATGTGGAGAATACACGAAAGGCGACAAGACAGATATTGGCGGTGATTCTGTCGGCGGCAATAAGAGCGATGTAAAAACTTCTGTTGAAACGAGCGTAGATGTAAAAGCCAGTCTTTTTTAAGCACAGCTAAGGTTAAAAAATGTAATAGGATACTTTTTTATGAAACTCACAATGAACAGATAGTATGAGCCTTCCAATGGCATATAGGGATGATGCCGGAAAGATAAAAAGAATGATACATAAAAAGAGAAAAAGTTTAAAAAATATTTTATGTGCGGGGGCAGCAGTTGTATTGCTGCTCCTGCTGACAGGAGGAGCAGAGCCGGAGACGGTTCTGGCAGAATCCTATAACATGAACCTGGGAACAGACATGCTCGTGAGTCAGACCCCCTGGAATGCAGGTGATGGACAGATACTTTATTATGGGCACTGGCTGGACACGCCAACTGCATACAGGGTACTGCCGGATAGCGCTGAAACTCAAACTGCGGAGCAGGACAGTATTCTTCTGGATGCAGACCGGGTACTCTGGCAGCAGCCTTTTCAGAATTCCCTGATCGCCAATGGTGAGCAGGAAAGCGGAAATCCCAATGAATGGTCGGGATGTGATCTGGAACAATATCTGGAGGAAAAGTATAATGCTCTGTTTTCTGCATTGGAGGCAGAAACCGTGGTGCAGACAGAACTTCTGGCCCGCGAGGCATATAATCCGGGCTATGCGACCGTGTTTGATTATGCTTCGTCGAACCGTCTTTTTTTGTTAAGTGCACAGGAGATAAGCACGTTGTATACGAATGAAACAGAGGCGAAAAAAGAAGGAGAAAACAGTTACTATTGGCTGAGGTCAGCCAGTTTAGATCAGGACAATTTTGTGGGTATGGTTTTTTCCAACGGAAGAATATTTATGGCGAATGTGAATGGTGCCTACATAGGTGTAAGCCCTGCATTTCGGCTAAACAAGGATGCGGTCCTGTTGGTTTCCAAGACCACTGGATGGAGCGGCAAATCGGCAGCAGTGTCTGAGGGGGCAGTTGGATCAAGCAGTGGAAGAGAATGGAAAGTAACATTAAAGGACGAGGCGAAATCAGTGAGCATCCCGGTGGGGCGATATATGACGGAAGACGAAAATGGCGTAATCACAGTTCCGTTTACCTGTTCAGATGATAATGACCAGAATCCAATAAATCAGATTTCCGTTATGATCACAGACAGGGATTGTAACGATGCGGACGCACAGATTCTGTACTATGGTGCATTGCAGGATATTCGCAATGAAGCTGGGGAACCCACTTCTGTTCAGCAGAATATGAGTGGGACAGGCACGTTTCCTATGCCGGATGGAATACCATCGGATGTTCAGATTTATATTTTGGCAGAACACATTTCGTCTGACTACAGTACGGACTATGCCAGTATGCCGGCAGATACCAGACATGTGCACTGCGTATGTGGTGCGGGAACAGATATCGGAGATCATGTGACACATACAGATGTGGAGTGGCAGGCATTGCCCTACGGATACACAGGCGGCAGTCTGAGTGCAGGCAATTATTGTCTGGATGAGGATTTGTCACTTCAGGAACCCATGGTTTTGCATGGTGAAGTAAGCGTTTGTCTGAATGGTCATAAGGTTTCCTATGACGGAGCTGATGCCATGGTCCAGGTAACAGAGGGAAGCACGCTCCATGTGGGGGATTGTCTTGGAACAGGATCGTTTATTTCTTCTGAAACAACCATGCATCTTGTGTCAGGTGAAGTGTATCAATATGGCGGTGAAATTTATGGAACGGTATGGATCGAACAGGGCAGTTATTATTTTAATGGTGGAAAAGTGGAAGGGAATCCGGGTTTTGTCGTATCCGGAGGCAGCCTGTATCTGAGTGGAGAACCACAGATCCCTGCTTCAAGTGATAAAAATACAGGAATTCAACTGGGAGAATTCGGATTTATTTATGCCCAGGGAGCAGGTGGTGTGCCATATACAGGAGAAACAATAAGAATCCAGACGGATCGTATGGTGGGGGAAGTGGCTGTATATGGTGTTGTGGAACAAAATAAGGCCAAGTTCGTAAAGGATACAGAGAAAGAATTGTATGCAAAAGACGGAGTGCTTGTTGTTCATGATTACCATATAGGTGGAAGGGCATCCTATTTCAGGAAAGCGGTCTGTGATATCTGCGGGGAAGAGTATGGAGAACTGGTGACAGATACAATGCCGCCCACAGGAACGATCCGGATTGGAGCCCATACCTGGGATACCCTCTTCGCGAAATTGACCTTTGATTTATATTTTAATCAGAAACAGGATGTGACGATTTCTGCGTCTGATGACAGCTATGAGCAGGAGGGTTTTACAGAGGATAAGGAAGCATCCATTTATTATTATGTGGATGAGAGTGGCGGTAATCTTCAAAAGGAAGAACTTCAAAACAAAACATTTTTGCCTTACAGCAGTGCATTTGCCATAGAGCCCGACAAGCAATGCGTCGTATATGCCCGATTGACGGATCATGCAGGTAATAGCACATACTTGTCTTCCCAGGGAATCATTCTGGATGCAACGGCACCGGTTATTCATGGCGTCACAGAAGGCGGCAGCTACTCGGATTATCTGCACTTTACGGTGACCGATGATCATCTGGATACGGTGATGGTGGATGGCAATATACTAAAGGCAGAAAATGGTGTTTATACGCTGCAGGGTAAGGAGACCCAACAGACAATAACAGTAACCGACTTTGCGGGAAATAAGTCTACAAAAAAAGTGACAGTTAAAGTCGTAACGCATGAACAGAAGGTACATGCACCAGATACAGAAGATCGAACAGGAAAGGCTGCTCCGTATCTTATGCTCATGTTGCTTGCTGCATTGGCGACATGGGGATGCTTGAGCGTATTAAATGATTCCAGATGATAAAAAACAGGTAGGACGCCGGAAGAAGTATTTCTGGCGTCTTTTTATCCGTGAAAAGTCATGTTAATCGGTTGTTTAGGGTATTAATAACTTGATTTTTCGTCAATTTACTAGTAATATGTTAAACAGGGTTATGCGAATTTGAAGCGGCTAATAGGCCAGACAATTATAGTCGTGTGCAGGTAATGGAAAAAATTACAAATATTTGTTTGACATGGAGGTCAATATGAGCGATTTGATTAGAGTGGTAGTAGATGCCATGGGAGGCGATAACGCACCGGAAGCCCCAGTAAAAGGGGCAGTGGAAGCTTTGGAGGCCAATGCGGAAGTCAAAGTCCTTCTGGTTGGCAAGGAAGATATTATCAAACAGGAACTGGCAAAATATACGTATGACAAAGCACGTTTGGAGATTATTCCTGCTTCCCAGGTGATTGAGATGGCAGAATCGCCGGTGGCGGCTATTTCCGGTAAGAAGGATTCTTCTATCGTGGTAGGCATGAATCTGGTGCGCCATGGTGAGGCAGATGCCTTTGTTTCGGCGGGAAGTACCGGTGCTGTCCTGGTGGGCGGACAGGTGCTTGTAGGACGTATCAAGGGCGTACAGAGACCGGCGCTGGCACCGCTGCTGCCTACAGCCAACGGCATGTCCCTTCTGATCGACTGTGGGGCAAATGTGGATGCGCGTTCTTCCCATCTGGTACAGTTTGCGAAGATGGGCTCTATCTATATGGAAAATATCATGGGTGTAAAAAATCCAAGTGTGGGAATCGTAAATATCGGTGCAGAAGAAGAAAAGGGGAATGCCCTTGTAAAAGAGACTTTCCCGATGCTGAAAGCCTGTGATACACTGAATTTTAAAGGAAGCATCGAGGCACGCGATATTCCATTTGGCGGCGTAAACGTAATCGTCTGTGAAGCGTTTGTGGGGAACGTGATCCTGAAAATGTATGAAGGCATGGGCAGTATGCTGCTCAAGCAGATCAAAGGCGGTCTGATGACTTCTCTGCGCAGCAAGATCGGCGCGTTACTGATCAAACCAGCGTTGAAAAGCACAATGAAGAGTTTTGATTCCACAGAATACGGCGGAGCACCACTTCTGGGACTGAAGGGTCTGGTGGTGAAGACCCACGGCAGTTCTCATTCGGTAGAAATCAAAAATTCTATTATTCAGTGCGTTAATTTCTCGAAACAAGGCATTAATGAAAAAATCAAAGAAGGAATACAAAAAGAACAGCAGGGGGCATAAAATGGAATTTGAAAAATTGAAAGAGATCATAGCGGATGTTCTGAATGTGGATACGGAAGAGATTACCATGGACACCACCTTCGTAGATGATCTGGGAGCAGATTCTCTGGATATTTTCCAGATTATTTCCGGAATGGAAGAAGAGTACGACATAGAGATAAAGAATGAAGATGCAGAAAAAATTGTATCCGTTGGTGATGCGGTGGAGCAGATTCAAAAAGTGATTGGCTAGTAACGATGGAAGGTGTTGCTACGAGGCAGCACCTTTCTGTCTGTACAGAAAAAGGAGCAATATGAATAATATTGAGAAACTGAAGGAATTGGAGCGTAAGATCGGGTATACATTCCAGGATTATCAACTGCTGGTATGTGCTATGACCCATACTTCTTATGCCAATGAACATAAAAGAGAGCGTATACATCACAATGAGCGGCTGGAGTTTCTGGGTGATGCCGTACTGGAACTGGTCAGCAGTGAATTTTTATTTAAGGGCAATCAGGATAAGCCGGAGGGTGAATTGACGCGTATGCGGGCGAGTATGGTATGTGAGCCCACATTGGCGCTTTGTGCCAGAGACTGGGATCTTGGGACTTATCTGCTTTTGGGCAAGGGCGAGGACGCCACCGGTGGGCGAGGGAGAGATTCTATCGTTTCCGATGCGGTGGAGGCTTTGATCGGTGCCATTTATCTGGATGGTGGGTTTGCTAATGCAAAAGAGTTTATCATGAATTATATTCTCAATGATATTGAGGAAAAACAGCTCTTTTATGATAGCAAGACTATTTTACAGGAGATTACTCAGGGACAGTTCGGGCAGAATGTGAACTATGAACTGATCGGAGAGGAAGGCCCGGATCATAATAAGACCTTTACCGTGGAAGTGAGCATTAAGGACAAGAAACTGGGCAGCGGATCCGGCAGGACCAAGAAGGCAGCTGAACAGGAGGCTGCTTACCAGGCCATTCGAAAACTAAGAAAATAGCAGGTGGACTATGTATTTAAAGAACATTGAAGTGCAGGGGTTTAAGTCCTTCGCCAACAAGATGAATTTCGAATTTCATAATGGTATCACCGGTATTGTAGGGCCAAATGGCAGTGGGAAAAGCAACGTTGCCGATGCGGTCCGTTGGGTATTGGGTGAACAGAGTGCGAAGCAGCTGCGTGGCGGAAACATGCAGGACGTTATTTTCTCAGGCACAGAGACGCGAAAACCACAGGGATTTGCTTCCGTGGCTATCACCATGGACAATTCAGACCACAAACTGGATATTGATTTCGAGGAAGTGACAGTAGCCAGACGTTTATACCGCTCCGGTGAGAGTGAATATCTTATGAACGGGAGTCCCTGCCGACTCAAGGATATCAATGAACTCTTTTATGATACGGGTATCGGTAAAGAAGGATATTCCATTATCGGGCAGGGGCAGATCGACCGGATCTTAAGCGGGAAACCGGAGGAGCGCCGGGAACTTTTTGACGAGGCAGCTGGTATTGTAAAATTCAAGCGGAGAAAAGCTGTTGCCTTAAAGAAACTGGAAGAAGAGAAGCAGAATCTGGTCCGTGTCAATGATATCCTGTCGGAACTGACGGGACAGCTGGCTCCTTTGGAGAAACAGTCTGCGGTGGCAAAGATCTATCTGCAGAAAAAAGAAGAATTAAAACAGTTGGATGTGAATCTCTTCTTATTAGATATGGACCGGGTAAAGCGTCAGTTGAAGGACATCAATGAGAAGTATAGCATCGCCAGCCAGGATCTGGAAGCGGCAGGTGTCACCTTCGAACAGACGAAGCAGGAATACGAGAAACTGGAACAGGACATGGAAGAACTGGACGCACGCATCGAGGAGATGCGTCAGCAGTCCAGTCACAATGCTCTGATCAAGCAGCAGCTGGAGGGACAGATCAATGTCTTGAAGGAACAGATCAACACGGTGCGGTTAAATGATGAACATTATCAGGGACGTACCAATGCCATTGAACAGGATCTGGAAAAGCGCCGGAATGAGACGGCTAAGTATGAGAAAGATCTGGCTGCCCTAAAAGATAATCTGGCAGCAGTACTGGGTAAGCAGGAAGAAGAAAACGGCGTGCTGACACAGCTGCAGCAAAAGACCGACGAACTGCAGACCCAGATCGAACAGGGGAAAAGTGAAGCCATCGAGATCCTCAATCAGCGGGCTTCTACCAAAGGTAAGATGCAGCGTTACGACGCTATGCTGGAACAGATCGGCATCCGCAAGGCAGAAATCAATCAACGGGCTCTGCGCCTGAAGAGTGACGAGGCAGAACATGCGGACGGACTGGAAAAGGCCAGACGGGATTCTAAAGAAATCAACGAGACCATCGCCCAGCTGTCGAAGAAGAGCCAGGAGATGGATGCACAGGTGAACGCTTTGCAGCGGGAGATCGCGGATCAGAATCATCAGATGGATGTGGGCCAGACGGCCTATCACAGAGAGGCATCCAAACTGGAATCTCTGCGCAATCTGACGGAGCGATACGATGGCTACGGCAACGGTATCCGCAAGGTCATGGAGCAAAAAGAGAGAAATCCGGGCCTCCTGGGTGTGGTGGCGGATCTGATCCAGGTACAGAAAAAGTATGAGGTCGCGGTGGAAACGGCACTGGGCGGCAGCATCCGAAACATTGTCACGGACAATGAAAATACCGCCAAATACATGATCGAATACCTGAAACGCAACAAACTGGGACGCGCGACCTTCCTTCCGCTGACGAACCTGTCCAGAGGAAGAAAATTCGGGACGCCGGAAGCATTGAAAGAACCGGGCGTCATTGGGCTGGCCAGCACCCTGGTGGATGCCCAAAAGCAGTATGAGGTACTGGCAGAATATCTGCTGGGACGTACCCTGGTGGTGGATACGATCGACCATGCCATCGCTATCGGAAAGAAATACCGTCATTCCCTGTATATGGTTACCGTGGACGGCGAATCTTTGAATCCGGGCGGTTCCATGACTGGAGGTGCCTTCAAGAATAACAGCAATCTGCTGGGTAGAAGGCGTGAGATCGAGGAACTGGAAGAGAACGTTGTGGTCCTGAAAAAGGACATGGAACAGGCTCAGAAATCCATTGACACCAACCGGAAAAAGAGAAATGAACTGCGGGAAGAACTGGTTGAAGTGGGCGAAGCACTGCAGAAACAATACATACTGCAAAATACCGCCAAACTTCATATGGATCAGGCAGAGAACAAGAATAAAGAAATCCAGGACAGTTACGCAAGAATCCAGAAAGAAAATCAGGAGATTGAGCGTCAGATCCGTGAGGTGGAGAGCAATAATTCCTATATGCAGGATGAACTGGGATCTGCGGCAAAGCGCGAAAAGGAACTGGAAGAGGGCATTGCAGAGCTGCAGAAGCAGTTGGATGAAACGAATCTGACCAAGGACAAACAGACGCAGGATATGGAAGGCACGCATGTGAAACTGGCCGGCCTCCGTCAGGAGGAAGGATTTATCAGTGCAAACCTGGAGCGTATCCAAAATGAAATCGCCGCACTTACCCAGGAGATGGAAAGCATTACCGGCAATCTGGCTCATGGCGCGGATGAGATCACAGAAAAAGAAGAAAACATCAAAAAAATCCAGGAAACTATTGCCGCCGCTGAAAAAGAGGCCGAAGAGAGCGATGGGGAAATCAAAAAATGTCTTTCTGAAAAGGAAAAAATGACCAGTGAGCACAAAAGCTTCTTCAGGAAACGGGATGAACTCTCAGAGCGCATGAGTCTGCTGGACAAGGAATGCTTCCGACTGAACAACCAGAAGGAACGACTGGAGGAAAGCCAGGAATCCCAGATTAATTATATGTGGGAGGAATATGAGATCACACCCATCAGCGCGCAGGAATTCCGTATGGAGGAAGAGCAGGACCGTGCGCAGGTGAAGAAATCCATCGGGCTTTTGAAGGACACCATCCGCAAACTGGGCGATGTAAATGTAAATGCTATTGAGGATTATAAAAATCTGCTGGAGCGCCATACGTTTTTGGCTGCACAGCATGATGATCTGGTCAAGGCGGAAGAGACGCTTATGGGTATCATCGAGGAATTGGATACGGGTATGCGTAAGCAGTTCACGGAGAAATTCGAAGAGATCCGTGTGGAGTTCGACAAAGCCTTCAAGCAGTTATTCGGCGGCGGAAAAGGGTCATTGGAACTGGATGAGGATGTGGATATACTGGAAGCCGGGATACGTATTGTTTCCCAGCCGCCGGGAAAGAAACTGCAGAATATGATGCAGCTCTCCGGTGGGGAAAAGGCATTGACGGCTATTGCACTGCTTTTTGCTATCCAGAGTCTGAAACCATCCCCATTCTGTCTGCTGGATGAGATCGAGGCGGCACTGGATGACAATAACGTTACCCGTTATGCCCAGTATCTGCATAAATTAACAAAAAACACGCAGTTTATCGTCATCACCCACCGACGTGGTACCATGACGGCTGCGGATCGTTTATATGGTATTACCATGCAGGAAAAGGGTGTATCTACACTGGTATCTGTAAATCTGATAGAAAATGAATTGGATAAGTAAGAGGGGACCGCTATGGGAGAAGAAAAAAAAGGTTTTTTTAAGCGATTGGTGAGTGGACTGACCAAGACCAGAGATAATATCGTGTCTGGAATGGATTCTATTTTTAATGGATTTTCCAGTATCGACGATGATTTTTATGAGGAAATAGAAGAGATCCTTGTTATGGGAGATATCGGCATCAATACCACCAACGCGATCATCGAACATCTGAAAGAGCAGGTCAAGGAACAGCATATCAAGGATCCTTCCTCATGCAAAGAACTTCTGATCGACAGCATCAAGAAGCAGATGCAGGTGGAGGAGACGGCTTATGAATTCGAGCACCGCAAATCGGTGGTGCTGGTGATCGGTGTCAATGGAGTCGGCAAGACTACGTCTGTGGGCAAATTAGCAGGCAAATTAAAGGATCAGGGGAAACGGGTGATCCTGGCTGCGGCGGATACCTTCCGTGCAGCGGCAGGAGAGCAGCTGACCCAGTGGGCCAACCGTGCAGGTGTGGAGATCATCGGCGGACAGGACGGAGCCGATCCGGCTTCTGTAGTCTATGACGCGGTGGCGGCTGCCAAGGCGAGAAATGCAGATGTGCTGCTGTGTGATACCGCAGGACGTCTTCATAATAAGAAGAATCTGATGGAGGAACTGCGGAAGATTTACCGCATCCTGGAACGTGAATATCCCGAGGCTTATCTGGAGACCTTAGTTGTATTGGATGGTACCACGGGACAAAATGCCATGCAGCAGGCGCGGCAGTTCAAGGAAGTGGCAGATGTGACCGGCATTATTCTGACGAAGCTGGACGGAACTGCCAAGGGCGGTATCGCTGTAGCCATCGAATCAGAACTGGATATTCCGGTAAAATACATCGGTGTGGGCGAGAGTATTGATGATCTGCAGAAATTTAATTCGGATGAATTTGTCAATGCTCTGTTTAACGTCAAAGAGTAAGGGTGGATTGCGAAAACGATTACAGTTATTCGCTTAAATCATAAACCATGAGGAGAAAGAAGGATACTATGCTTACATTAGAGAAATTTGAAGAGGCCTCTGAGAAAGTAAAAGAGGTAACACAGGAAACCAAACTGGTGTACAGTGACTATTTCAGCCGTCAGACTGGGAACAAAGTCTATCTGAAACCGGAGAATATGCAGCTGACCGGCGCTTACAAGGTGCGCGGTGCTTATTATAAGATCAGCACCCTTACCGAGGAAGAGCGTGCAAAGGGACTCATTACTGCGTCTGCGGGCAATCATGCTCAGGGTGTAGCTTATGCGGCTCAGTGCTGCGGTGCCAAGGCTGTCATCGTTATGCCGACTACTACACCACTGATCAAGGTGGAGCGCACTAAGAGCTATGGCGCAGAAGTGGTTCTTCACGGGGATGTTTACGACGAAGCCTGCGAGAAGGCCATGGAACTGGCAGCGGAGCATGGATATACATTCATTCATCCTTTTAACGACCTGACAGTGGCTACCGGACAGGGAACCATCGCTATGGAGATCGTAAAGGAACTGCCGCTGGTGGACTATATTCTGGTACCCGTCGGCGGTGGCGGACTGGCTACAGGCGTTTCCACTTTGGCAAAGATGCTCAATCCTCATATTAAAGTCATTGGTGTAGAGCCTTCCGGTGCCAACTGCCTGCAGAAATCCTTTGAAAATAATGAGGTTACCACACTGCCAAAGGTGAGCACCATCGCAGATGGTACTGCGGTAAAAACTCCGGGAGATTTGATCTTCCCATATTTGCAGGAAAATCTGGACGATGTGATCACCATTGATGACGATGAATTGATCGTATGCTTCCTGGATATGGTGGAGAATCATAAGATGATCGTGGAGAATTCCGGACTGCTGACCGTGGCTGCACTGAAGCATATGGATGTGGAGAACAAGAAAGTCGTTGCTATCCTTAGCGGCGGCAATATGGATGTGATCACCATGGCATCTGTGGTACAGCATGGCCTGATCCAGAGAGACCGTATCTTTACCGTATCGGTGCTCCTGCCGGATAAGCCAGGTGAGTTGGTACGTGTAGCCCAGGTTATCGCGGATGCCCAGGGCAATGTTATCAAACTGGACCACAACCAGTTCTTCAGCACCAACCGTAATGCAGCCGTGGAACTGCAGATTACGCTGGAGGCTTTCGGCACTTCCCACAAGAAGGCCATCGTAAAAGCCCTGGAGAAACACGGCTACAGACCAAAACTGATCCGTCCGCATTTATAAAAAGTATTCATGAAAAATAAAAGGAACCGCAAGATTAAATCCATAATCCTGCGGTTCCTTTTCTATGTAATACTATTTTGTTTTGTTCATGTTCTTTGCTGCGGTGGAGAGCATCAGTTTGATACGATTCAACTGATTTACTTCACTTGCGCCCGGATCGTAGTCGATGGCTACGATGTTGGACTCCGGATGCTGGCGGCGGATCTCTTTGATAACACCCTTGCCTACGATATGGTTCGGCAGGCAGCCAAAAGGCTGGATGCAGACAATATTCGGCACACCGCCGTGGATGAGTTCCATCATCTCCCCGGTCAAAAACCATCCTTCGCCGGTCATATTGCCCACGGATACAATAGGAGAGGCCATATCGGCCAGATCCTGGATCTTGGCAGGCGGAGTAAAATGTTTGCTCTTGATAAATTCTTTGGTTGCGGCACTTCTCATCCATTCAATGGCCTTAATGCCAAGATTTCCCTTCGTGGCAAGAGATTTGGCAAAGCCCAGTTTCTCGTGCTTGAAGTTCAGGTTGTGGAAGCAGTAATTCATAAAGTCAATCAGGTCCGGACACACGGCCTCAGCACCTTCTTTTTCCAGCAACTCTGCCAGATGATTGTTGGCAGCCGGCAGGAATTTGACCAGGATCTCACCTACGATACCTACCCGCGGTTTCTTCTCATTCGTAATCGGAAGATTATCGAAATCATGGATGATGGTGCGGCAGATCTGGTTGTATTTCCGGTGGCTTAAGTTACTGCCGGATACGAACTGGATACAGCGGCGTTCCCATTTGCGGTGCATTGCGTTGGCGGAGCCCGGCGTCTTTTCGTAAGGGCGCATACGGTATAAGCATTTCATAAGAATGTCACCGAATACGGCACCGTAACAGAGACGGCGGATCAGCGGCAGTGTCAGTTTGAAGCCGGGATTGCTCTCCAGACCACTTAAGTTGACAGAGATCACAGGCACATATTCCATGCCTACCTTTGCCAGAGCTCTGCGGATGAAGGCTATGTAGTTGGAAGCACGGCAGCCGCCTCCGGTCTGGGACATGACGATAGCTATTTTGTGCGTGTCATATTTGCCGGATAACACGGCCTGCATGATCTGACCTACCACCATAAGAGAAGGGTAGCACGCATCGTTATTTACATATTTCAGTCCCACGTCCACGGCCTCTTTGTTGTCGTTTGGCAGCACCTCCAGATTATATCCGCTGGCATTAAAGGCAGCCTGCAGGATAGAAAAATGGATCGGTGACATCTGTGGGCAGAGGATGGTATAATCCTTGCGCATTTCTTCGGTAAACGGTACTTTATAGATGGCGGAAGACATGACGGTTCTTGTAGTCTTGCGCTCGTCTCTTACACGAATCGCAGCCAGCAGGGAACGTACACGGATACGTGCAGCACCAAGATTGTTGACCTCGTCGATCTTTAAGCAGGTATAAATCTTGCCGCTATGGGAAAGGATTTCCTGTACTTCGTCTGTAGTAACGGCATCCAGTCCGCATCCAAAGGAATTGAGCTGGATCAAGTCCAGATTGTCCTTTGTTTTCACATAGTTGGCCGCGCCGTACAGTCTGGTGTGGTACATCCACTGGTCATTGACACGTATAGGACGCTCAATGGAGGCCATGTGGGAGATAGAATCCTCCGTCAGCACAGCGATACCATAGGAATTGATCAAGTCCGGGATACCGTGATGAATCTCCGGATCGATATGGTAAGGTCTGCCTGCCAGCACGATACCATGGCGGCCTGTCTCCTGGAGGTAGCGCATGGTTTCCTCACCCTTGGTCTTCATATCATCTCTGGCCGATTCCTGCTCATTCCATGCAGCATTGACTGCATCCAGAATCTCCTGTTTCGGGATATCCGGGAATTCCTCCACCAGACGGTCGCTTAAGACCTTCTGATTCACGAAGGAAAGGAACGGATTCTGGAAATGAATCTCCGGATCTTTTAATTCTTCGATGTTGTTTTTAATATTTTCGGCATAAGAGGTTACGATAGGGCAGTTGTAATGGTTGACCGCATCCGCAAACTCGTTGCGTTCGTAGGGAATACAAGGATAGAAGATAAACTTCAGTCCCTGCTTGATCAGCCAGGATACGTGTCCGTGGGCCAGCTTCGCCGGATAGCACTCGGATTCGCTGGGGATGGACTCGATGCCCAGTTCGTAGATCTTGTGGTTGGAGGTAGGTGAGAGTACCACTTCATAGCCGAGATTCGTAAAGAATGTATGCCAGAAGGGATAATTCTCAAACATATTCAGGACTCTTGGGATACCCACTTTACCTCGGGGCGCTTTGTTCTGCGCCAGAGATTCATAGCCGAAGATGCGCTTGTATTTGTATTCGAATAAATTCGGAATATGGTCTTTGTTTTTTACTTTGCCGATACCGCGCTCACAGCGGTTGCCGGAAATAAACTGACGTCCGCCGCTGAATTTGTTGATAGTCAGACGGCAGCTGTTGGTACAGCCCTTGCAGGTAGCCATGGAAGTCGTATATTCCAGCGCATTGATTTTTTCAATAGAGAGCATGGTGCTCTCCCGGTTGGCATCGTAGCGTTCTCTTGCGATGAGAGCAGCACCGAAGGCACCCATGATACCGGCGATGTCCGGACGGATGGCTTCGCAGTTGGCAATCTTTTCGAAACTGCGCAGTACCGCGTCATTATAGAAGGTACCACCCTGGACTACGATATGCGTACCGAGTTCAGATGCATCGGATACCTTGATTACTTTATATAATGCATTCTTGATAACAGAGTAAGCCAGACCGGCAGAAATATCCGCCACAGAAGCGCCTTCCTTCTGGGCCTGTTTTACCTTGGAATTCATAAATACAGTACAGCGGGTACCAAGATCGATAGGGTTCTCTGCAAAGAGTGCTGCCTTGGCAAAGTCCTGCACACTGTAATTCAAAGACTGGGCAAAGTTCTCGATAAAAGAGCCGCAGCCGGAAGAGCAGGCTTCGTTTAACAACACATTGTCTACGGTGTTGTCCTTGATCTTGATACATTTCATGTCCTGACCACCGATGTCCAGGATACAGTCTACCTGCGGGTCGAAGAAGGCAGCCGCATAAAAATGCGAAACAGTCTCTACTTCGCCCTCGTCCAGCATAAGAGCGGCCTTGATCAAAGCCTCACCGTAGCCGGTAGAACAAGAGTAGGCAATCTTTGCGCTGGCAGGCAGCTGTTCGTAGATCTCCTGGATCGCACGAATCGAGGTCGCAAGTGGGCTGCCGTGATTGCCGCTGTAGAAAGAGTAGAGCAGCGAGCCGTCCTCACCCACAAGAGCCGCCTTGGTGGTGGTAGAACCGGCATCGATACCCAGATAACAATTTCCCTCATAGGAGTCCAGGTCTCCGGCAGCTACGCTGTAGGAATCCTGTCTTTTCCGGAATGCTTCGTATTCTGCCTGATCGGCAAAAAGAGGCGGCATACGGTCCACCTCGAATTCCATCTTGATGGAAGCGGCCAGACGGTCCTTCATAGCCTCGAGGGATACCATCGGTGCATCTTCTTTGGCATTTAATGCAGAGCCGATGGCTGCAAAAAGATGAGAATTATTCGGAATAATCGTATGCTCCTCGTCCAGTTTCAGAGTCCGGACAAAGGATTCCCGCAGCTGATCCAGGAAATGGAGCGGTCCGCCAAGGAATGCAATGTGACCGCGGATCGGTTTGCCGCAGGCCAGACCACTGATGGTCTGATTGACTACAGCCTGGAAAATAGAGGCAGACAAATCTTCCTTGGTCGCTCCCTCGTTGATCAGTGGCTGGATATCAGTCTTTGCAAATACACCGCATCGTGCAGCGATGTTGTAGATAGATTTGTAGTCACGGGCGTAATTATTAAGACCCGGAGCATCGGTCTGGAGCAGAGATGCCATCTGGTCGATAAAGGAACCTGTACCGCCGGCACAGATACCGTTCATACGCTGTTCGACACTGCCGCCTTCGAAGTAAATGATCTTGGCATCCTCACCGCCCAGCTCGATGGCTACGTCGGTCTGCGGAGCCAGTTCCTTCAAAGAGGAGGCTACGGCGATGACTTCCTGTACGAAAGGCACCTGCAAGTGCTTGGCCAGGGTCAGTCCGCCAGATCCGGTGATAACAGGTGAAATCTGCAGATCCCCCAGTTTGTCGTGTGCCTTGCCCAGAAGGGTCGCTAAGGTCTCCTGGATATTGGCAAAGTGGCGTTCATAGTCTGAGAATAAAATCTCATGCGCTTCGTTTAATAAAGCGATTTTTACCGTTGTGGAACCGATATCGATTCCCAGTGTATACTTGTTTTGATTCATATATTTTCCCTTTTTCTTTTGCGTTTACGTTGCGGTGCAATACCTTCGGATCATAATGTGCCCCTGCGGTATCACATTTAAATAAGATGAAACACTTTGCATATTATACGACAAGTCGACAAAAAAGACAAGTTTCTTTGTGTGGGGAACATGGTGGTTCCTTTCAGTGAAAAAGTGTGATATAATGGGCGCATTGCAGAGATTAGAAGAAAAAGAGGAATATGAAATATGTATAAAATTTTAAAAACCCAGGGGAAAGCCAAGCGTGCTCAGCTGGAGACCGTGCATGGGACCATTCAGACACCTGTCTTTATGAATGTGGGAACGGTGGCGGCTATTAAGGGCGCTGTCTCCACCATGGACCTGAAAGAAATCAAGACGCAGGTGGAATTATCCAACACGTATCACCTGCACGTGCGCACTGGGGATGCGGTGATCAAACAGCTGGGCGGGCTGCATAAGTTCATGAACTGGGATCAGCCTATCCTTACAGATTCCGGCGGATTCCAGGTGTTTTCCCTGGCGGGATTGAGAAAGATCAAAGAGGAAGGCGTGTATTTCCATTCCCATATTGATGGACGCAAGATTTTCATGGGACCGGAAGAGAGTATGCAGATCCAGTCTAATCTGGCATCGACCATCGCTATGGCCTTTGATGAATGCCCTTCCAGTGTGGCGGACCGGGACTATGTACAGGCTTCGGTGGAGCGTACCACACGGTGGCTGGCGCGGTGCAAGACGGAGATGGCAAGACTGAATTCCCTGGAAGACACCATCAATAAAAAGCAGATGCTTTTCGGTATCAATCAGGGAGCAATTTATGCGGATATCCGTATTGAGCATGCCAAGGCGATCCGGGAGATGGATCTGGACGGCTATGCGGTGGGTGGACTGGCCGTTGGCGAGAGCCACGAGGAAATGTACCATATTCTGGATGAGGTAGTGCCGTATCTGCCACAGGACAAGCCGACGTATCTTATGGGTGTTGGCACTCCGGCGAATATTCTGGAAGGCGTGGAGCGCGGCGTAGATTTCTTTGACTGCGTGTATCCTACCCGGAATGGACGTCATGGGCATCTGTACACCAATCAGGGCAAGATCAATCTGTTTAATAAGCAGTACGAACTGGATGAGCGGCCTATTGAGGAAGGATGTCAGTGTCCGGCCTGCAGGCATTACAGCAGGGCTTATATCCGCCATCTGCTCAAAGCGAAGGAGATGCTTGGCATGCGCCTTTGTGTACTGCATAATCTGTATTTCTATAATACGATGATGGAAGAGATACGGGATGCGCTGGATGCGGGGACTTTTGATGCATACAAGAAGGCAAAACTGGAAGGGATGCTCCAGAAGTAAATGAAAAATATATAAATTCCCATAAATTACTTGCGGTAAACGGGGTTTTTGTGTATTATGTTACTTATATGTAAAAAACGTATGGGACATGGTTTTGTTCTCACAGGGAATAAATCGTGTTTAGGAAAGTGAAAGCAGGAGGAAACAAAAATGAATTTAGTTTTAAGTGCAAGTGCAGGTGCAGGTTTATCTATCGGAACAATGGTGCTGTGGCTGGTAGCTATGGTGGCTCTTATGTATTTCCTGATGATTCGTCCACAGAAAAAGGAACAGAAGAGAGTATCCGCGATGCTGGCTAATATGGCAGTGGGTGATAGTGTTGTTACAACCAGCGGCTTCTATGGGGTTATTCTGGATATGACAGATGAGGATGTTATCGTTGAGTTCGGTAACAACAAAAACTGTAGAATCCCAATGAGAAAAGCAGCTATCGCAGAAGTTGAAAAAGCAGAAGTTGCAAATTCATAATTGACATTTCGAAATGCCATTCCGATAGGAGTGGCATTTCTTTCTAATTATACGGATTAGGTAAGCATGGATGGAATATTTTACGCTTTCGTGCTTTCGTGTGGTAAATTATTATTGAAAAAAAGGACGTAGTAAGGTAATATATAGGATAATAGTCTTTTAGAAAAGAGGAGAATCTTATGAAATATAATATTGCATTGATTCCGGGAGATGGAATCGGACCAGAAATCGTATGGGAAGCAAAAAAAGTACTGGACAGAGTCTGTGAGAAATACGGTCATGACTTTACATATGAAGAACTGCTTATGGGCGGTGCATCCATTGATGTCAATGGGATCCCATTGACGGATGAGACGATTGCAGCAGCCAGGAAAAGCGATGCGGTGCTAATGGGCTCTATCGGCGGAGATGCCAATACTTCTCCCTGGTACAAGCTGGAGCCGTCCAAAAGACCGGAAGCGGGACTCTTGAAGATTCGCAAGGAGTTGAATCTGTTCGCAAATCTGCGCCCGGCTTACCTATATAAAGAATTAAAGGCAGCCTGCCCCCTGCGTGATGATATTATTGGGGATGGCTTTGATATGATGATCATGCGTGAACTGACTGGCGGACTGTATTTTGGAGCCAGACAGACCGTGGAAGAAAACGGCGTCATGAAGGCTACCGATACCCTGACTTATGATGAGAATGAGATCCGCCGTATCGCCAAACGTGGATTTGACATTGCCATGAAACGCCGCAAAAAGGTGACCAGCGTGGACAAGGCGAACGTGCTGGATTCTTCCAGACTTTGGAGAAAAGTCGTGGCTGAAGTTGCGGAAGATTATCCGGAAGTTGAACTGGAAAATATGCTGGTAGACAACTGTGCCATGCAGCTGGTCCGTGACCCAGCTCAGTTTGATGTGATCCTTACGGAGAATATGTTCGGTGATATTTTATCTGATGAAGCCAGCATGGTGACAGGATCCATCGGAATGCTGTCTTCTGCAAGCCTCAACGAGACCAAATTTGGCTTATACGAGCCAAGCCATGGCTCCGCACCGGACATTGCAGGCAAGAATCTGGCCAATCCTATCGCAACGATTTTGTCAGCGGCTATGATGCTCCGCTATTCTCTGGATCTGGATAAAGAGGCAGATGCAGTGGAAGCGGCTGTACAGCAGGTACTGGCAGACGGCTACCGCACCGGTGATATTATGTCTGAGGGACAAACACAGGTAAATACCATCCAGATGGGTGATTTAATAACAGAAAGAATCTAAACATAAGATAAAAAAGGGAGGAATTATTATGAGAAGTGATGCAGCAAAAACAGGTATGCAGCAGGCTCCCCACCGTTCATTATTCAATGCATTGGGGATCACACAGGAAGAACTGGACCGGCCGTTAGTAGCCGTGGTCAGTTCCTATAACGAGATCGTTCCGGGTCACATGAATCTGGATAAGATCTGTGACGCTGTAAAGACAGGTATTTCCATGGCAGGCGGTACACCGATCATGTTTCCGGCTATCGCGGTCTGTGACGGTATCGCCATGGGACACACGGGCATGAAATATTCCCTGGTCACCAGGGATCTGATCGCAGATTCAACCGAGGCTATGGTCATGGCACATCAGTTTGATGCTATGGTCTGCATCCCAAACTGTGATAAGAATGTACCGGGACTTTTGATGGCGGCAGCCAGACTGAATATCCCAACGGTATTCGTCAGTGGCGGTCCTATGCTGGCGGGCCATGTACATGGCAAGAAGAGAAGTCTTTCCAGCATGTTCGAGGCAGTAGGCTCTTACAGCGCAGGTACCATGAGTGAAGAAGAAGTGCGTGACTTTGAATGTAATGTGTGCCCGACCTGCGGTTCCTGCTCTGGTATGTATACCGCTAACAGCATGAACTGTCTGACCGAGGCAATCGGCATGGGACTGCAGGGCAACGGTACGATTCCGGCAGTATATTCCGAGCGTATCCGTCTGGCGAAACATGCAGGCATGAAAGTCATGGAATTATACGAAAAGAATATCCGTCCGAGAGACATCATTACAGAGAAATCCATGATGAATGCCCTCACCATAGATATGGCGCTGGGATGCTCTACCAACAGTATGCTGCATCTTCCGGCCATCGCCCATGAGATCGGCATGGATCTGGATCTTGACCTGGCCAATGAAGTGAGTGCAAAGACCCCGAACCTGTGTCATCTGGCACCTGCAGGCCCAACTTATATGGAAGACCTGAACGAAGCAGGCGGCGTGTACGCGGTCATGAAAGAATTGACGAAAAAAGGGCTGCTCAATACCGACTGTATGACAGCTACCGGAAAGACCGTGGGCGAGAACATCAAGGATTGTGTAAACCGTGATCCTGAAGTTATCCGCACCATCGATAATCCTTATAGCCAGACCGGCGGACTTGCGATCCTCAAAGGAAATATCGCTCCGGATGGTAGTGTGGTAAAACGTTCCGCAGTGGTACCGGAGATGATGGTACACGAAGGGCCGGCTCGCGTCTTTGAATGTGAAGACGATGCTATCGAGGCCATCAAGAGCGGTAAGATCGTGGCAGGAGATGTAGTCGTTATCCGTTACGAGGGACCGAAGGGCGGCCCTGGTATGCGTGAGATGCTCAATCCTACCTCAGCTATTGCAGGTATGGGACTTGGCTCTTCTGTAGCACTGATCACAGACGGTCGTTTCAGCGGTGCTTCCAGAGGTGCTTCTATCGGACACGTATCGCCGGAGGCAGCAGTGGGCGGACCTATCGCATTGATCGAAGAAGGCGATATGATCAAAGTCGATATCCCGAACAATACATTAAATGTGGCAGTAAGCGATGAAGAAATGAAGGCAAGAAAAGAAAAATGGCAGCCGAGAGAGCCAAAGATCACCACAGGCTATCTGGCAAGGTATAGTGCCATGGTTACCTCAGGCAGCCGCGGCGCGGTTTTGGAAGTACCAAAGAACTAAGAGGAGGATGATTCTATGCAGTTAAATGGATCAGAAATAATTATTGAATGTTTGAAAGAGCAGGGTGTTGACACGGTATTTGGTTATCCGGGCGGAACGATCCTGAATGTTTATGATGAATTATACAAGCACCAGAGTGAGATCCGTCATATTCTGACTTCTCATGAACAGGGTGCTTCACACGCGGCAGACGGATACGCCAGAGCCACAGGCAAGGTAGGTGTATGTCTGGCTACCTCCGGACCGGGTGCAACGAATCTGGTTACCGGTATTGCTACCGCTTATATGGACTCTATTCCCATCGTTGCCATCACGGCTAACGTGGGTGTGCCGCTTCTGGGTAAGGACAGTTTCCAGGAGGTTGACATTGCCGGTGTGGTTATGCCCATTACCAAGCACAGTTTTATCGTGAAAGATATTACCAAACTGGCTGATACCATCCGCCGTGCTTTCGTGATTGCAAAGAGTGGCAGACCGGGTCCTGTTCTCGTGGATATCACCAAGGACGTGACTGCATTAAAGACCGAATACAAGGCAAAGAAACCGGAAAAAATCCAGCGCGTGACCGATACCATCTGCAAGGAAGATATCAAGGAAGCAGAAAAATTAATCAAAGCAGCAAAGAAACCGGTCATCTTCGTGGGCGGCGGAGCAATCTCCTCCGGTGCAGCCAAAGAAGTGGCAGAGTTTGCACACAAGATCGCAGCACCTGTTACAGATACCCTTATGGGCAAGGGAGCATTCCCTGGCACAGACGATCTGTATATGGGTATGCTGGGTATGCATGGAACCAAAACGGCCAATCTGGCTGTCACACGTTGTGACCTTCTGATCACCATCGGTGCCAGATTCAGTGACCGTGTAACCGGTAATACCAGTAAGTTTGCCTCCAATGCCAAGATCCTTCAGCTGGATATTGATCCGGCGGAAATCAATAAAAACATTGTGGTGGATGCCAGCGTGATCGGAGATCTAAAAGAGGTTCTAAAGGAACTCATCGATGAAGTGGAGCCGAAGAAGCACGTTGCCTGGCTGCAGGAGATCAAGGATCTGCAGGATCAGTTCCCGCTGAAATATGCAGAGGATGGACTGACCGGACCATATGTGATCGAAGAGATGTACCGTGTGACAAAGGGAGACGCTATCGTGGTTACCGATGTTGGACAGCATCAGATGTGGGCGGCTCAATATTACAAATATACACAGCCGAGAACCCTCCTGACTTCAGGCGGTCTTGGCACCATGGGCTATGGTCTGGGTGCCGCTATCGGTGCGAAGCTCGCAAAACCGGAAAAAACTGTTATTAATGTGGCTGGAGATGGCTGCTTCCGCATGAACATGAATGAAATCGCTACAGCGACACGGTATAATATTCCCATTATCCAGCTGGTAATCAATAACCACGTACTTGGTATGGTTCGCCAGTGGCAGACCTTGTTCTATGGGGAACGTTATTCTTACACCGTGCTCAACGACAAGGTTGATTTTGTGAAACTGGCAGAGGCCATGGGTGCAGTAGGCATCCGCGTGACCAAGAAGGAAGAGGTTGGCCCGGCGCTGGAACAGGCTATCGCCCTGAAACAGCCGGTAGTGATCGACTGTCAAATCGACTGTGATGACAAGGTATTTCCTATGGTACCTGCAGGCGCAGCCATTGAGGAAACTTTCGACCAGGATGACCTGGATAAAAGAGGCGTTAAATAAAAAGAAGATAAAGAGGAGATAGGGAAAATGTTTACTTATAATTGTTTAAACCCGATTTCTCAGATCGGTCTTGATCGATTTGATGCAAATTATGAAGAGGTAGATACTGTGGACGGTGCAGATGCTGTTTTACTCCGCAGTGCCAACATGCATGACATGGAACTGCCGGAGAGCGTAAAGGCTATCGCAAGAGCAGGTGCAGGTGTGAACAATATTCCCCTGGACGAATGTGCAGAAAAGGGCGTTGTGGTATTCAATACACCGGGCGCTAATGCCAACGGTGTAAAGGAGATGGTTCTGGCTGGTATGCTGCTTGCTTCCCGCGATATCGTGGGCGGTATCGAGTGGGTAGAGAGCCAGGCACAGGAAGAAAACATCAGCAAGCTTGCTGAGAAACAGAAAAAACAGTTCGCAGGCTGTGAGATCAAGGACAAAAAACTTGGTATCATCGGTCTGGGCGCTATCGGTGTTCTGGTGGCAAATGCAGCAACTCACCTTGGCATGGAAGTATACGGATACGATCCATATATATCCGTGGAAGCAGCATGGAATCTTTCCCGCAGCATCCACCACATTCAGGATGTAAATGATATTTACCGGGAATGTGATTACATTACCATCCATGTTCCGCTTATAGATGCTACCCGCGGCATGATCAACAAAGAAGCCATCGATATGATGAAGGACGGCGTGGTTTTGTTGAACTTTGCCCGTGATCTTCTGGTAGATGAGCCTGCACTGGTAGAGGCTTTAAACGATGGAAAAGTAAAGAAATACGTGACAGACTTTGCGAACCCTGTTGTAGCAGGCGCAAAGAACACACTGGTTACGCCTCATCTTGGTGCTTCCACGGAAGAGTCTGAGGATAATTGCGCAGTTATGGCAGTAAAAGAAATCCGTGATTATCTGGAGAATGGTAACATCAGTCATTCGGTGAATTATCCAAACTGTGATATGGGCATCTGCTCCAGCGCAGGACGTCTGTCCATCAACCACAGAAATACACTGCACATGATCACACAGTTTACCAAGGTAATGTCAGATGCAGGAGCCAACATCTCCGATCTGGCGAACAAAAGTAAAGGCGACTATGCATATAGTATCATGGACCTGGATGCTCCAGCTAACGAAGATATTGTAAAAGCGCTGGAAGCCATCGATGGTGTATTGAAGGTAAGAATTATTAAATAGTGTCAAAAAGGCTATACAAAAAGATAATTTGGATGAAGGGAAGTGCTTATTTGGCACTTCCCTTTTTTGTATAAATTACTTGCAAATTCTACAAATGTAGAATATAATTATTATAGATTCTACATTTGTAGAAGAAAGGAGAACTGATATGAATGAGGAGAAGCGTATACCGGAGAGTGAATTGAAAATCATGCAGATTATCTGGCATAATGAGACACCTATATCACGGACAGCCATTGAAGCGTGCATCGCAAAAGAGAAAGCATTAGCCAGCACCACTATATTGACGTTGCTGAGCCGATTATGCGAGAAGGGATTTTTGAACGTAACGAAAGTGGGTAAATCAAACATGTATGAACCAATCATATCCGAGCGGGAATACCTTGCTTCAGAGAGCAGAAATATTTTCCAAAGCCTTTATGGCGGTTCCGTATCTGCTTTTGTGACAGCACTATGCGATTCCGGTGTTTCTAAAGATGATCTGGATGAACTTCGTGATATGCTGGAGAAAGGAGAGCTATGATAATAGGAGGCAGAATTTTTTATGCATTGTTTTGGACCGGTTTAGCCACCGCATTCTTTTATCGCTCCTGGAAAATCGAACAGAACGAAAAGGATACCACGCGAAATGGGAGAATCTACATATGGATATCACCGTTGGTATTTCCATTTTTACTACTTGTTTATCCGGTGATGAATTTTTTGTTTGAAGAATCCGCATATGCAAGGCAGACAACACTTTATTTTCTGCTGGGTGTATTTCTCTTTTTGTGCCTGTATGATATTTTGCTTCTTCTGGTGCTTCCCATACTGCGTAGATTTTTCAGTGCAAAGGTATGCGCGGTATTGTGGATCGTTCCGGTATTTGTCTATTATCAAAGCGGGCTTATGTTTCAGGATAATTTATGGCCATGGCTTGTTATACCATTGCATATAGAAGCTTTTCAGATACCAGTCATCCTATGGGGCACCGGATTTGTTGTGGTTATATGTTATCAGGTCATTTCACATCTGGTATTCCGGCATCGGCTGCTTGCGCATGCACGGGAGATAACGGATGAAAAAATCCTGTCCCAATGGATTGCGGAACAGAAAACTTTCGGATTCAGACACCAAATTCCCTTGGTACGATGCGGTTTGATTCGAACGCCTTTATCCATGGGAGCTTTCGAAAGAACCAGGATCACCATACTGCCGGAGCAGGTCTACACGGAGCAGGAGTTGCGCCTGTTGTTTCGCCATGAACTGCATCATATCCAGCGGTGCGATGTGGAAACGAAAGTGTTTCTCGGATTCTGCCAGGCGTTCGGCTGGTTTTTCCCCATGACCTGGACGGCAGTACAAAAAGCCAGTGAAGACCTGGAATTATCCTGTGATGAAATCGTGCTGCGGAATGCATCAGAGTCTGAGCGCAGGCAGTACGCAGAATTATTATTAAAATCAGCCGGTGACGGAAGGGGCTATTCTACCTGTCTGTCAGCGAATGCCACGGCACTGCGGTACCGTTTAAAGAAAGTCATGCATCCGGCAAAGCAGAGGATTGGCATTTTCCTATTTGCAGTTGTCCTGTTTTTTTGTTTCCTTCTGAATGGAAGTGTAGTATTTGCAGGTCCGGAAACATCCGTTGGTGATGCTGTTATGACACAGGCGGATCTTTCAGATATAGAATACATCCATATACAGCTGGAGGGCATGAATCAATTTGAGAGCAGGGATATAACCGAAAAAAAGGAAGATGCAGAATTTATCAAAAAACTGCAGAGCATTCCATTACAGAAACTATACACCTCCTACTCATATGAAACAAAAGATCCTTATATCTATATTTCGTTAAGTGATAAGCGGTTTATTACCATCACGGATGAGTGCGTATCGTTTATACAATTTGAGCATAGTGGGGACGAACTGCATAAATTGGCAAAAGAGGAATACTATGCGGTGCAGTCAGAGCTTGACTGGGCGGAGATTATAGGACTTTTGGAGATGGAGCGGTTAGCAGTGAAATAGGGACTGGGAAAAGTATTTTATCAATTGTAATAATTGCATAAACTGGTATAATAAATCATATAGGAAAGACACAATGATTGATTGTGTTATGCAAGGGGGACCCACATATGATGGAAGATCGAGTGCCAAAATATTATCTACTCAGGCAGGAAATATTGAAAATGCTGGAAGATGGCGTTTATTCCGAAGGTGAGCCGATTATGAGCGAGCGGGAACTCATAGAGCGGTATCAGTTCAGTAGAATTACTGTAAGAAAAGCCATTGATGAATTGGTCAGTGAGGGATATTTATACAGAATACAGGGAAAAGGAACTTATGTGAAGGGTGATGATGCCAGTCATAATCTTTATTCGCTAAACAGCTGTACCGAAGATGTGAAGAAAATGGGGAAGGTACCATCGAAGAAAACGGTGTTTTCTGAAAGGAAAAAGGCGGGCGGTAAAAGGGCGAAGCTGCTGAATATCAAAGAAGAAGACTATGTTTTTTCTTTTGGACGCATAACTTTTGCAGACGAAGAACCGCTGAATTATACAATTACCAGCCTTCCTGAAAAAATTTTTCCTGGATTGGACCAATATGACCTGGAGAAGAATTCTTTATACGATATTATTCGGAAGGATTATGGTGTTTCCATTACAAAGGCGAGAAGAACGGTTGAGGCTGTTCTGCCGGATCCGCTGGTGGCCGGATACCTTGGAATACGACAGGACGCACCGGTCATACTGTTCAACTGTGTGACCTACGGAACCATATATGGAAAAGAAATACCAATCGAAACATTCCGCTGCTATTACAGAACGGATCATTACAAATTTTATATTGATCAGGTGCAACAATTGAATTAAAAGGACTGTTAGAGAAGAATGATACAATTCATTCTTCTCTTTTTTGTGAATAATAGATAAAAATAAAACAGAGTATTGCTATTTCCTAGCAGGTATGTATAATAGAATATATCAACTGGTCATGACAACATAACGACATGACATCATGATGAAACGGAGGTGAAAAATTGAATAAGGAAAGAGTTCCAAAATATTATCTGCTCCGTCAGGAACTGCTGAAAATGATAGATGATGGAACTTTTGAAGAAGGCGAATCAATTATGAGTGAACGAGAACTCATAGACAAGTATCATTTTAGCAGAATCACAGTAAGAAAAGCAATAGATGAACTTGTGAATGAAGGGTATCTGTATCGGATTCAGGGGAAAGGGACTTATGTAAAAGGAGATTCTCCAGGACAAAATCTTTATTCACTGAACAGCTGCACAAGCGATGTGAAACGACTTGGCAGAAATCCTTCTAAAAAAACCATCTTTGCGGAAAGAAAAGGGGCAGACGCAAAAAGAGCAAAGCAATTAAATGTTAATATCGGTGATAGCCTTTTTTCTTTTGGACGTATTACATTGGCAGATGAAGAACCACTGAATTATACAATTACATATCTTCCGGAGAAACTATTCCCCAAGCTGGATGCGTATGATTTAGAAAAAAAATCATTATACGATGTAATACAAAATGATTATGGAATAACCATTTCAAAGGCCCGCAGAACTGTGGAGGCGGTTATTCCAGATCCGGCTGTTGCAGGATATCTTGGTATTCATACCGAAATGCCCGTCATCCTGTTTAACTGCATCACCTACGGAATAGTACTGGGAAAAGAACTCCCCATCGAGTGTTTCCGGTGCTATTACAAGACAGATCATTATAAGTTCTACATTGATCAGATTAACTAAGAAAAATCAAGGGAGGAAGTAATCATGAAAAAACTTTTAGCAATAGTAATGTCAATTTCTTTATCGGCTGTTATGTTAGTGGGGTGCGGAGGCCAAGCGTCAAATGCAGGCGGCGCCACAGAGGATTCCGCTAAAGGAAACGCATCGGATGCAAAAATTGCAGTCGTATGTGATGCGGCCGGTCAGAATGATAATGGCTACAATCAGTCGGCAGCAAAAGGAGCAGAACTTTGTGCGGAAAAATACGGGATCGAGACAAAGGTAGTTGAGCCAACACAGAGTATTGGAGATACTTTATCACAATTAGCAGAAGATGGATATAATCTTATCTTCTCCATGGAGTATGATTTCGACGCATTAATCAATGGCGAAGCGGGCGGAAAGCCAATCGCAGAGATGTATCCCGATACAACGTTCGTTGTATTTAATGCAACACCAAACGTGGATGAGGCAGGAAAAACCATTCATGATAATGTGATTTCTGTTTTATATAATGTAAATGAATCTTCTTATCTTGCAGGCGCCTTATCCGTACTGGCAAATGAGAATCAGGATGTATTATTCGGTGATGCATATAAACTGACAAAACCGGATACCGCAAGAGGACTTGGATTTATCGGTGGTTCTGATTCTGATGGTATTACTGTATTTTCAGTTGGATTTATTGAAGGTGCGCAGAAGATGGCCGGGGAACTTGGTGTTAACTATGATTTCTATGCAAAATATGACGCTGGTTTCTCAGATTCAGCAACAGGTTCCACGGTAGCAGGTACTTACTATGATCAGGGTGCTAATGTAGTTTATGCATGCGCAGGTGCTGTTGGCGATGGTGTGACATCCAAAGCGAAAGAAGTTGGTAAACTGGCCATTCAGGTTGATGCAAACAAAGATGACCAGCAGCCAGGTTTCGTATTAACATCGGTTATTAAAAATACAGAGGTTGTTGTCCAGTCCATGACCGAAGCTTTGACAGATGGAAAACTTGGTGATTTTGATAGAATCACAACCTATGATTTAGGAAGTGGCTCTACCACGATTACGGATCTTGCAACTATCAGTCAGCACATAGAGCAGACCGATGCTGCAAAAACAAAGTGGCAGGAGATAAAGGATAAAGTAGCACAGCTGCAGAGTGATATCTCCGATGGAAAAATTAAGGTTACTAACACACAGAACGGCGATACCTTTGATCCATCCACCTGCCCGAATATCAGCATCAAGTAGTTTCTAAACTTACAGGGTGATAAAGCCAGTCAGGCCTGTTGATCTATGCGGGCCTGATACTTAATAAGGAGTATACTCTTATGAATATGATACAAACCATTGATTTAACCAAAAGATTTGGTGATTTTACAGCAAATGATCATATCAGCCTTGTTGTGAAAGAGCAGGAAATAAAATGTATCGTTGGCGAAAACGGAGCAGGAAAGTCTACACTTATGAATATGCTTTATGGTCTTTTAGAGCCAACAGAAGGAAAAATCCTGATAAGAGAGAAAGAAGTTAATCTGAAAAGCCCGACCGATGCCATTGCAAATGGAATCGGAATGGTGCATCAGCATTTTATGCTGGTTCCAAGTCTCACGGTCTTTGAAAACATTCTGCTTGGGGCGGAAATCAAGAAACATAAATGCCTTATTGATGAAAAGACGGAGATTGCAAAAGTTCAGGAGCTGATCGCGCAATATCATTTCGAATTAAATCCAATGGATAAAATCGAGGATATTTCCGTAGGGAGCAGACAGCGGGTAGAAATATTGAAGATGCTCTACCGAAATGTAGATATTCTGATTTTAGATGAGCCGACTGCAGTATTAACACCGCAGGAAGTAGACGAACTGATGGTTAGTCTGAAAAACCTGAAGAAGCAGGGAAAGACCATCGTGGTCATTACACATAAGCTGCGTGAGGTCATGGAACTTTCCGATAGTGTCACGGTGATCAAACACGGCAAAGTGATTGGCAATATGGAAACAAAAGATACAAACGAGCAGGAACTGGCTCAGATGATGGTCGGCAGAAATGTAATACTTACGGTGTCAAATAATAACATGGTGGACGAGCAGGCAGAAATCATTTATAAGGCTGATCATATTTCAACAGCCAATATATTTGGCAAAAAAGTAGTGGATAATATGTCCTTCTGTGTACGGAAAGGAGAAATCCTTGGTATTGCAGGTGTAGAAGGAAATGGTCAAAGTGAACTTGTAAAAATCATGAGTGGTCTCATGGAAACGACAGAGGGTACCATATCTTTTCACGGTGAAAACATTACGAATATCTGGCCCAAAGAAATCCGAAATAAAGGAATTGGTATTATTCCAGAAGATAGATATGCCCAGGGCTTATGCAAAGAGATGAGTCTGGGTGATAACATCATAGCAGGGTATCATTCCAGAAAAGATGTTTGCAGGAGAGGCATTTTGCAGAGAAAAGCAATTAACAGTAAACGCGATAAGGGGATAAAGGACTTTGATATCCGTGTGGGCGACATGAATGGAACTGTGGCTGCCTTATCCGGTGGAAATGCACAAAAGATTATCGTTTCCAGGGAACTGACTGCTAATCCGGATATGCTGATCGCATGTCAGCCCACACGAGGCGTTGACATTGGCTCCATCGAAGCGATACATAAGCATTTGCTTGAGTATGCAAAGAAGGGAAACGCCGTTGTGCTTATCTCCAGTGAATTGTCGGAAATCATGAGTCTTTCTGATCGGGTGATCGTTATGTGCAAAGGAAAAATCACAGGTGAAATAGAGCCGAGGGACACCAATATGATGAAGGTCGGATTATTAATGGCAGGTATCCACGAGGAGGAAAAGAATGAATAGTACAATAAACAGTAAAATCATAAAAATTATGAATTGCATTCTTCCTGTCTTGATGGCGTTTTTTGTTGGTGGGATAGTCATCGCTGCAATCGGGGAAAACCCATTTGAAGTATATTGGGTTTTGATCAGCAAGGCACTGCTTTCCCTGACAGGATTTCAGAATACACTGCATTATGCCGGGCCTATGATTTTAACAGGACTGGCGATTGCAATCACATTTAAAGCGAACATTTATAACATGGGCGTGGAGGGATCCCTGCTTGCAGGCGGATTTGTCGCAGGTATTTTAGGGGCACAGCTTGCCGGAATTCCGGCTATTCCACTCAAATTTATCTGTCTTGCGGCGGCAGCGATCTTTGGTATGGTTTATGCATTGATCTCAGCGCTGTTGAAGGTGAAATTCCGTGCCAATGAAATGGTTATTACCATGATGATGAATTATGCGCTTGCAAAGGTATTGGAGTATCTGGCAACCACGGTTTTCAGGGATACGGGAAACGGATATGTATGCACGCCAATCGTGGGAGACAATGCAATGTTTGCAAGGATTTTCAGCAAGTCCAGATTGACCTTGTTTTTTGTGATTGTGATTCTTGTCCTTGTCATCATGTTTATTGTCATGAAAAAATCCAGACTCGGTTATGAAGTGACTGCTATGGGAAAGAATTTTGAATTTGCCGAAGCGACAGGTATGCATGTGGGCAAGACAATTATTAAAATCATGTTGATTTCCGGTGCGCTTGCTGGAATAGCAGGAGGTGGATGGATGCTGGAAGACCAGTACCGGTATACACTGACATTTTCAGCGAATCCTGGGCTTGGCTGGGATGGTATGCTGATCGCGCTTCTGGGCAGTCACGACCCCATCGGTATTTTGATTGCTGCCATATTCTATGCAGCATTAAAAACCGGAGCCGACAGTATCAACATGTATGCGAATGTTCCGAAAGAGATTATTTCTCTGATTCAGGCATTGATCGTATTATTTCTGGCGGTGAAGTTTATTCATGAAAAGTTTTCGTTCAGAAGAAGCGCAAAGAAAGTAAAGGAGGCCTAAATCATGTTAAACAGTATTCTGTATGATTGTATATACCATAGTGCACCGATTATTCTTTGTGTATTAGGTGGATGCTTTGCTTACAAAGCGAATGTTTTAAATATTGCATTGGAAGGCATGATGCTAAATGGCGCCTTTGTTTCCGTGCTGACCTATTTCCTGACAGGAAATATGCTGATAACTGTAGTACTGACGCTTTTGTCTGCATTGATTTATGGATTTGTATTTTCCTACTTTGGCATCACGCTGAAGGGAAATGTAATCGTAATCGGTCTTGCGCTGAATATGGTGGCTTTGGCCATTGCCGGATTTGTGCTGGTTCTCATGGATTCAGCCAATATCATCATCCAGAATTTTGATTTGAATGCGTTGAAGATTCATATTCCACTTATAGAAAATATTCCGGTTATAGGGCATATGATAAGTGGACATCCAATCATAACCTATTTGAGTTTTGTGATGATTTTCCTGATGTATATCCTCATGTATAAAACAAAATTCGGTGTGTATGTCCGAGTAGTAGGTGAGAATGAGGAAGCGGCAAAATCAATCGGTATTAAGACATCTTTCTACAAATATGCAGCAGTATTAATCGGTGCCATAGGATGTGCGCTGGCAGGGATGAATCTTTCCTTAGAGCGGCTCGGATTATTCACAAACAATATGACTGCCAGCCGTGGATTTATAGCGATTGCTGCAATTTACTGCGGGCAGGGAAAGCCGGTGCAGTCTGCAATCTATGCCATCCTTTTCGGTTTGGCCAGGTCACTGTCCGTAAACTTGAGTATATTCGCAGGAAATGCAGCAGGATTGTTTGACTGTATTCCATATCTCGTCATGATGGTGGTATTGTCTATGGCATCCTATATAAAACACAAACCAATCAAAGAGAGGGGCTATAAAGTAAATGAATAAAACAGCATTGCTCATTGTAGATATGGTGAAGGATTTTACGGATCCGGATGGCCTCGTCTTTTATCCGCAGAACCGGGAAATACTGCCAAAGATCAAAGCGGTACTGGATGCATGCAGAGAACATGACTGCCTTATTGTCTTCCTGCAGCACTGCAACCGGAAGGATAAAGAGGACCGCAGAATCTCTTCTATGCGGCCAAACTGTATCGAAGGAACGGATGGAATAGAAATAGATCCCATGCTACCGGTAGATGAAAAAAGGGACTATGTAATTAAAAAACGCAGATACAGCGGATTCTTCGCGACAGATCTGGATCTTGTATTACGGCAGAACCATATAGAGAACCTGATCATTGTGGGTACAAAGACAAACTGCTGTATTCGGGCTACCGTGACAGATGCTTTTTATCTGAATTATAACGCTATTGTAATAAGTGACTGTGTAGCAACGAATTCAGAAGAAGTCAATCGTGTCCATTTGGAAGACATCCGTAAATATCTGGGACAGGTTATGGATAGTGAAACACTGTTTGAACAGTTGGAAAAGAAAGAATTGTAGGAGGTCACCATGGGATATGATGTTGTTGGCAGTGGTTATGTGAGCATGGACCATATGATTAAAATCAGTTCACCTGCGCAGGTGGGGTATACCTCCATTGTGACAAATGCTGATAATGGAGAAATCTATTATGGAGGATGTGCGGTGAATGTATGTGCAGCCCTTGGGAAACTGGGATTTCGGGCAGCACCCATACTTCGTGTTGGATATGATTTTGAATCCAATGGCTTTAAAAGTTTTTTAGAGACCTCAAACGTATGTCTGGATGGTGTCTCCAGGATTGAAAACGAGATAACATCTGCCTGCTATCTGGTACAGGACAATCGTAATGACCATATTACGCTATATTACCCTGGATCCATGGACAGAAAATACGCAAATGACATACCGGACAACTTTTTTCAGGATACAAAATACGGTCTGATCACAGTGGCAAGCAGAGATGATAACCGTTATTTTCTGAATAAGTGCAAAAAGTATAACGTGCCCATTGTGTTTGGAATGAAAGATGATTTTGATGCTTTCCCGGTAGCGTTCCTCAAAGAGATTTTAATGGAAAGCTCCATTGTATTCATGAATGAAGCGGAACGGGATATTATCCTGAAACTGTTTGGCTGCAGTACAATCACAGAATTATTTAAAATCGGAAAGGCCAGGGTCGTAGTGGTAACGCTGGGGAAAGAAGGAAGCATCTGCTATGAGAAGACAGAGACTGACGTTCTGGAATACAAACTTGGAATATGCAGTGTATCTCATGTAGTGGATGCGACTGGTGCCGGAGATGCATACATTTCGGGATTTCTATATGGAATGTTAAAGAACAGGAAGATCAGAGACTGCTGTGCATTAGGGGCAGCATTATCATCCTTTGTGCTTTCAGCAGTAGGCGCATGTACCTGTCTGCCCAAGGAGGAAGAACTGGAAGAAAAGGCGAAGGAACTTAATTAAGGAGGAAACGAAATGAGTACATTATATATGGGTGCAGATGAGAGTACAGTAGCAAAACATGTGATTTTTTCCGGAGACCCATGGCGCGTGGAAGTCATCAAGCAGTATCTGGACAATCCGGTTAAGGTTGCATTCCTAAGAGAATTCAATACCTATACAGGAACCTATAAAGGAGTTCCCATTACAGTCACATCAACAGGTATCGGCGCACCAAGTGCTGCAATCGCAATGGAAGAAATGTACGAAGCAGGCATGAAGGTGGCAGTTCGTATGGGAACTGTTATGGCACTGCAGGATGATATGCTTGGGAAATTTATCATCCCCATCGCAGCCATGCGAAGAGAAAGTACAAGTAAGACATATGTGGAGGAAGCGTATCCGGCCGTTGCAGATATTGAACTGGTCAATACCATGAATGCAACAGTAAAACAGATGGGTGCAGATTATCGAAACGGTATCAATTGTACCATGGACGGTTTTTACAGTCAGATGCATGATTCCAGATTTTCAATAGAATCGGGAAGAGATATGACACCGGTATTTGAAGAATTGAAACAACTTCATGTGACAGGAATTGATATGGAATCAGCCTGCATGCTTACGGTTGGCAGATTGATGGATGTGAAGACCTGTGTTGTTACCATGACGACTGTACTGGAAAATCTGAAAGAAGTTCTTTTAGGACAGGAAAGAAAGGATGCAGAAGATCTTCTGTGTCGAACCGCATTAGAGGGAATTTATAATTATCATAACAAGATAAACGAGTGATAGGAGGCAGTGTTATGGGAAAAGAATTAATTGCAACAGGAGCAAAAAGTGTCATTGGAATGGTGCATTGTCTGCCACTTCCGGGAACAGCAGGATTCGACGGCGATTTCCAGAAGATTCTTGATCGTGCGGTTGAAGATGCCGTTACGCTAGAGAAAGCAGGAGTTTCTGCACTTATTGTAGAGAATATGGGAGATACGCCATTTTCAACGCTCCTGTCCAAGGAACAGGTGGCGGCCCTGACTGCGGCATCCATTAAGGTACGTGAGAGTGTCAGCATTCCCATCGGCATTGATGCAGCTTTTAATGACTGTGAGGCGGCTCTTGCCATTGCAGCCATGGCAAAGGCGGACTTTGTAAGAATACCGGTGTTTGTAGATACGGTTATTTTTACGGATGGCATCATTTATCCATGCGCCAGGAAATGTATGGAATTCAGAAAACGGATGGGAATAGAGCATATTAAAATCCTGGCAGATGTGCAGGTGAAACATACCTATATGCTCAATCCCAAGATTAATGTGGAACACAGTGCAAAGGATGCTGTGTCAAACGGTGCAGATGCACTAATCGTGACAGGAAGTGTTGTGGGAGAAGAAACGCCTCTGGATATGATCAGAAAAGTAAAGGGTGTTGTGAAGGTGCCGGTATTTGTGGGCAGTGGTGTGAATGAACAAAATATTCATGAACAGCTGGAAATCGCAGATGGATGCATCATCGGATCAAGTCTGAAGAAGGATGGTATTTTATCAAATCCTATCGACTATGCACTTGTTCGCAGCGTTGTCTGCGCAATTTAAAAACGGAGGAAAAGGATTATGATGAGACCAATGAAATTGGCGGGCAGTGAATTAATGTTTGGAGAAGGAAGTCTGGAATATATTAGAAATATTCCGGAGCGCCGAATCTTTATTGTGATTGGCGGAAAAAGTATGGAAAAAAACGGTGTCCTGGATAGAGTATTTAATCTGTTTAAGGAAAATGGGGCAGATGTGTGTGTGTTCAAAGGAGTAGAGCCAGACCCCTCGTTCCGGACGGTCATGAAAGGTGCTGAAAAAATGAAAGAATTTCAGCCGGATCTGATCGTCGGACTGGGTGGTGGTTCTGTAATGGATGCAGCAAAGACCATGTGGGCATACTATGAGAATCCCGAATGGACGACCCTGGCGGATGTTTTAAGCAAAGCGAAACTTCCTAATATGTGTGAGAAAGCAAGGTATCTCTGTATTCCCACAACCAGCGGTACAGCAAGTGAGGTATCCCGGTCTATTGTAATTACAGATGATGAAAAGGGCTTGAAGCATGGATATGGAAATATGGCAATGATGCCAAATATTGCCATCTGTGATCCGGCGGTTACCCTTTCCCTTCCTGCTAAGACGACTGCAGAAACTGGAATGGATGCACTGACACATGCATTAGAGGCTCTGGTGTCAAACAGAGCAAATTATTTGAGTGATATTTTGGCATCAGCAGCGGTGAAGGACATTATTCATTATCTACCACTGGCATGTGCCGATGGTTCGGATATGGAGGCCCGGGAACACATGATGAATGCGTCTATGACAGCAGGTATGGCGTTTACCAATGTTTCTCTTGGTATCGTTCATTCGCTGGCACAGACCTTAGGCGGATATTTCCACGCAAGTCATGGGCTGCTGGATGCGATTATTTTGCCTTATATTATTCGCTATAACAGCCAGAGAGAATACGCGAATAAGAAGTATAAGGCTATGGCGGCTGCATGTAGAAGTGATGATCTGGCAGTACTTGTGGAAGAACTCAATGCAAAACTTGGGATACCTAAGACATTACAGGAAGTGATTTTGGATGAAACAAAGTATTTAGAACTTGTGGACGAAATGGCAGAGGCATCTAAAAACGATGGGTGCACCAAAACAAATCCTGTGATACCCGAGGTAGATGGGTTTGCCGGATTGTTAAAATTATGTTACTACGGAAAGTAAATTACGAGGTGAAAAAATGAATTTAATCTGTTATTTATCAAATGGCTATCCTACAATCGAATCAAGTATACAAATGGCTAAGGAATATGTGGATGCAGGATGCAATATTCTGGAAATTGATTTCCCCTCCCATGATCCATTTCTTGAGAGTGAATTGATTTCTAATAGAATGGCCAAGGCGTTGGAAGTATGTGATGACTATGAAAAGTATATGGAAGAGATTGTGACAATTCACAGAGAACTTCCGGATGCAAAGATTTTAGTTCTCTCCTATGAGAATACAATTGAAGCAATCGGTATCTCAAAATTCATTGCTTTTTGCAAAGAGAACGGTTTTGAGGATGTGCTGCTGGTGGGACTTACGTCAAATAAGATCAAGGACCAGATTATCGCGGCTGGACTGAAAGTGTCCTGTTATGTACAGTTCCAGATGCTGGAAGAAGAAATTGAAAGTGCAAAGCAGTCCAACGGATTTGTCTATATGCAGGCAAAGGCTGTAGCGGATCAGGGGTATGTAAACGAAAAATATCCTACTTTAAAAGACTGTATCCAGGGTTTGAGAGATCATGGCATTGACAGGCCGATTTATTGTGGAGTCGGTGTACATACACCGGAAGATGCCCGTATGGTAAAAGAAGCAGGTGCCGACGGAGCATTTGTCGGCAGTACAATCTTAAAACTTCAAAATAATCTGCCTGCTATGAAGGCTAAAATCAAAGAGTTCTCAGATGTATGCAAATAGAAAAGATTCCGGTGATTGGTTCAGAAGATCCAGTCACCGGAATCTTTTTTTGTGATTAGATATAGAGGAGATGTTAGTTTCTTGTATAGAATTTGAGATGGTGATAAAATATTAAATAGAAGTGAAGCATTATTTGACTACTAGAGAGAAAAAGGGTTTTGTTTCTGCTGTTTAAAAATGAATAAATCAAAGAGTCTAAAACAATTGTGTTATAGTACATGGATTCCATAAGGAAAGTGTGGTACAATTTATCTAATTGGATGAGGTATGGTGAAAATGAAAAAAACAGGAAAATTAGTAAAAAGGCTGAAACAGATAAAAAAAGGCATGCGTGCTTATCAGAAAATCAACCGCAATAAGGGGAAAATCGTAACTGTAGTACAGCTGGTACATAAGGCTATTACCAAATAGAGGGGGATGTGTTATGGCAGATAAATTATATGATCTGATGGACTGGGCAAAAATCGAGGGGATTGTGTACTCGGATGAATGCCATCCAGGGGAAATATTGGGGCCGCACGTGGTAAAGGGTGGCGTGTTGGTGCAGGCTTTCTTCCCGGGCGCTGAGAAGGTGAATGTTAAGGTAGAGGGAAAGAAGAAAATCTATCCCATGACATTGGAGGATGAGGAAGGTTTTTTTGCGGCACTTCTGCCGGGCAGAACGATTCCGGACTATGTGTTTCGGGTAGACGGCGTGGAGAAAAAAGATCCTTACCGATACGGCTCCCTGATTGCGGAAGAGCAGCAGTTGGCTTTCGGTGCCGGTACTTGTTACAAGGCTTATGAAATGCTGGGTGCGCATCCCTGTGTCGTGGATGGGGTACCGGGCGTACATTTCGCGGTGTGGGCACCCGATGCAGTGCGCGTGAGCGTAGTCGGCGAGTTCAATGACTGGGATGGCCGTGTCTGTCCCATGAATCTGCTGGATACCTGCGGTATTTATGAACTGTTTATACCGGAGATAGAAAACGGTGCGCTGTACAAATATGAATTGCGACTGCGAAACGGCAGGATCTGTCTGAAAGCAGACCCCTATGGGAATCAGACCGAAGAAATCACAGGCGATGCATCGAAGATCATCAATATGAAAACCTATCACTGGCATGACAAAACATATATTGAGAAACGCAGAAAGGTCCTTGATGCTGCGGACATGCCTATCGCCATATACGAAGTGAACCTGGGTGAATGGAAGAAAAAAGAAGACGGCAGTGCGTATTCTTACAGTGAGATCGCACCTGTGCTGGCTGCGTATGTGGCCGACATGGGCTATACCCATGTGGAGTTCATGCCTCTTATGGAATATGCGGAGGATGAGAGCCTGGGCTATCAGACCAGCAGCTTTTATGCGCCAACCAGCCGCTACGGTACGCCAAATGAACTGAAAGAACTTATCGATACGCTGCATCAGGCAGACATTGGCGTGATCATGGACTGGACACCGTCGCAGTTTTCCAGTGAAGACAGTGGGCTGGCTGAATTTGATGGGACCTGCCTTTACGAGCATTTGAATCCAAAGCAGGGGATTCATCCGCTGTGGGGTACACGGATATTTAATTACGGACGTCCACAGGTGAAGAATTTCCTCATTGCAAATGCACTGTTCTGGGTCAGGGTTTACCATCTGGACGGGCTTCGCATGGACGGTGTTTCCACTATACTGCGTCTGGATTATGCCAGAAAAGAAGGAGAATGGATACCAAACATATATGGTTCCAACGAGAATCTGGAGGGCATCGAGTTCCTGAAACATCTCAATTCGATTATGAAAAAGAAATATCCGGATCTGCTCATGATGCTGGAGGAAGATACCGACTGGGGTGACACCACAGGAAGCGTGGAGGATGACTGTCTGGGCTTTGACTACAAGTGGAATCTGCATTGGACCGAAGATATGGTGCGGTATTTATCTTATGATCCGTTGTTTCGAGGGGCACATCACAACGATCTGTCTGTAAATATGCTGTATCAGTATATGGACCGCTATATGGTCAGCCTGTCAAGGGATGTGATCGCCTTTGATCCGGAGCGGTTCAGAAACCGTATACCTGGGGATGATAAGAAAAAGGATGCGACCCTGCGTGCGGCGTATGGATTTATGACCGCTTATCCGGGCAAGAAGCTTTTCTCTGCAGGGGAAGATGCGCAGCAGGAATATTTCCGTGCATTGCTGGGCCTGTATAAGACGGAACCGGCATTATCTGCCATCGACTATGATCCGGACGGCTTTGAATGGATTAATTTTATGGATGCTACACACAATGTGATCACCTTCCTGCGAAAGACAGAAAAAGTCACAGATATGCTGCTTGTAGTATATAATTTCTCGGCACTGCAATATACGAATTATCAGATCGGCGTACCGTATTCTGGAAAATACAAAGAAATATTTAACAGTGATGCGGAAATCTTTGGCGGTGACGGCTTCGTCAATCCCCGCGTGAAGATGACAAAAAAGGCAGAATGTGACGAACGGACCGATTCCATTACCGTAAAAGTCCCGGCACTGGGATGTGCAGTATTCAAATACAGTAGAGCCGTTGCGCGTGCGGTGGACAATAAAACAGCAAAAAGCACGAAAAAAGATGTTGCGAAGAGTGCCAATCTGAAGAAAAAACTGGAAGATATCATAGAAAAAGAGGAGAAATAATGCATGTTGCTTACGACTACGGAAATAGACAGTATAGAAGATGTGACAAAGGAAGTTTCACGCTGGCAGCAATATATCGATGATAAGATACCTGTTGTGCTGAATTTTCTGCTGGAACTGGCTATTGCACTGGTTATTCTGGTTGTCGGCGGAAAGATCATCAAATGGGTGGTGCGTTTGTTCCACGCTTTTCTGGACCGGAAGGGCGCCGATGTATCGGTGGTGCAGTTTCTATCCTCCAGCCTGAAGGCTGGGCTGTATTTCCTGCTGATCGTCAGTCTTGCCATGCAGATGGGGCTCAATCAGGCATCGGTGGTGGCAGTCATCGGTTCGGTGGGTGTGGGTCTCGGTCTGGCACTCCAAGGCGGTATGGCCAATCTTGCCGGAGGTGTTTTGATCCTTCTGGTCAAACCTTTCCGTGTGGGCGATTATATCGTGGAGAGCAGCTCCAAGGATGAAGGAACCGTTTCCCGCATCGATATGTTTTATACCACCCTGCACACTATAGATAATAAGAAGATCGTCATACCAAATGGCAAGCTGACCAACAACAGCGTGACCAACATTACGGCCATGGATCTGCGCCAGTTGGATCTGCGTGTGGGCATCAGCTACGAGGATGACCTGAAGCGGGCAAAGGATGTACTGGAAAGACTCATGGACCAGCAGGTGAAGAAGCTGGACGACAAGGACAGCCGTGTATTCGTAGATGAACTGGCCGACAGCTCCGTAGTCCTCGGCTGTCGGTTCTGGGTAAAAACAGAAGACTACTGGCCTGTGAAGTGGGAGATGAACGAAGAGATAAAATGTGCTTTTGATGAAGCGGGTATCAAGATACCGTATAACCAGCTGGAAGTACATGTGAAGAAACAATAGATATAGAGAAGAAACAGGAAAAGGGCGTGCTTTCGGGCATGTTCTTTTGCTTTGGGGAAATATATGTGGGCAGGTATATTTCTTGCCAAAACCGTTTAATCTAGGAACTATAAACCTTTGTTTTGTCAAAATCCTTGAGTTTTATTAATCGGGAATTTCTTATCTGTTTTTTATCAAAATAGTTGGTAAAATCGTAGTTTGTACAAAAAAATCGTAGTTGGTTCATTTATATTGAAAATTTTAGAAAAAGCCATTAAAATTTGAGTGTAACCTGGAAAAAAATTAAAAAAGAGAGGAATATCTATGGACAAAAATTTGAAAAAAATTATAACTAAGTATATTGTAAAAGCATCTTATAAAGAGGCAGAAAGAAATGCCAATTCTGCATGCGTTTTTCTGCATGGACAGCCCAAAATGCCAGAGTGCGTAAAAAAAATGAATAAGATAAATCAATAGCCGTGGTTGAAAAAGTTGTAAAACTTTTAGTCAGAAATGGTGAAATAGTTCAAGAGGAAATCGAAATCTATCAATATGGCTTAGAACTATTGACTAAGAAACTACTTCATGTTTTTGTTATACTGTTCATTGGGTTTATAGGAGATGAGTTTTTTGAAGTGCTAGTATTTTTGATGGCTTATGCCAGTATACGTGAGTATGCTGGCGGTTATCATGCAAAAACAGAAATAGGTTGTTATTGTTGTACGGGAGTCGTTACGTTAAGTACATTATTTTTTCTTCAAAAATTTCAGACTTTAAGAATAGGCTGGATTTGGTTGATGTTAGTTGCTTGTGGAATTGTTATATGGCTATTTTCTCCACAGGAGGCTTTGAATAAGCCTTTAAGTGTGCGGGAAAAATTGGTTTACAGAAAAAAGGCACATTTTTATCTTTTTTTAGAAGGGCTACTGTGTTTAAGCGGTTTTTTTTTGGAGACCGTTTTATATGGAATTACATGTGCCTGGACAATTCAAACTGTTATGTTTTTCACTGGTTGGTTTAGCAAAAAGAGATAGGTGGTCAATCATTTGCAACATTCAAAAAAGAATCTGATGAAAAGATTCTTTTTTTGATGTATGATATAGACTGAAAATGTCAGTGAAGTGGAGGAGATACAAGTGATAAAAGTAGCTGTATGCGATGACGAAGAACAAATCTGTGTAAAATTGATGACAATTACGAAATCTTTTTTCGAAGAAATACAAAGGCAGGTATGGGTGGCTGAGTTTAAGGATGGTTATCAACTTCTAAAATCAAACACCCGCTTTGATATTATATTTCTAGATATAGATATGCCAGATATGAATGGCATTGAGA
>JAQUWF010000018.1:0-38337 GCA_028692975.1 Lachnospiraceae bacterium
CTTCCGGTCCAATGCCGTGGTTGTCATGTATATGAAGGTGCTTCAATTCTTTTCCTGCGTGCATCACTTCCGTATATGGATCTTTGCCCAGGTAATTTCCATGGCCAACGTCAAACACGATTTTCAGATTACTCCGCCCAACATCCTTCAGCAGCTTTTGCAAACTTTCTGTTGTCTCTGTCAAACGGCCACCAAAAAGATTTTCGGTATAAAGAGTCACGCCATATGCTTCCGCCTTATCGCATGCCCGCTGCAGCATTTCTACGGTCAGCTTCCACGCTTTATCATACATTTCCTCCGCGGTCCCAATGGTATTATCCGCATGAAGAATAGGTACATGCATCCCATCGCTGCTGCTTCCCGAATGGATAACTACTTCCTTTCCACCTAAAGCTGCTGTATAGAGTATGCAATGCTCTATTTCATCAAAAATAGCTCTTCGGATCGTATGATTTTCCTCCGACAGATTAAACCCGGAAATATGGACCAGCACCTGCGGATGATATGCCTGAATAATATCTCTTACAGCCTGATTGTATTCGGTTGTATCCAAGTGTTCCATATGTTCATAATAGGTTACCTCAATAGCTTGATATAAATCGGATCCGAGGCACGCTTCTCCTACTTTTCGAATATGTTCTGGTGCCATTTTATAATTAATGTTAAATCCAAATCTTTCCATATTGTTCTCACTTTCTTTTAACATGATAACTGTTCCGTAAATATGCAGACCTGCTGAATCGTTACTTAGTATGATCTATATTTTTGTGTCAATCCCAATGTCACACTTGATAAGCCCATGAGTATCACAATATAAACAAGTGTGCTGGCCGCTGAAAAGGGATCCGGATTTGTAGCTGGTGTTCGCAGTACAATACCCAAAGGCACATTATTGGCACTGTACAGCAATGCCGAAACTGTGTATTCAGACAAAAGTCCATTAAAAGTAATCGCCGCTACCGATATGGCTGTTGGCAGCATAGCTGGCAAAATGACACGGAGCAAAGTATAAATCGGTCCAGCTCCCAATGATCTCGCTGCCTCCTCATGTGCCGTATTCACATTATACAGAGACGCTTTGATCAAACGCATGGCCGACGGGATACTTGTTACGGCATACGCGATGGGCAGAAGCCAAAAACCTCCCAGAAGCACTACATTAAACACCAGCGGATTCGCTGTAGAATAAGTTGAAATCATACCAACTACCAGCATAGTTGCCGGAAGCATCCAGGGAATCAGCAGGGTCAGTTCCAATATCAACGTTACTTTACTCTTCTTTTTATGAATAGCCAACGCAGATGCAATACAAATAAACATGACGATAATTACCGCAAGAACACTTAGCTTCATACTATTTAACAACGGCTTCAGCGTAGTACTCTGTGAAAATACCCGGATATAATTTTCCAGGGTAAAATGCGTCGGGAACGTTTGATCCACAATGGTCTGTATATCTGCAAAGGAAAATATTAAAATACCCAAAATAGGGAGCACATAAATAATCCCCAACGCATAAGCCACGGCATGTACCAATACATTCAGTATGGGATTTCGTATTTTCATTTTGCGAATCTTGGTAGGCACCTTGGAAACAGAGACATAATTGTTCCTTCGCTCAAACCATTTCAGCACCAACAGCAGTATGATACAGGTAATAGCCAGAACAAAGGCCAGCAATGCGGCCAGCTCCCGACTGCCTATACTGTTCAAATTCAGGATCATACTGTTTATCATATAAAAATCCTTACCTCCCAGGACAGAAGGTGCCGCAAAAGAATTCAGTGCCATTAATGTGAGCAAAACGGTTGCTGAAAAAATAGCCGGTTTAATAACAGGCAGTGCCACCGAGAAAAATGCCCTCACATTACTTCCTCCCAAGCTGCGACAGGCTTCTATGGTAGAATAATCTACACGCTTGAATGAAGTTTTTACAAACAGAATATGATACGTTGTCATGGAAAAACTATGTACAAAAAGTACACCCATAAAACCGGTAAACCACTTTGAATTCATATTGGGAAACACTTCCAAAAGCATTTTTGTCACAAAACCATTAGAGGAATAAATGTAATTATATCCGGTTACCAGTGAAATTCCCCCATAGATTAGCGGACTATGGAAAATAATATCCAAAAACTTGGAACCTCTGACTTTAAAATATTCGGTCACCATAATCTGAAAAATACCAACAACGGAAACCGTCACTATGGTGCAGGCCGCCATAATATAGGTGTTTTTCAGGGAACTCAAAACACGTCCTGAAGAGGTCAGTTTTTTGATGACGTCAAAACTAAAGCTGCCATCTTTGAAAAATATTTCACGCACTACGCCCACGACAGGTATTATAATAAAGCAAAGAATAAACCATCCGATCACTGCAAACAGAAGTCCATATATAACCTTCTGTATTATTTTCTTACTGCTCATGGGCATCTCCTCCAAAAGCCAGAATATCATCCTTTCGGATACAAAGGGTTACCTCATCCCCAATCAAAAACTGATTGTCATTATTAAAAATAGTACTGTATATCACGGTATCATCACCCGTGTCTATTTTTACCTTTGAGTAGGAGCCAAGGAATTCAAATCCCGCTACTTTTCCGGTCAAACAGATCTGATCGTCATCCTCCTGTTTCTGTCCCTTGCTCTGGACCATGATCTTCTGTGGTCGGATATAGCATTTTTGCATCTTATCATATCCGCAGTTTTCTTTGATTTTTTCTTCGGCTTTCCCACTCAACAAATTAATATCACCAATAAACCTGGCTACAAATTCACTCTTTGGATGATTATAAATCTCCTGCGGCGTGCCTATCTGTTCCAGCCTCCCCAGATTGAATACAGCAATGCGGTCAGATATGGCCATGGCCTCTTCCTGATCATGGGTAACATAGATGGTCGTAATCCCCAGTTCCTTTTGCAGCCTTTTGATTTCCTCTCGCATGGAAATACGCAGCTTCGCATCCAGATTGGAAAGTGGTTCATCCATTAGCAAAATACGTGGTTCCAAAACAAGTGCTCTTGCAATAGCTATTCTCTGCTGCTGCCCGCCAGACAATTCGGACACCTTTTTATTCAAATGCTCCGTAATACCCGTGCGCTGGGCAACACTCTCCACCTTGCTCTTGATGATTTTTTTATTAACTTTATGTGCTTTCAGTCCAAAAGCAATATTTTCATACACATTCATACTTGGAAACAATGCATAACTCTGAAATACAAATCCTAGATTTCGCTCTTCCGGAAGCAGACCGGACAAGTCTGTTCCCGAAGCAACAATCTGACCGTTTGATGCTTTTTCAAAGCCAGAAATACAACGCAGAGTTGTTGTTTTCCCGCATCCAGATGGCCCTAGAAAGGTAAAGAACTCCCCATCCTGGATTTCAATATTTAAATCTTTCACAGCAGTAAAATCTCCATATTTTACAGCTAAATCTTTTATCTCGATCATGGGTTTCTCCTTTTATGTTTAAAACCAGCAGCGTTGTGTACTGCTGGTTTTTTACTATTTTTATGGCATAATTTCCAATTCAATTTTTTCTAACCAGGAATCAATATTTTTTGATGCAATGCTCCAGTCAATATTTTGAGCCGTAAACATGGTTGCAGCCTCTTTTACAGCATCTGGACATAACTCGATAGCTACAGGTGATGCCGGTGCCTGACCGAATTCTTCTGCATATGCACTCATTACCTCAGCAGAACCAAACCAATCGATAAACTTCTTTGCTGCATCTTCCCTCTTTGTTCCCGCTACCATACCGATAGCTTCTGCAACTACAGGTGTTCCATTCTCCGGTTTTACATACTCTACCGGGATTTCATTTTTTTCACAGTTGCTGACAACACCGCCATACCACCACAGAAGTATGGGCATTTCACCCTCTTTAAAAGCTTTCCAGATATCCGGATCATTGCTTGGCATTGTACCTGCATTCGCATAAATGCTGCTCAGCAGATCCCAGCCTTCCTGGCTCACCTCTCCTGTAGACTGATCCACGTAATCCCAAAGAAGGCCAACTAAATAGGAACGTGTAGTCTGAGAAGAAGTCCCACCGATTCCATATTTTCCAGCGTATTTTTCATCTGCCAGATCCGCCCACGACTTAGGTGCATCTTCCTGTGAAATGTAATCCGAATTGTATGCGATAACAATAGGCGTCTGCCAAAAACTGTTAAAGTAAGATTCCTTTTCCTTATAAACTTCAGGCAGATCAGTTACCCAAGTTGGTTCATATGGCTGTAAAATACCTTTATCTTTTAATGTATACATGGAATTTTGTGCCAGACCCATCACCACATCTGCCTGGGGATTTGCTTTTTCAGCCACCAATCGATCCGACAATTCCCCTCCACCTGCACAGAGGAACTGAATGTCAATGCCCAGATCTGCTTTCGCTTTCTCCATCATCCAGGCACCCCTTGTCTCGTCTCCCTGTGGTGAGTAAACAACCAGTGTCTCTCCATCTGCCGCTTCCGTTCCCTCGGCGGTTGTATCGGTTGCTTCCGTTGTCATCTCTTCCTTTGTTTCTCCCTTGTCTGTATTCGTGTTGCCACATCCGCTCAATGCAAATACTGCAACAAGGCCCATCGCTATTAATCTTTTTCCATACTTCATTCTTTTTCCCTCTCTGCTTTCTTGTCTCGTTTTTGTTATAGGTAAAACTTATCACTAATTTAGTAAATTGTCAATCTCTATTAGTAAACTTCACTTGCGTTTTACTAAATTAACAATTTTCTTACATTCTTTTTATGTATTATTACCCAAGAACCAGATTTTCCGTTTTTTATTTTAGTAAATTTATATTGCCTTTAGTAAATTATTCCTTTATAATGAAATCACACGGTACTGCGATCAAAATCCTTTTTTCGCCTGCGCCATTATATTATAGGAAGGAGCTCGCAATTATATGGTAACTATAAAAGATCTTGCTAATCGGCTGAATCTTTCATCTGCCACTATATCCAGAGCCTTACGCAACGACAAGACCTTATCGATTACCCCGGAAACAAAGGCCCGCATATTTATGGCCGCCGAGGAGATGGGTTACGTTATAAAAGAAAAAAAGGCTACCCCTCAGGAAAAAGAAAAGATTATCACTGTAATACACAAGCAGCAGACTTTCCGTAATCAAATTGATTCTTCCTATTATTTTTCCGTGCGTACAGGTATTGAAGAAACATGTGCGCAAAAACACTACATCTGCAATTTTTTAGCCATTGAACAAATGAATGAATTTGCGCCTATTACAGATGCGATCCTGATTGTAGGGAATTATTCCAGGGAACAATTTGAACTGATTGAAAGCACCTACCGTTCTGTGCCAATGGCCACTATCGGTATTATCTCCTATTCTCCCGCTTCTATTGATCATATTACTCACAGCAATCAAGTCTCGGTGGAATTAGCGCTGGATTATCTGTTCAAAAACAGGCATGAAAAAATCGGCTATCTGGGCATAACAGAAGCCATCGGTACCGAACAATTTGGTTCTCGAAAGAAACACTTTATCCGTATTATGCAAAGCCATGGGTGTTATAACCCTTCCTGGATTTTGGAGAGCGAACACGGGCGAGATCGTGTAGAACGCGGCTATGAAACAATGCTTCAATGGCTCCGTACTACAAAAGAACTTCCAACTGCTTTTTTCTGTGCCAACGATCCCATTGCTCTTGGCGCCTTAAAAGCTTTGCATGAGTCCAATATTTCTGTGCCGGAACAAATTTCTCTGGTTGCACACGACGGTTCCTATCCAACACAATATTCCACTCCCCCACTTTCCACCATTGATGTTCATCCTTTCCAGCTGGGCTGTGAAGGCGTCTCACTGCTGGACGAGCGCATTACTGGGAAACGGAAAATCGCCAAAAAAGTGCAGTTTTACCCGGACCTGGTTATCCGCGACAGCGTTCGGAAGCTATAGATACCACAATATGATTTTTCTAAAAAGGGGCTGTAAAATAAGTCCCTAATTAGGAATCGCCAGTTCCGGCAAATGCCGGAACTGGCGATTTTTCGTTAAAAAGTGTACACTTAATAAAGCCATGTGCATAGATATCCTATTTTAAGCAGCCAACTCTTTTCGCTGCTTTTTCTTATTGATGAATCCAGGTCACTTCCTGATTCATTCGGATGGTCCTGTTACCGGAGTTTTTCCATACCCAGGTATATCGGTTTGCATTTGCCCCTATTTTTGTGCCATGGCTATAAGTATGTTCCAGATTAACCTGATCCTTTTCAAAAATATGGGTATTTACGTCCTAAAAATCTGTTCTATCGAATCAGTAAGCCTATTTCGGATGAGGTTGCCAAAGGTGGCAAACGAAGGGGCTTTTATGTCATCGAGAAGATACATGTAACGGATATGGTTTCTGCAGAGTTTTTCTATCTCACGTAAAGAAGAGATTCCACGTTCCATAAAAGCAAAGAGTATCACTTTGAGGAGCTTCTGCTCATCACATCTTGGACGATCTGTTCTGCAGTCTTTCTCTACAAAATATCTTGATAGGTCGATGTGATCCATAACTTCACAGAAAATATACACTGAATCAGAAATATCAATTAATTTTTCGATTTTCAATGGTAATTTTAATTGTCTTACAGTGTAACTATTATTGGTATTTTTCTTTTAGGGACTTATTTTGCAGCCCCTTGTAATCGCTGTAATTCCTTATATCCATCTCCGAATCCTCTATACCTTTTTCCTTGGCAATTCCACATTAAGACCCAACACGATTTTCACCAGCCATATGAAAAAGAACAACACAAGAATAGGAATCAGGCAGGAAGTCACAATCATGACTGCGATGGCTTCTATAAAGTTATTCAGTGAATTTTCCACTTTCGCGGCGATACTGCTGACCCCGTCCGTGATCTTATTCCAAAATCCCTCCAGGAATCCTTCATCTTCTGCATTTTCTTTGATTTCATCCGTGGTATCCTTGGCCTGATCAATGGTTGTCTGAATGGAGGAATTGTAGGTCTCCTCGATCAGGTCCGAAAGTTTTACGCTGGCCGGAACCACGAGTACGATAGCAAATCCAAAGAAAATCAATTTCCGGATAATGTTCTTCCACAGATCTTTCTGCAAAAAGACATTGGCCGAATACAGGGCACAGGCAATAGGAATCAAAAACATAAAAGCCGCATATCCCGTTATGGTCAAAAGATATTTTTCCAGATAAATCGCACAGATTACAATCAGAAAATAGGAGCTCATATCCGCCAGTTTTTCTGCAATGGGTGTGGCTGTATCTCCGGGAATCAGCGTAATAGCCGCCGACGTGGCCGCCGAAGCCGCCGCCAGTTCCATCACCGTAGTCCGCTTGTCATCCAGTGATTGGATGGTCTTCGCATGGAATTCCGGTGATGCCGCAAATCTGGTTACCACAAAGATCGAAAGCAACGCGATAATCAACGGTGCCACCACCATAGCAATCTTCTTCCCATTCATGTTCATCATATGTACGTTCCCCCTTATGAAAATAAGTTTGTCGTAACTGTTCAGTACTTGACCAGTTACACTTTGTCGTCTATTTATAATCATACCACATTCTTTTCCATATGTATCATCAATTTACTGTGCACGGGGCATACAGAAAAAAAGTAATCCATCCTGCCCCGGAATAAAACATGAATACCATTATAATCGGGATAAAGGGCATATACAAAAGAATTTATCATCCCTGCCCCTATATCAGGAATAAGCGGGGCAAAAAATGTAAAAAAGTTTGTATATGCCCTGTTGGCAGCCTAAAAAGGGGGAAAACACGCTAAAAAATCAGACTGGGGGGCAGAGGCAGTACAAAAAATTGTATATGCCCTGCATGGTCATTAATCTTGTATTCATTATCAATTCTATATGTCTTGTCACATAAATTTACACTTGTTACACAGTAAGGTTTACTGTATAATAAACGCTATGCAATTCAAAACAAAAAACCATTCAAAATGAGGAGCGAAAAAATGAAGAAAGTACTAAATCACATATTTATTGACGGTCTGAGCGGCATGGCTCTTGGCCTGTTTGCGACTTTGATCATCGGCACGATCATCCAGCAGATTGGTAATCTGATCCCCGGGACCGTAGGAACCTGGCTGTTTCAGTTCGGCAAGCTGGCTGCGGCAATGACTGGTGCCGGTATCGGCGTAGGTGTCGCACATAAATTCAACTCCAGCCCGCTGGTCGTTTTGTCCGCCGCTACCGCTGGTATGGTAGGCGCCTTCGCCAGCAAGCTTCTGGCAGGTACCGTCATCAGTGCAGAGGGTGTCGTAGGCTTCGCAGGTCCTGGAGAACCACTGGGTGCCTTCATCGCAGCCATGGTAGCCATCGAACTGGGCCGTCTGGTCGCTGGAAAGACCAAACTTGATATCCTGATCACCCCTTTCGTAGCCATCGTATCCGGCTCTGCCGTTGGCATTATCGTGGGGCCTCCTATCAGTGCCTTTATGACCTGGCTGGGCTCCATGATCAATTGGGGTGTAGAACAGCAGCCATTCCTTATGGGTATCGTTGTCTCTGTCCTCATGGGCATAATCCTTACTCTGCCTATCAGTTCCGCTGCCCTGGGCATCATCCTGAATCTGTCCGGTCTGGCCGCAGGCGCTGCCACCGTTGGCTGCTGCTGTAACATGATCGGCTTCGCCGTGGCAAGTTTTAAGGAAAACGGCGTAGGTGGACTGCTGGCTCAGGGGCTTGGCACTTCTATGCTGCAAGTACCAAACATCGTCCGCAAGCCTATAATCTGGTTGCCTGCTATCATTTCCAGTGCTATACTTGGACCTGTAGGAACACTTGTATTTAAAATGACAAATAACGCAACCGGATCCGGTATGGGAACTGCAGGCCTGGTAGGACAGCTCATGACATGGGAAACCATGGCGGGCGACGCCAACGCCGCACTGCTGCTCATCAAAATCCTGTTGATCCAATTTATTCTCCCGGCAGCACTGGCTCTGGGTATCAGCATCTTTATGCGCAAGAAAAACTGGATCAAAACAGGTGATATGAAGCTGGATCTGTAAAAGGAGGCAATTATGCAGACAGGCTTGATACATATTTACTGCGGAGACGGCAAAGGCAAGACCACTACTGGTATGGGACTTTGCACCAGAGCGGCCGGCTTCGGCTATAAGGTACTGATTTATCAGTTCATGAAAAACAATAAGACCAGCGAGCGCAAGGTCCTGGAGCCGCAGCCAAACGTCACCTTCCTGGACGGTCTGGAACTGGAGAAATTCTCTTTCCAGATGAACGATCAGGAAAAGGCGGACCGCAAGGCATATTATGCAAAGCAATTTGAAACTGTGGTAAATATGGTACAGCAGGACAGTTACCAGGTCCTTTTTCTGGATGAGATCATCTACACCATCCAGGCAGGCCTTTTCGATGAAGCCCTGCTGCTGGATTTCCTGAAACACAAGCCGGAGGGGCTGGAAGTCATTCTCACCGGACAGGGGCCCAGCCAGGCACTGATCGAGGCCGCTGATTACGTTTCCGATATCCGCAAAATCAAACATCCCTACGACCAGGGCATTGCTTCCAGAATGGGGATTGAAAAATAGTATACACTACCCTTCACATAGTTTTTACACTTATTAATTCTTTATAAAATTCGACAAAAATATAACGAAATATGTTATACTATTGTGGATATTTTATCATGAATGAAAAGGATGGACAGTGTAATGTCAGATGAATCAATACTCTCGTTGGAAAACGAATCGATCGATAGTTGGGAGACACTTATCTTTTTATATACATCCGCTTTAAAAGAAGTGGGAACAAAAATAGATATATTAAATGACGAATTTCAGCATATTCATAAATATAATCCTATCGAACATGTGAAATCCCGCATTAAGAAGCCGGAAAGCATCGTAAAGAAGCTGCGGCGGAACGGTTACGAATCCACTCTGGAGAATATGGTGCGTTATGTGAACGATATCGCAGGTATACGCATTACCTGCTCCTTTACTTCCGATATATACCGCATCGCGGATATGATCGCCAAGCAGAGCGACCTGCGTATCCTCTCCCTGAAGGATTATATCAAAAATCCAAAAGCCAGCGGATACCAGAGCTATCACATGATCATCACCGTGCCTATCTTCCTGTCTGATCAGGTGGTGGACACAAAGGTGGAAGTGCAGATCCGCACGGTTGCGCAGGATTTCTGGGCCAGCCTGGAGCACAAGATTTATTACAAATTCGAAGGAAATGCGCCGGCTTATATCAGCCAGGAGCTGCGGGACTGTGCAAAGATCGTTGCGAACCTGGATGCCCGCATGTTGTCACTAAATGAAGCGATCCAGAGTCTGGACGCCGAAGACAAAACAGCCGCAAAGGCCGGGAAGCAAGAATAAACTTCATAAAATGAGGAGTGCCCCGATACCAGGTATCGGGGCAATTATTATGAAAAAATTTACATATGCTATGCACATATGTGATTTACTTACCAGTTCTTTTAGAACTTAGGTATATATTACCAACCAATTATGAATAATCCATGAACATTCCATGAATATTAGGTAAATATACACAACTCATTCTTTCATCTCCTGTTTTTTTTGTTAATTCTGTCTATTTTTAATTAAACAATCCTTGGAAGAAACTCACAATACTATCCCAGATATCAGAAAAACTAAAGCTTGAGAAGAAATTATCTGCGTCTTCCTGACTGATACCGAATTCGCTCAAGTCCATATTCTTCACGCTGTCATAAATATCCTTCGCCTGTTCCTTCAATGAATCCACATTAATATCCAAACCAGATAATTTGCTCATGAGTTCACGGATCAACGCCCTGTCTTCCTCGCTCAGGCTGATTTCCAGTTTTACAGCCACCTCATCGATAGCCTTGTTAATATCTTCCTCGTCCTTATATTCATTGGCAACAACTACTTGCTTTACCGCTGCTATCAGCTGCTCCGCTTTATCGGAATCTCCAATATTATCGGCCACCTTACTGGTCACGACCAGTTCGTTGGTCGCACCGTCCACCAACTCCGGGGATATAGTCTTGCCATTCATAGTAGCGTAGGACTGGATCGCACCCACCAGGGCCGCTGTCCCGGAAATACTGAAAGGTCCGGCTACCACCACGTCTGCATTCTCGATACCTGCTGTAGCCAGTGCATTCTGGTACATACCCACGGTACAGTAAGAAATATTATGAGTTGTCACCTGAATGCCGTGTCCGGAATCTTTACCAGTCACCGTAACAGAAGATAATGCCTTGCTGCCGATTACACTTTTGTCCAGATAAGAATCCAGATATTTATGCTCGTCTGCATTGGTAATCGTTGCCACGGTGTAATTCTCCAATTCGCTCTCTTTTACTCCCAAAAGATTAAGAACAGAAGATTTCTGGTCTGCGGTCAGATCCGCACCCAGGGAAATATATGGCTTATTGTCTACACGATCCGCCATGACCGTCATAGGTGCGAACAATGTGGTCACTGCCACAACAGCTGTCATAAGTACTGCTATTCCTCTTTTTTTCATTTTTATACTCTCCTTTGTTGATATTCCATTACCCTATATCGTCTTGATTATATCACTCTGCCAACAATCTGTCCTCTTAAGATTTTATAAATATTCCGTAACTGCTTGCAGCGGATAGTTCGCAAGGCGAACGTGTCTGTGGTCTGCAGTCCTGAACAGTTACAACATTCCCTTAATCCCGCAGTTTTTTGAGCACATTTGCCAGTTTTGCAAATTCAGATAAGGTCAATGCTTCCCCCCGGACTGTCGGTGAAAAGCCACAGGAAGCAATCGCCTTCTCGATTGCTTCCTTGGAATAATCTAAACCACTGTAATTTTTCAGGCCGTTGGCCAGGGTCTTGCGCCTTTGATTGAAGGATGCGCGGATCAGGCGGAACATAAGCTGCTCGTCCTCCACGTCCACAGGTGGCTGCTTATGTCTGGTCAGGCGGATTACCGCGCTGCCGATCTTGGGCCGGGGCATGAAGCAGTTCTGGGGCACATTCGCCACAATATACGGCTGGGCATAATACTGCACCGCCAGCGATAATGCGCCATAGTCTTTAGTCCCCGGTCCCACCTGCATACGGTCCGCCACTTCCTTCTGTACCATAACAGTAATAGAAGCAACAGGCACCTTATTTTCAAAAAGCCCCATAATGATTGGAGTGGTAATATAGTAGGGGAGATTCGCCACGACCTTTACAGGTCTGCCGTTATTCCTCTCCTCCACCAGCTGATTGATATCTACTTTCAAAATGTCTTCGTTTAGAATGGTCACATTATCGTAGCCGCTCAGGGTATCCTGCAATATGGGGATCAGCGTCTTGTCGATTTCCACCGCTATGACTTCTTTTGCCCTAAAAGCAAGATATTGGGTCAGGGTTCCAATCCCCGGCCCAATCTCCAGCACTACGTCGTCCTCTGTGATCTCCGCCGCGTCCACGATTTTGTCCAGCACACGGGTGTCAATCAGAAAGTTCTGACCAAATTTCTTTTGGAAGACAAAATCATACTTTTGGAGAATCTTTATAGTTTCCTGCGGATTCCCCAGAAATGGTTCTGTCATATGTTACTCCTTTTTAATCAAAGTCAAAGTCTTTTTCATACAAAAATACACGGTTTTCTTCATCCACAGACTTCTTGGAAAATTTACGTCCAAGCTTTCTGGTTCCACGGTTGGCTCTATGAATCGCCGCATCCATCATGTCCTTCACGCGTCCAACGGTAATCGGCTCAGAATCCTTCTGATTGTCACCGATCATGGTATAGAGTGCCAAAACTGCCACCTCATCCATCTTATAGCCCTGCTCCTTGGCATAGGTTTTCGCAAAGGAAACAAGCTCGTCATTGGTGAATACCGGAACGCTGATAGAAGATGTGAAGAAATCGCTCAGTTGCGGATGTCTGTTCAACAGATCACGCAGATCCGGTTTCTCATCCTCCAGCATAACGATCAGTCCGTCTGTCCTGAATTCCATAGCCTGGATCAGACTTGCAACGGAAGCATCACTGAGCCCGCCTGCTCCCTCAATAACCAGAAATCCACCGGCCAGTTTTGCCACTACAGCTACTGCATCCTTCTTGTTGAAATCATCTGCAACGACTTTTGCTGTCTTCGCTGCCTTTATGTCCAGATCACGGCAAATCGCCTGGATCATACCATCTGCCAGTCTCGTCTTACCAGATCCCTGTCGACCAGCCAGAAGGATATTGCCGCTTCTGGAAGTCTTGTCGCCCGCATTGTTGTGTACGTCACAAAGTGCTTCTGTGATCTGCTCGCCCATACCCGGAATCGGTGCAAAATAAGAGAATAATTTCTTTTCCACTTCATCCAGTTTTCTCGGCTCAATGGGTACCTTGCGCATGCGGTCCGGTTCCTGAGCCACGATATCTTCTATAGATGGTTCTGGTTCCGGCTCCTCCTGGGCATTTCTAGCCGTAAAGACTTCTCCAAGATCAATTTTCTCTGTAACTGCTTCTTTCTGAAGACCATCTTCTGCAATCAGTTCTTCTTCAAGATTTTCTTCCACTGCCGGCTCTTCATCGAGAGGCTCTTCCACAACCTGTTCTTCGTCAGTTTCTTCTATAACTGGCTCTTCCTCAATTTCTTCTACGACCGGCTCTTCCTCAACCTCTTCCACTACCGGCTCTTCCAGAAGGTTTTCTTCCGCATCTGATTCTTCCAGAATTAGTTCTTCCCAGGTCTGTTCTTCCAGTATTGGTTCCTCAATCTCCGGCATTTCCACAGATGCCGGCACATGAGCACCTGCTACGGCTGCCATTCCTGCCGCAAAGATACCTGCTGCCACTCCGGAAACTGCATCAATCTTACTTTCATCTTCCAGATCAGGTACATCCTGTGTTTCCATTTCCTTTGCCAGCCGTATTTCTTCTTCCACTGCCTTTTCATCTGCAGTCTCGTCCCCAAGTTCTGCCTCACGCGTATCTTCAACCGCAGAATCTGGTATTGTTTCTATATCATCATAAGCCTTCTTTAGAATATCTGCCGCCGCACCGGAAGCATTGCCGGATACGATAGCTTTCTGTAATTCCTGATGGAAATTAAACTCTCTGGTCAGACCAAGTGTTTCATCTGTTTCTTTTTCCAGACTAATGGTTTCCTCTGCTGCCGCCTTGGCCTTTGCCTCTTCTTCCGCCTTAGCCCTCGCTTCTTCCTCAGCCTTGATTCTGGCCTCTTCTTCCGCCTTAGCCTTCGCTTCTTCCTCGGCCTTGATTCTGGCCTCTTCTTCTGCCTTCGCCCTTTTTTCTTCCTCAGCCTTCTCCAGTTCATCGACCTTTGCGAATTCTCCGGTAGACACCTGCTGGGCCAGCGAACTTGTGGTCTCGGCAAAGAGTGCCTCCAGGTCCACATCCTCCGGATCCTTTGGTTTCGCATAATCCGCCAGGCTCATCTGTCCGGCGATCTGCTCTCCGTCCGCCTTCTTTTCTTCCTGCAATGCAGGCTCAGCAGCCAGTTTTTCTGCAGGATGTCCGATATTCTCCGGTTCCAGATCTTTCACTTTATATTCGGCTATATTTTCCTCTTTTGCAGGAATATATTCCTTCACGTCATCCTCTTCATCGGATGGCTGCTCTATGTCTGATACGGATACACCCTTATTATTAATACCTGCAAACACCGCACGGATACTGTCCGCCAACTGACTCTGAAGGTTCAATGCATTGGCATTTACCTTGGTCGGCATAGCCTGTGTCACTTCCTGTGCACTGCTTTCCTGTATAGCAGATTCTGCCGCAGCATCCATCTTTCCGATAGTCTCGGTAACGCTGGCCTGAGTCGATGTATCGTCCGGTGACTCTTCCTCTTCTTCGATCGGAGCCGGAGCCGCAACAGCCGCAACTGTCTTCGCCCTGGCTTTTGTTTCCTCCACAAAACGATTGTCATATTTAATCTGCTGAGACGGTGACAGGGTGCCAAACTTCATTTTTAATTCCATGGCACGGTTTACATAAGTACCCTCACTGAACCAGAGGATAATGTCATCACATTCTTCCACACATTTGTCTTTCATGCCCGCTTTCTGATAAAGCTTCGCCAGTTCAAATGCCCATTCTTCTGTGTATTCCCTGCTCTTATACTCCTCCAGGATCTCGATCTGATCCTCAATGGGGGATTTGCGGGCTTTGTACAGCTGATACTTCAAAATATACTGCGAATTATCATTTGGGGCAAGTTCGGCAAATTCCGAGTAGTAATCAACCGCTTCATCTAACTCACCAAGTTTGATTGCCAGTTCCGCCAGTCTGTATAAGACCGTCTTGCTGATTGCAGATCTTTTGTATGCAATCTTTAAAATGCGGCTGCTGTCCTCCAGACGATTATTTACTTCGTATATTTCCCCTACCATGCAGAGTGTTCGGACGCTCTTGACACGCCGCCAGTCAATGGTATCGACAATACCGGCTGCGCCTTCATAGTCCCCGGCGTCCGCCAGTTTATTAATTTGATCAAGCTTAATGCGATACTCCGCCTTATCCAATTTGTTCACCTCTGAATTTTTCTAATTATTTACACACTTACAGTTATAGTAAAGTGTATCATATCGTGTTTTCCTTGTCAAAAAATAACGTAAAAAAATGCGCCGAAATGAATGAATCATATCATTTCCCCCGCATTTTCTCACGCCACACTGACCTGCATGGCTATTTATCACTCCACCGGAACCGTTGTTCCTACCATATCACTGGTTTTTGCCTTTGGATAAATTTTCTTCATGACACGGTCTCCGTAATGCTCATCCATCCATGTCTCCCAGGCAAACTCTGCCTCTTTCCCCTGTCCTCTGGTATCGTAACGGCTCAGGGCCAGGGAGGACGCCGCCATATTGACGACCATGAAGACGATCAGTCCCCAGGTGAAGATCTTGCCGAACCTCATAGGAAGCTTTTCGATCAGGCGGGCCAAAAATGGATAGGCCACCTTCAGCCACAAGACCGCTGCTATTCCCCAGAAAAAGCAGAATAAAAGATTAATACGACCTCCAAGGTTGAAGGGTATCCCCGTGTAATCCCAGAATACCTTTCCGAAGACGATCTCCGTGAATACACTGCACAAATATTCATAAACACCGCCAAAGAGCGTGCCCACACCGAAGAGAAATCCATCGGAACGGTCACGGTAGTTATACAAAAGAGCAGTCGCCACCATCATGCCAAGCCCCCAGACGATGCTGAAAGGCCCCCAGATCACACTGCTGCGGCTCATCCAGTGCCCTTCCGTGATCCTGCAGAATATGGTTTCCACAATATCACCCACAAAGGCACCTATGAAAAACAGCATGACCAGTTTATAAAAGCTGCACCCCTGCGCAAAGACAGTGGGCTTCGTGCGAACGACAGGTTTTTCCGGCATATGGGGATAAGCCTTTTCCATACGATGCTGCATCCGCTGGGTCAGCCAGTTCCGCAAGCGCAGGCTCACCGTATCCAGACCAGAATTGATCTGATCAATCTGCTTGTTCCAATGAGGCAGCCCCACAGCGATCAGTACAGACCCCAAAAGATCTGCCAGATAAATGATCAGCAGCACCAGAAGGGCTATGCGTATGAGGGAAGAGGGCAGCCACCGGTAAAAACGAATCAGCAGCGGATTCATATATTTCATGGCCAGTACACCCAGAACGCCCCATAAAACACTGTAGGAAAGACAGATATAACCGTCCAGATTCCACTTTTTGTCGGAATAATCCCACCATTTGTGGCTGTTTACACGTTCCAGCAATTTCCCCGTAAACCACTCGATGAGCGTATATAGAGCCGCACATCCAAGGAATAAAAACAGCCAGGTATCCTTCAGTTCTTTGAATCCTATGGTGGTAAGCACAGCAGCCACACCATAAACACTACACCATGGCCCGTTCAAGGCCCCCCTGTTGATAAACTTCTTATTTCGCACAATGGCCACTGTGGTCTCCGCCATCCATCCTAAAAACGAATAAACGACAAACAGCCACAGCAGCCTGTAACATACTTCCAGTGACATAAAACTCCTCTTTCGTATATGATAATTTTACTCTCATGCAGTCCTGAACAGTTACTGTTTTTCCTAATATTATAATGGGAATACAGTCCCTTGCTGTTTAGCCTGCATAGGACTGTGTTCCCATTATACTGCTGTTCGAAATGCTTTTATATGTTCCATCTCTTGCCTGAAGATTCCACTTTCAGGCGGTTCATAGCCCGGGCCAGAGAGGCCTGGGTATGATAATATTCCTGAATACTTTGTTTCTGCCGCAGCTGTTCCTCCGCACGCTCCCTGGCCTCCTGGGCCCGGCGTGCATCGATCTCACTGGGGCGCTCCGCCGTATCAACCAGCAGGATGACGCGGTTATTCACCACCTCGGCGAATCCGGCACCTACCGCCACGTCCACCCAGTCCGGCTTATCCGGCAGTTTCATTTTGGCATCACCAACCGAAACGGCGATGACCATACTCTCGTGGTTGGCAAGAATCTCCTTACCCCCATCCGGCGCCGGGATAATCAATTTTTCACAGCGGCCATCATAAAAAACACGGTCACTGGCAATCACTTTCAACCCGAATGTGTTCATACACTATGCCTCCGTCGCTTCTTCCGCTTTCGCTTTGGCAATGACATCATCAATGGTTCCCACATTAAAGAATGCATTTTCCGGATACTGGTCCATCTCTCCGCTGGCGATCATCTTGAAGCCGCGGACGGTCTCCTTGAGCGGTACATATTTACCTGCAACGCCTGTGAAGGTCTCCGCCACCGAAAACGGCTGGGACAGGAATTTCTGGATTTTTCTTGCACGGAGAACGGTCGCTTTATCCTCATCGGATAATTCTTCCATACCCAGAATAGCGATGATATCCTGCAGTTCTTTATATTTCTGAAGAATCTCTTTTACCTGATTTGCAATCTGATAATGTTCCTCACCAACCACATCGATCTCCAGGATACGTGAAGTAGATTCCAACGGATCAACCGCCGGATAAATACCCTGTTCCACGATCTTTCTGGACAGGACCGTGGTCGCATCCAGATGGGCAAAGGTGGTAGCCGGAGCCGGGTCTGTCAGGTCATCGGCAGGCACATAGACAGCCTGTACCGAAGTAACGGAACCGTTCTTGGTGGAAGCGATACGCTCCTGCAGTTCACCCATTTCCGTAGCCAGTGTGGGCTGATAGCCTACTGCTGACGGCATACGTCCAAGCAGCGCAGATACTTCCGAACCAGCCTGGGTAAAACGGAAAATATTATCAATAAACAAAAGTACATCCTGATTCTGCTCGTCGCGGAAATACTCTGCCATAGTAAGTCCCGTCTCCGCCACACGCATACGCGCTCCAGGCGGCTCATTCATCTGACCAAATACCAGGGCAGTCTTTTCCAGTACGCCGGATGCTTTCATTTCCATCCAAAGGTCATTCCCCTCACGGGAACGCTCTCCAACACCGGTGAAAATAGAATATCCGCCGTGCTCGGTCGCGATATTGTGGATCAATTCCTGGATCAGTACGGTCTTACCTACACCGGCACCGCCGAACAGGCCGATCTTACCGCCTTTGGCATATGGAGCAAGAAGGTCGATAACCTTGATACCCGTCTCCAGAATCTCCACGACAGGGCTCTGATTTTCAAAGCTTGGCGGGTCTCTGTGGATGACCCACTTGGGATCTTCCGGCATAGCCTCGCCGCCGTCAATGGCTTCACCCAGTACATTAAAGAGACGACCCAGGGTCTTTTCTCCCACCGGTACCTTGATACCATCTCCGGTAGCCGTTACTTCCATATCTTTGCAAAGTCCTTCGCTGGCTGCCAGAAGAAGGCATCTCACCTCACGGTTTCCAAGATGCTGCGCCACTTCCATGACACAGGTCTTGCCGTCATTTACAACCTCCAGCGCATCCTTGATATGAGGAAGCACTCCGTCTTCAAATGCTACGTCTACGACAGGTCCCATGACCTGCACGATTTTTCCTTTATTCATTACGAGTCTCACTTCCTTTTCTGCTTCTGTGCCCTTGCTCCGCAGCATACCTCAGTGATCTCCTGGGTGATAGCTGCCTGTCTGGCACGATTGTACAATATGGAAAGATCATGAATGATCGTCTTTGCGCTGTCAGAAGCAGCCTGCATAGCCATCATTCTGGAATTATGTTCGCTGGAATAAGATTCCACCAGACACCCGTAGATCATTCCGTTAATGTAATTTGGAATAATACTGTCCATGACACTGTCCGCAGACGGATACAGATCGATTTCTTCCCGATGCACATTCAGCGGCATCTTCATGGTAGAGAAATCCGTACGTTCCAGTGGAAGCAGTTTGACCTGCTTCGGCTCAGAAGCCATGGCTGTCTCCATGTTTGTATAGATTATGTAAACCTCATCCAGTTTTCCCGCATCAAAACGGTCCAAGACCTCACTGGTAATATTTCTCGCACGGTGCATGGTCGGTTTCTGTACCGTATAGTGGAACTGCTTGCTGATCGTAATATGATGGCTGGCATAATAATGACGACCAAGCTCACCCAGAATATACAGATGATGATGTCCCGGACGTTCCAGCATGGCATCCGCCATCTTCAGCACGTCGTGATTGTACGCACCGGCCATACCCTTGTCGGCTGTGACCACGATGGTTCCAATCCTCCGGTCCTCCGGCGCGATCTGTGCCCGCTGATCAAAGTACCGATGGTTGATATCCGGCACATGACGCAGAATCCTGGCGATTTCGCCCTGCATTGCATAGAAATAAGGTTCCGTATCCTCCAGCTTCTTCTTCGCCTGTTTCATCTTGGAAGAAGAAATGGTATACATGGCATTGGTGATCTTCATAGTATCCTTAACGCTGTTGATACGGTTCTGGATTTCTTTCATATTTGCCATATTATCACCTGCTCTTCTTGAATTCCTCTGCTGCCGCCACGATTTTGTCCGTCATCTCATCCGTAAGCACTCTGGTCTCTTCCAGTTCCTTCACCATGTCCCCATGGTTTACCGCAAAATGCTCCAGCATATCCATCTGGAATTTCTTTACCTCCGGCACCGGCACCTCCAGCATGACCTTATGGGTGGCTGCCACCAGCGTGATAACCTTCTCAGAAAGACTGAGCGGTCTGCAAAGGGGCTGTTTCAACAATTCCATAAGGACTCCGCCGTACTTCAGCTGTTCCTTTGTATTGGCATCCAGATCCGAACTGAACTGGGTAAATATTTCCATCTCACGGTACTGTGCCAGATCGATACGCACGGAGCCGGAAGCCTTCTTCATGGCCTTGGCCTGTGCGGCACCACCTACACGGGATACAGACAGACCTACATTTACGGCCGGGCGCATACCCGAGAAGAACAGATCACTCTCCAGGAATATCTGACCGTCTGTAATAGAAATAACGTTGGTCGGAATATACGCAGAAACGTCACCGTCCTGTGTCTCAATAATCGGCAGTGCGGTAATAGAGCCTCCGCCCAGCGTATCCGACAAACGGCTGGAACGCTCCAGCAGTCTGGAATGCAGATAGAATACGTCGCCAGGATACGCCTCACGTCCCGGAGAACGTCCCAGCAGCAGGGATAAAGCACGGTATGCTACCGCATGTTTGGACAGATCATCATACACGATGAGCACATCCTTGCCCTGATGCATAAAATATTCTGCCATAGCCGTTCCGGAATACGGCGCGATATACTGCAATGGCGCACATTCACTGGCTGTGGAAGATACCACGATGGAATAGTCCATGGCATCATTTGCCTCTAATGTTCCAACTACCTTAGCTACCGTAGAAGCCTTCTGGCCGATGGCCACATAAATACAGATAACGCCCTTGCCCTTCTGGTTCAGGATCGTATCCATGGCTATGGAAGTCTTACCTGTCTGTCTGTCTCCGATGATCAGCTCACGCTGTCCACGTCCAATAGGGAACATGGCATCGATCGAGAGGATACCTGTCTCCATTGGCTCACATACAGACTGACGGTCTACAATACCAGGTGCCGGCTGCTCGATGGGACGATACTCATCTGATGTGATATCGCCTTTCCCATCGATGGGTGCGCCCAGTGCATTAATAACACGGCCCACATATGCATCTCCTACGGAGATACCAGCCTTTTTGTGTGTTCTTGTTACTTTTGTGCCTTCCATGATCTCACGGTCACTTCCGAACAGGATAACGCCGATGCTGTCATGGGAGATATCCTGAACCATACCTTTCAGGCCGTTCTCGAATACAACGATCTCGCCATACATGGCATGATCCATGCCGTATATAGTAGCGATACCGTCTCCCACAGACACGACAGCCCCTGTTTCTTCCTTCTTCCCTACATTATCATAATTCGATATCTCTTCCTTCAGGATAGAAATAATGTCTTCTGAATTGATAGAACTCAACTTGTATCACCTCCTGGTTATTTACCCGCTAATTTTTTGCCCAGACTTTGCAGCTGGCCCTTCGTGCTCCAGTCATATTCCTGACTGCCCACACGGAGAATAAAGCCTCCAATCAAAGAAGCATCCGTTTTTTCTCTTATTTCCACACGATCTGCGCCGTATTCTTTCTGGATAAAGCTCTCCATTTTTTCCTTCTGCTTCGCATTAGGCGGTGTCACATAAATAAGTTCTGCACGCAGAACACCTTTCTGACTCTCCGCATAAAGTTCATAAGCTTCCAGGATGTCCTGCATATGCAGGATTTCATTATGTTCACATACGACTTTCATAAGATTGCGCGCAGACTCCGGGAAAACGCGGTCAATGACCTGATTCTTCTGCTGCTTGGATATCAACGGGCTTGCCAGACACTCCAAAAGTTCCGGAGATGCTCCGCATAAACGGACGCTCCCCTCTATATCTGCCTGTGGAATTTCCAGCTCGTACAACACCTGTCCATAATTACTGATGGTCTGATTCGTCATGTCCGGTGCCTCCTTCTTCCAGGAACCGGTCATAGATCTGCTCATTGGCAATCACATCAGCATTGGCTCCGACTACACCGGTGGCTGCCTGCATAGCAAGATCTGCTATCTCGGATCTCATGCCAGCCATAGCCTGTTTCTTTTCTGTCTCTATATTCTTTTTCGCCGTCTCCAGCATCTTGCCGGCCTGCTGTTGCGCCTCATCTATGATACGGTCACTCTCTGTTTTCGCGTAAGTCTTCGCCTTATTAACAATCTCTTCCGATTCGCCCTTGGCACCTTCCAGTGCTTTGGCATACTGGCCTTTCAAGGACTCCGCCTGTTCCTGAGTCTGCTTTGCATTCTCCAGACCTTCGTTAATGAGTGCCTTGCGCTTCTCCATAACAGCCACTACAGGTTTCACGAGAAATTTCTTCAATAACAGATACAGGACGATCAGATTGATTATGTTGAAGAGAAGGTTCCAATTAAATTGTAACACTTACTTCACCTTCCTTTCCTGTTTCTTTATTTTAAGAAGAAAATGCATAATAATGCGATTACGAAACCGTAAATAGCTGTTGCCTCTGCCAGTGCACATCCGAGGATCAATGTGGTTCTGATCTTGCCTTCTGCTTCCGGCTGTCTTGCGATAGCGTCTACTGCCTTAGATGTTGCGATACCAATACCGATACCTGCGCCAATACCTGTTAAAACTGCGATACCTGCTCCGATTGCGATTAATGTACTCATAAAATTTTCTCCTTTTTTTATCTATTCTTTTTTTATTTCTTACTCTGTTGTTTCCCCGATAAACAGGGCTGTTAAAAATACGAACACATATGCCTGTATCAATCCATCAAATATATCAAAATAAAAACTGAATGGGATTGGTATCAAAACCGGCACTATGGCTTTGATCAGTTCCATAACTACAAAGGAACCTAAAATATTACCAAAAAGTCGCATGCACAAAGATACCGGACGAATAACGATTTCCAGTAAATTGATCGGCAGTACGACAGCAACTGGTTCTGCAAAGCTTTTCAGCTTGCCTTTCACACCTTTTGCCCGATACCCGGCGAATTCGATGAGCACCATACTCATAATAGCCAGGCCAGCCGTAACATTGATGTCTTTTGTCGGCGGTTTGAACCCCAGGATTCCGATCAGATTGGACACGGCCAGATAGATCAGCACCGTAATCAGATACGGTATGTACACCTTGCCCTTCTCACCAAGAACATCCCGAAAGAAATCCTCAGCCCATCCAATACCAGACTCCAGCAGGAGTTGAACTTTTCCCGGATTTTCCACCTTTAGATTGCGCACAAAAATAATGGCCAGTAAGACCAGCGCCGCCATAATAATCCAGGTGACCACCGTTGATTCTGATATCCCGATCCCGCCAAAAACAGGTATCGTAAATACCGTCTCGCAATTTAGTTCCTCCAACAAACGATCTGCTATATTTCCCGTATTGCTCCCTCCTTTACCCTTTTCTCATGTTGAGAAAATCGTGCAAATTCCCCGCTTGGCTCATTGTCAACAATCGAGCAAATTCCTTCTCGATTTCTGTTGACACCATCACCTCACGATTCCATCGTTCGGTGATGGACATTCGCCAAATGGACTTCCGTGCAAGCACGAGTCCACTTGGCTCATTGTCAACACAAAAAAGCGACTTCTTCGCGAAGTCGCTTAGCACTTTGGGCAATGTCTTTTCTCCGTCATGCCTGATAGGGGAAAAACTTTGTACAAATCGGACTTAATACCCCGCCTACAGCGCCTTTGCTGTTTCCTCAAATGATTTGTCTACATTTTAACAAAAAACGCGGGTAATTAGAATGTCTTTTTGTACTAATTTTTGCACAAAAAAATTGATAGTTTTTGTTGAATTTTAATCTTTTAAAAAACAAAACTATAAATTAGAAATATGAATCCAGCAATTCTTTTATTTCCTGTTCTGTTGGCATCACACAAAGCGCACCTTTTCGGGTTGTAATAATAGAAGCCGCAGCGTTGGCAAAAGTCAGCATTTCTCTTAACTGCGATTTGGTAATATCTTTGAGTCCCCACTTTAATATGTAATGCAGAATGCACCCGCAAAAGGTGTCTCCAGCTCCGGTAGTCTCAATGGTTCCTTCCTGTAGAAACGAATTTGCCTCCACCATATTTCCATAATAATATACGCGGCTTCCTGCATTCCCCATGGATACCAGAATCATATCAATATCAAACTGATTTCTGATCTGCAGCACGCCATCGGAATAGTCCGCCTCACCCGTCAGCCATTGTATCTCATTATCTGAAATCTTAAGGACATTACAATAAGAAAGTCCCTTATACACCTGTTGCCTTGCCTCCTCCATATCATTCCACAAAGGTTCCCGGATATTCGGATCAAAAGAAATAATACATCCACTTTGTTTTGCAATCTCCAGTGCTTTTAATGTAGCATTTCGTACAGTCTCATTGGTCATGGACAGCGTCCCGAAATGAAAGATTCTTGAATTCATAATAACCTCTTCATTTATCTCCTCATCGGTCAGCATCATATCTGCACCCGGATTGCGGTAAAATGAGAATTCACGATCTCCATCCTCATGTGTATGTACGAATGCAAGCGTTGTTCGGATGTTTTCATCCTGCACCAGTCCCTTCGTATCTATACCGATTGCTTGCACTGTCTTCTTCAGGCGGTCACCAAACATATCCCGCCCGACCTTTCCGATAAATGCAGTGGAATCGCCCAGATTCTGCAGCATGGCCAGCACATTACACGGTGCCCCGCCAGGATTTGCCTCCAGAACAGGATTCCCCTGCCGGCTGATTCCATTTTCCGTAAAATCAATCAGCAGTTCTCCCATGGCCGTAACATCAATCTTCTCCACTTTTTTCTCCTTCTGCACTCCGTTTCAGACTATTTCATTGTCTTTTCTAATTCCCATATGATTACTTTTTTCATATGAAGAATACCGTTGTGCGCTTTCACATAGTTCTGGTTCTGGTCGTTTGAAGCAAACACATTGCAGCTGTGGCTGGTTTTATAATCATCTGTGTACACTTCTATGGAACTCTGATCCACATATACATGCACTTCCAGTTCATCCGGATTTTGCAGCAGAAGTGGACTCCTTGTCTTTCCTCTGCTCCAGCCGTCCGCATTGCTGCGGTCAAAACTCATCTGCTGCCTTTTCAGATCCACAGTTACAACGGATGCTTTGTCCCCATCGCTTCTCAAAATCAAATCAAAACTTTCCGCTGTGGTCTTCTTTCTGTCCACGATAAGTTTCAATTCAAAGAACACACCGTTTTTTCCTGCAATCTCATAAGAATCTTCCACAACCACATTATCTGCTTCAGCCTTATCTCCGCGCAGTGTTTCCAATTCTTTTACCGGGATAAATCGAAGGCTATTATCCTCACAGAGTTTTGCCTCCCGCGGCAGATTGAAAGCACCGCACCAGCCCTCTTTAAAAGAAGGCCCCCAGTCTTTCCACCACGGCATCCAATCCCAGGCATTAGCCCATGCGACCAGAATACGACGTCCATCCGGTGCAAGAAATGACTGTGGCGCGTAATAATCAAATCCCCAGTCTATCTCCCCTGTTGTCGCATAGGTGAATTTTCCGGTTTCATAATTCATATCGCCAACCAGATAAACCGTCGTGCGCTCATGCAGACCCATAGGCGAAAACATCAGTACGTATTTGTCTCCCAGCGGATAAAAATCTGGACACTCCCACATGTAGCCAAGTTCTCCCCGGCTTTCCGCAAGCACATTGACAAACTCCCAGTGCAGCAGGTCAGCGGATCGATAGAGCAATGCATGTGCAAGATTATCTTTCTTCGCCCCACAGACCAGATAAAATTTCCCATCATGTTTCCATACTTTTGGATCACGGAAGTTGGCCCTGTCATAGCCTTCCGGTGGTGCGGGAATAACAGGATTACCTTCAAATTTATCAAAATGGACCCCATCTTCGCTACAGGCAACACACTGGGACTGGATAAATCCATCCCCATAATTCGTAGTCCCCGTGTATACGAGATACAGTTTACCCTCATGTTCTATGGAACTTCCGGAGAAACATCCGCCCTCTTTATGATCGTCATAAGGTTCACTGGGTGCAAGTGCTATGGGCAAATACTCCCAATGCAGCATATCATCACTGATAGCATGGCCCCAGTGCATGGCACCCCAATAAGCGTCATATGGATTATACTGATAGAAAAAATGATATTTCCCGCGAAAAAAAATCAGTCCATTGGGATCATTAATCCATCCCTGTTCTGCCATGAAATGATATTTCTGCCGCATGACTGCATGCTCCATATCCGGTTTTGTTGCAGCGATCTGCGCTTCCGCCTTCGCTATATTCATACGCATCTGTTCGCGTGACATAATCTCTCCAATCTATTTGTCGTATTCATCTCTCTGTTTTTTTGCAAATTCTGTATTCAGGGCTGATTCTCTGCGCGCTTTATCCTCTTTGATTCTGAACTGCTCCTGTCTTGCCGGTCCATATACCTCCCAGCGCTTCTCATAGTTTTCCACTGCAGCCTTCTGCTCTTCATTCAGTTCTGGCGTCACCAGTTTTCGTTCTGGCAGCTGCGGAACATTGGGCAGACGCTCTTCTACTGGAAGCATGGTCAGTTTCTTTGCAGTCGGAAGTGTCTGGTACCAGTATGCCGTAGAACTCCAGTCATCAGACAGATGATTTGCATGACCATGTTCGATGGTGACTTTTAATTTTTTCTCAAAACGCACCGGATCTGTTATATGGAAACGATAAGACACCTGGAATCCATCTGTATCGCCCTCATGGACAATCGTTCCAAAGAACGGATACGCATTGCGCTGCATGCCCCATGCATGATTGAAATAATCCTCTGTACCCGTTCCGTTCAGGCTTGGGTACTCTTCTCCGTCAATGAAGAACATATCATTGCCTTCTCCCCACCAGCTTCCCTGATAGTGTTTTACCGTCAGATTACAGCCGACATAATGGCCGGTTCCTTCCACATCCAGAACAACATAATTATCCTCGCCCTTGAAATTCGTCACATTATTCACTTCCGGTGAATTCACCTGCAGTTGCGGTCCCCAGCCCTGGCATGGATTTTCTCTGTGCCAGCAGGAATGGAAGTAAGCCGTCTCCGGATCCAAGTCTTCCTTGTACATTTCGTAATCAATGTTGAAATAAAGAATGAATGGAAGTTCATTTTCATTTACAATCTCGATCTTTGCCTTCTTATTAAACGGCATAGGGAAATAGCAGGATACAGAACAAGGTGCTCCATATCTTCCAGCCTCTTCCGGTTTCAATGATACATTAAACGGAAGAGAAGAAAAATTGCCTGGATAACAGTTGCCGATACAGAAGAAATCACCAAAGGGTACATACACGCTTGGTGTATCCTGATCATCCCATGTAATCTTAATCAGAGCCTTCCTATAATAAAATGGATCATAATCATCCCAGATCACACCCAACGCCGGATGTATTTCCATAACTGGTGCCGCCGATGCATTCTGTACCGGGTCTAAAATACTTGGTGCCTTTACTTTTCTGCAGGAAGAAGTCATCCAGATATGTGTTATACATCCCGGTCCTTCTACTTCACCTAAAGTAACGCTCTCCCCCGCAGGGATCTCCCAATAATCCTGGTTTTTGCCTCTCTGATCCCAGCTGGCCAGTCTGCCGTTACGGGCCTTTTTTATCGTTGTCAAATCTTTAAATAATCCTGAAACATTACTCATATCTTCACCTATCCTTTCACTGCTCCCGCAGTCATACCTTCCACAATATTTTTCTGGAACAATCCATAGAAAATCAGTTCTGGAATAATAATCATAATACTTGATGCAATAATTCCGCCGTAATCCACCGTGTAAGTTCCCTTAAAGAAGGAAGCACCCATGGATAATGTATAATCTGCCGCATCTCTGAGCATAACCGAAGCGAACGGATACTCATTCCATATATACAACACATTGAAAATAACCACGGTCGCGATAACCGGTTTCGTCATGGGCAGAATAACCTTCAACATCAGTTGCCATACACTACAACCATCCATAACGGCTGCCTCGTCAATCTCCGCCGGAAGCGTCTTTAAATAGCCAACCAGCAACAGCGTGTTAAAGGATATGGAGGTTGCCACATACGGGAAAATCAATCCCAGCTTTCCACTTAATTTGAAAAACACATTAATTTTATAGACTGGAAACAGCAAGATAAACGGTGAAATGGATAATCCCAAAATCAAAAATCCATACAGCAAACTTTTTATCCTTCCGCTAAATTCCATTCTTGCAAGCACAAATGAACTTAAAAATGTAATCGTCAGTTCAATGACAATAGAAATAATGCAGACAAAAAATGTATTTCCATATAACTGCACATAATTCAAAACTTTAAATGCATTTTTATAGTTTTCAAAATTTAAAGAAGATGGCAGTGCAAGCGGAGCAGTCATGATCTCCGAATTTGTCTTAAAAGATAACAAAATCATCCAGATAAAAGGGAAAACGATCATTAAGGTAATCAAAATGGTTCCCACATGCATGGCCGTTTTTTTCTTCTTACTAATCATGCCTTCTCCCCCTTTTCTCTGGTTAACATCATATAAACCCCTGTTATAATCAGTGAAACCACAAAGGTAATGGTCGCCAGTGACATGCCATATCCATATTCGCCCTTAGTAAATGTGGTAGAGTAGCTATAGGTAACAAGCGTCTCTGACATATGGTTCGGTCCCCCACCCGTAGTCTGCTGAACAATTTCAAATATTTTGAAAATGCCCGTGATAAGAAGGACTGCTACTGTTGAAATCGTGGTTTTCATTAATGGAACGGTAATATAGCGGAGTTTCTGCCAGGCGCTTGCGCCGTCAATACGCACCGCCTCCATAACATCTTCCGGAATCATTTTCAGCCCTGCAATATAAATCGTCACAAGATATCCCAACTGCTGCCAGAAATAAATGATTGCTGTGCTATAAGGAGACAGTGTATCCCCGCCGATCCATTGTTGTTTCCACGCTGACAATCCTGCTGCATCCAGAAGCGCATTCACGATACCGATCTCGGGATCAAGGATGTAAACCCAGATAATACCAACAATAATTGGTGCTATAATCGCTGGCGAGAATATCAGTGCTTTGTTAAAATCATTGAATTTCAAATGATTATTTAGCAATAATGCGATGAAAAAAGCGCCCACCAGCAGCAGCAAAAATGCTACAATAAAAATGATCATAGTATTTTTAAATGCAATCCAGAATGTAGGATCCGAAAACAATCTCTGGTAATTAGCAAATCCATTGAATTTGGCTTTTCCTATGCCAGAATATTTCGTAAAGCTATACCCCACTGCAATAATAATAGGTAAAATAATGAAAACACTGTAAACCAGCAATGTGGGAATCAGCATACCCACAATATACCTTTTTTTACTTAACCAATACACAGGTTCACTCCTTCCTCGGTATTATGAAACATCAGCCTGAGCAGTTTTACACAGGCCACGTATTTCATCCGATACTAATATGTCATCTGCTGGTCGATTTTATCCAGAGCATCTGCCGGTTCATAGTTGCCTAACAGAACACCTAACATAGAATCATATAACTGTGCCTGTACTGCTGAGTTAAGTATCTGATCTGGCTGTGCAGCCGGACTTGTCCATCCTTCATCAATGCTTGCCATAACCTGGCCAAGCGCATACTGCGTTTCACCTGCAGAGATGCCTGTGTAATTGGTTGCCGGAAATACAGAACCTTCATAAGAAATTTTTGCTGCATCTTCGCTGTAATAAAACTCCAGGAATTTGTATACACCTTCCTGTTTTGCTGCATCTTCTGCAACTGCCGCGCTGACGCTGATGGGAGCAGACGGAACTTTCATAGCTGCTTTCTGCTCGTAAGTGCTGTCATCAAAAGTCGGTCCCCACCAAAATCCTACTTTATCACCAAGTTTTTCATCTAATTCAGCACAATCCCATGCACCTGTATTAAAAATCGCTGCCTGGCCGGAAGTAAATAGCTCTTTCGCATCAAAATATTCCTGTGTTGCCATATTGGTAGAAAAGGCACCGGACTGTCCAAGCTGCTGCAATTTTTCAAAGCATTTCAGCAAATCTTCATTATTAAATTTCTTGTCGCCAGCCAGAATGTTCTGGATATATTCAGAATATCCGTAACGATCCAGCATAGCCAGATAACCCCAGATTGCATAACTGCTGTTCATACAGCCCTGTGCGATTGGTGTGATACCACCCTCATTGCATTTTGTGATCATGTCAAGAAGCTGCGTAAAGGTAGTTCCATTTGCAGGTTCTGCGATGCCCAGCTGCTCAAATATTTCCTTATTATAGAAAAATCCTTCTACATTACACTGATAAGGAAGACCATATTGAATGTCTGACTTGAATGCTTCTTTTACGCTGGCATCTAACGCTGCATCCGTATCTTTATACTCTTCAAGAAAATCAGATAAGTCCAGAAGATATCCTGCTTCAGCATATTCCGGGGCCTCGCTGGAATCCAGCCAGAAAACCTCCGGCAGCGTTCCATCGGATGCCTCTAATTTCAGATTGGTAGAATGTGTCTCCGTATCGGCTGCCTCAAATTCCACTTTATACTTGCCTGCATATTTCTCATTAAACGCCTGTACAATATTGTATGTAACTGTTTCCTGAGATGCCGGGTCTGCTACATGGATACCCATTTTAAGCGTCACTTCCCCGCCGGAAGTTTCTGGGGCCTCTGTAGTTTCTGCAGTATTTTCTGTTTTATCTGTTTTGTCAGATGATCCCGCATTTGAATTTCCACATCCTACCAGCAATCCCGCCACCATGGATGCTGCCAGTAAAATCGATAATACTTTTCTTTTCATTATATATCCTCCTTTTGGCTTTTGTGGAACGGGTTCCACTAGAATCAATAATAAAAATCCTCCATTCGAGGATTTCTTTATTTTCTCTTGTGGAACCCTTTCCATATTTGATAATATCAATATACATCTGTCTATGCTAACTGTCAATAAATTTTTAGTTCCAAATCTCCATTTCGTAAATAGTGTCTATATTTATCCACGCATTTTTATACATATTTTTCTGATACACTTTATATCTTCATAAATATCCGATGCTAACTGCTGCTTCTCAGTCTATAAAACTCATAAACTGCACGACTATATTTCAATATAATTACCGCAGTAACATCTCATGCTACTGCGGCAATTTTCACTAATTATCCGTCGTATTTCCTTTAATAAAAGTTGATTCTAATTCAATATGCTTATCCAGCAGATTTGTCCCATCAATTCTATGTACGATCAATCGGACTGCCTCTTTTGCCAATTTTTCAATAGGCTGGCGAATCATAGTCATACGTGGATATACAGCATCCATTATATCTGTCCCATCATAAGCAATTATTTTCAAATCTTCCGGTATTTTTTTCCCATTCTCCTGTGCCGCCTTCATATAACTGAGTGCCAGAAGGTCCGTTCCAAACATGCCGTCTACATCCGGGTGCTTCCGGAAAAATTCACTTGTCACCTGATTAAAATACGCAACATCACTTTTATTCCATTCCAATTCACAGGAAATCGTCTCAATCCCGCTCTCCTCCAGCACACGCATAAATTCTTCATATCTGGCTTGTGCTGGTGAGTGAACCTTCTTCGCCTCTTGAAATACAGCAACTTTATGACAGCCACAGCGTATCAGTTCCCTTGCTGCGCGCATACCGCCCTGTCTGTGATCCACCGATACAACCGGAATATTATCGCCAATAAAACGGTCAAGTGCCACGATTGGCATATCAATCTCCAGATATTCCTGTACATCCAGAGAGTGAACCCCTGTGATAATCCCTTCTACAATATGCTGACGCAACATCTGCAGATACTCGGATTCATAGTTTTTCTCCCTCTCTGTGCTGCAGATCATGGTTTTGTATCCGCGCTCATGACATTCCAACTCCATATAATTGATAAACTCAGCAAAAAACGGATGCGATATGGTTGGCACCAGCACTGCGATAATACCGCTCTTTTTCCGGTACAGATTCCGCGCCAGCTCATTGGGAATATAATGCAGTTCTTCCATGGCCGCATCAATCTTCGCCTTTGCTTCCTGCGAAACATATCCAGTATCATTAATCGCCCTGGATACCGTCCCCACGCCGACTCCGGCTAACTTCGCTACATCTTTTATTCCAGCCATATCTTCACCTTCTTTTTCCTTTTCTTTCCTTTAGTTTACCTCCTCATTCCCAAATATGCAACCGTTTCCATATGAGTTTTCTTTATTCTTGCATTTTAAAAAAATCCTGAACTCTACTAACTGTAAAGTCCAGGATTTCTACATTCTACCGCTTACAGGCTCTCCGCCAGTGCCTGGATTTCCTCCGCGCTAAGTTCCTTAACACACCGAACCACCTTCTCCACCGGATCGCCTTCCTTTAACATAGCCAGAGCATTGCCTCGTGCAACTTCTTTTGTTACTTCTTTTGTTACTTTTTTCTTCTGCTCTCTCAATGCCTGCTGCTTTTCCTCTTCAAATAATTTCGCAACCTTCGTCATCATAATCCACTCCTTCATCTGACATGCGATTCCCTTATCGATTACTTTGTCTGCAAATACCATGATTCCACTTAGCACAAAAATCTGCGTCTTTTCATTGTCTATATCTTTTGCCACAGAAAACAGTTCCTCAATAACCTCTTTTTTCTTCTCTTTCCCCCTGTAGGTCAAAGGTAATATAACAAATTCCATCAATTCTTTGTTTGTCAGTTTTTCTTTCCCTTTAATTTTGGCGGTCAATCGTTGTCTGATCTCTTCCGAATCCAATTTTGACAAAAATGCCTGCTCAATGCTTACTTGCAGGGCTCCAATATCCAACGTTGCATTTGTCTCTTCCTCTGTCACATCCGCTGTATACAAAACAATCATACGCAATTTCATGATCCCACGTTTCTTGTAACGGCGCAGAATCCGCACAATATATTCCAGATATTTGATCTTATTCGTTTCCTTATAAGAACTTTCATAATCCAGAATAGCAAAACTGCCATCTGCAAGTTCGAAAATATTGTCTATACGCAGTTCATTGGCGAGTACAGCCGGCAGATTCGTTGGGATGATCCGTACAATAGCCGGAAGGTGAACACCATACACCTCCATAGCCTCCCGCGGAAACATCTCTGTAAATGTCTTTGATGCAATATCCTTATTCTGATGCGCGATTGGATAAATCTGCTTTTCACTTTTCTTCTTTTTTCTCATGTTTCTCCCTTTCTTTCACATACACAAATACGCCAAAGAAAAGAAGAATACTTCGTTCCCTTAGTATATCAGAATATGATCATCTTTTAAACCGTGGTTTTGAGATATTTGGTCGAAGTGACCGTGATAAATACAGAATGTATTTAGAATTTGAGTATACACGAATGTTTGCACATTTACAAGCATCTTTTTTAATATTTACAAAACGAAGTGGAAATCATATCCCACTTCGTTTCTCTGCTTTTTCTTATTCAGTTGTACTGTCTTTCTTCCCTATTTCCAAAAAAATTATCCAGCCAGTTGTGGCTCAATTTACTGGTCCTCCAGAATCTCTGTAGAAGCGGCATAGCAGGTCATTGTTCCGTCCTCATTGGGGCAAAGCCTGGCAATCGCCTGTATTTTGAAGGAGGTGCCGTCTTTTCGGCGAACGGTGTAAACATGGCAGGAAACTTTTTCTTTTCCTTCGCTCATAATCCTGTCCAGGTCATGCCTGTTCAATTCGATAAAAGCCGCATCCTTGTCACGCAGTTGTGACAGGGAATGGTTAATCTCGAACAGCTCCATGGCCTTTTTATTGACGCAGGTCGGCCGCATCTCTTTCTGATCAATTTCCAGAATACCGATGCCAACCGGCAGATTGTCCATAAGTTCCTGTACCTTTTGATTGATCTGAACTTGCTGGATCTGATGCTCCAGATACCTGCGGCGCAGAGTGTTTTCTACTCTCTGCCGAACTACCGCAGGCTTGAATGGCTTGGTAAGGAAATCCTCCGCACCCAATTTCAGTGCCTCTTCCTCCGTCTTTTCCTCATCATCCGCAGTACATACGATAATCGGAATCTGTTCAAATCGCTGATCCGCCTTTATTTTCTTCAAAAGCTGAATCCCGGGCAATTCGGGCATAATCAGATCCAGAAGGATCAGATCCACCGCCGAATCATCCTCCAGAATATCCCACGCCGCCCTTCCGTCAACAGCTTCGTAAAACACATGAGTCTCCCCAAGGGCTGTACGCAATGCCACCCGGCTCGCTTCCACGTCATCAACTATGAGTATTTTCGTTTTCTCGCTCATTCCACACCTCTTATGCAGCGGACTATGTTTTCTGCCTTTCATTATACTATCCAGAGGGTATTATTTCCAGTCATTTCCAAAGAGAAACCCGAGAAATGCTTTTTCTCGCATGCATCTGCTGCATTTTCCAAAAGAACAAAAACATCCCCTTAATTTATTATACTTATGTTGGTCGCAAGATCCTGCAGTTTCTGCGCCTGTGTGCCAAAAATCTTCACCAGATAATCACTGCTTTCCAGCCTGGTCACGCCACCTTCCACATCCGGGTCCTGTTTCAGCAATTCCCTGACCTCTCCAGCCCAGCTCTCATCCTTTCCTCTGCTGCAGAAAATAAAATTGCCCGTGTGGGTAAATCCTTCGTAAAATCCAATCTGTTCCATGGGAAGCTGCTTTGGAAAAAACATGGTGTTATCGCAAAAAATTAATTTCCCCGCTCTTCGGATATGAAGTCTCGACAAAAAAGTATCATACGCAAAACGTTCTCCTCTGGCACTTCTGCCACAGGCAATGATCTCATAATATTCAAATTCCGCCGTATCGTCCGCAAGTTCCACCTGCGTCTCATTCTCAAAGGAACTGTTCGCAAAGGGAATGACCGGGAGTGGGTGGTAGCACAACTGCGCGCCTGCTGCCACAGAAATATTTGTTTTCCGCACGGCCTTCCCCTCATCCATCTTGTGAATCTTTTCAAAAGACTGGGAGAGGAATTCGATTCTCGCGCCAGACTCTACCGTGAAATCATACTCCGCTACATCCCCTGCCATAACCCCCGCCGAGGCCGTCAGCTGCATGACGCTGATGGAACCGTCCCTGTGCTCGAAGGGACTCATGATTTTATAGGGTGCTGTAAAATACACATCCTGAAGGATGGTTTTCCCGTCTTTTTCCACGGCTCTCCACCGTAATTTCGAAGTCCTTCCAAATTGATTTTCCACATATACCATCTGTTACACACCCTCTAAAAGTACATTGGAATGGATCCAGTCGATGACCTGCTTTACTCCATCATTGTCACGGATATTAGTAAATACAAATGGTCTGTCACCACGCATCTTTTTGGAATCCCGCTCCATGACTTCCAGGCTTGCGCCCACGTAAGGTGCCAGGTCGATCTTGTTAATAACCAGCAGATCCGAACGGGTAATGCCCGGGCCTCCCTTTCTTGGAATCTTATCGCCCTCTGCCACATCGATGACAAAAATCGTGGCATCCACCAGTTCCGGGCTAAAAGTCGCCGACAGATTATCACCGCCGCTTTCAATAAATAAAATCTGGATATCCGGGAACTGTTCCATCATCTCATCCACGGCTTCCAGATTCATGGAAGCGTCCTCACGGATAGCCGTGTGCGGGCAGCCCCCAGTCTCCACGCCGATAATACGCTCTCTTGGCAGTACACTGTTCTTGCTTAAAAATTCCGCATCTTCTTTTGTGTAAATGTCATTGGTGATGACACCAATGCTGTATTCGCCCGCCATCTGTCTGGTCAGGCTTTCGATCAAAGCGGTCTTGCCCGAACCTACCGGGCCCGCTACTCCTATTTTTACATATGACATATCATTTACCTCTCTCAAAATCTTATTTTTTTCCATATCTTTTATTCAACAGTTTGGATGACACCCCACCCGGTCAACTTGCTATGGATTTTGGGTAACAGCAAGCCAGCACGTCTGCTCCTTACCCAACCAGTACTTCCTCGCAGCCACATACCCTAAATTTCTTTGTCTCCTTGGGTAGTGATACCATTTTATCCGCACCTCTTACCCAAAGGCCAGGCTAAAACCACACGCACCCACCGACTTGCTATGGATTTTGGGTAACAGCAAGCCTGCACGTCTGCTCCTTACCCAACCAGTACTTCTTCTCAGCCTCAATACCTGCATTTCTTTGTCTTTTTGGGTATGATAGTGGCTGATCCGCACCTCTTACCCAAAGACCTGGCTAAAACTGCATGCACCCACCAGTTTGCTATGGATTTTGGGTAACAGCAGGCCAGCACGTCTACTCCTTACCCAACCAGTACTTCTTCTCAGTCTCAATACCTGCATTTCTTTGTCTCTTTGGGTAGTGATACCATTTTATCCGCACCTCTTACCCAAAGGCCAGGCTAAAACCACACGCACCCACCGACTTGCTATGGATTTTGGGTAACAGCAAGCCTGCACGTCTGCTCCTTACCCAACCAGTACTTCTTCTCAGCCTCAATACCTGCATTTCTTTGTCTTTTTGGGTATGATAGTGGCTGATCCGCACCTCTTACCCAAAGACCTGGCTAAAACTGCATGCACCCACCAGTTTGCTATGGATTTTGGGTAACAGCAGGCCAGCACGTCTACTCCTTACCCAACCAGTACTTCTTCTCAGCCTCAATACCTGCATTTCTTTGTCTTTTTGGGTATGATAGTGGCTGATCCGCACCTCTTACCCAAAGGCCTGGCTAAAACTGCATGCACCCACCAGCTTGCTATGGATTTTGGGTAACGGCGGGCCAGCAAGTCTGCTCCTTACCCAACCAGTACTTCCTCGCAGCCACATACCCTAAATTTCTTTGTCTCCTTGGGTAGTGATACCATTTTATCCGCACCTCTTACCCAAAAGCCTGGCTAAAACCACATGCATACACCAACTTTCTATAGGGTTTGGGTAACGGCAAGTCGATGGTGTATTGGTTGCCCAAATGGTTATGACATATAAATTCTGGAATACAAATCTTCATGCTGCATACACCGCACATCAAAACCAGGTGTGGAGGCGAAGAGCCAGTTCTCATCCAGTTTTTCCACCTGATCTAATAATTCCTCAAAAACCGGAAAGCAGGCATGAAGCATCTTCTGCCCGGAAGTCTGGGATAATGGAATGGATTTGACACAGTTGGTCACCATGACCGAAGTCTGGGCATAAATATAATTTTCCAGCATACGCGTCTCATGAATACCAATACTGCTGCAAAAAACACCGTAGGCACATGCATGACTTATACTTTTATCCTTCTGTTGATTGACATAATCCGAAAAAATCGGGGATGCATATTCTATTTCCAGTGCCGCCAAAGTCTTAATAAACCGCGACCCCAGCTTCCGTCCTGCTTCTCTTATTTCCCGGGGACTCACCGATGCCTGGATCAGTTCCTCCAGGTTTTCTAGTTTCTGCAAATCCTGCGCCTTGGCGTATTCGTAGGCCAAACGCACGGTCAACAGATTATTATGCAGCATACTATACCGCAGGTAATGTGTAAGATATTCCACCGCCGTTGCCTCGTCCCGCACCAGGTCCTTCTGAATATACGTCTCCAGTCCATAGGAATGGGAATAGCCGCCGATGGGGAACAATGCATCATTGACCTGCAACAGCAAAAACTCTTCTTGTCTGTTCATCATAGGCAGACCCTAATGGTGATGGTTGTTCACAGAGGAAGAAATCGCCTGGTCGAAGTCAAACTTCACAACTTCCTTCTCCACTGTAACACCATGCATCTTACTTAATTTTTCCATAAGCGGCTCATTCACCGGTGTCCGGAACTCATTTTCCTGCTCACCCCAGAACAAACTGCCGTGGGTATTGCCCACCTCATAACATACCTGCGCCAACGCGCGTTCATGTCCCGGTGCCACCGTAATAACCATGGCCTCACAGGCCGGAATCCGCACCGCGATCACCCGCGCCGCATCCTCATACAAAATATCTCCATCCCGCAGCCCCTTCGTAAGTATCTCATTATCTAACCGGATCCCAACCTCCTCACCGCTCTCAGTCTGCTTCTTATGCAATTTCTTAAACGCCTCATGCCATTCAATATCCACATACTCCACAGTTCGCTGTTCACTATCTTTAAGCGAACCCAGTATTTTCTCAACTAACATATCTCTTTCTCCTTTTATCCCAAGCATCACCACTTTGGGTAAATAACAAACCTACACAGTTCCCTTACCCAATCCTCACATTTTCTCACACACAAAACCTGAATTTCTTCCTCGTTTGGGTAAGCCGTACACATTTCCCGCACCCCTTACCCAACCGCCAACAATCACCGTCCCCCACGCTCCAACTTGCTAATCTTTTTGGGTAAATCATTTCCCCA
>JAQUWF010000018.1:38437-41524 GCA_028692975.1 Lachnospiraceae bacterium
TCCCCATCCCAGTTCCCTTACCCAATTCTTATATTTTTTCACAAACAAAACCTGAATTTCTTCCTCGTTTGGGTAAGCCGTACACATTTCCCGCACCCCTTACCCAACCGCTAGCCAGCACCAGCCCACTCGCGCCAACTTGCTAATCTTTTTGGGTAAATCATTTCCCCTTCCCAGTTTCCTTACCCAATCCTCACATTTTTTCACAAACAAAACCTGAATTTCTTCCTCGTTTGGGTAAGCCGTACACATTTCCCGCACCCCTTACCCAACCGCCAGCCAGCACCAGCCCACTCGCGCCAACTTGCTAATCTTTTTGGGTAAATCATTTCCCCATCCCAGTTTCCTTACCCAATCCTCACATTTTTTCGCAAACAAAACCTGAATTTCTTCCTCGTTTGGGTAAGTCGTACACATTTCCCGCACCCCTTACCCAACCGCCAACAATCACCGTCCCCCACGCACCAACCTGCCAATCCTTCCGCCCCCGGCGTGCGCCAGCATCGCCTGCCCCCGCAGCTTCTTTTCACAGAGAAAGCGTCAGTGAGCCTGAAAATCCAGCGCTTACGCAGACTTAGGCACGAAGCCCCTGCTGAGTGCCTTAGTCGAAGTTAGCGATTAGTTGAAGGGGAACGTAGCGCTGTGAAAAGAAGGCTGCGGGGGCAGACGATGCGTCCCCACCCCACTACCCCCTTCTTCTTTTACTTATATCACCACTTCCCAAGCAGCATAAGCACCCCCGGTACCCACGCCGTAGCAACTCCTTCAAACACCTGCAGCCATGGCGTAAACTTGCCAAGCTTCTTCCCGCAGATATCTTCCACAAAAGAAGTTCCCCAGAGAATGCCCCAAAGATACCAGATTACCGCCCACCGGATATCCGGTGAAATACCCCAGGCTTCCACACCGATAAAGCCTTCGAACGTACCGAATATAAAGGCATTCACCGCCACAAAAGTAGAAAACCAGGAAAACGGTTTCGAACTCAGACCGAATATATTATTAGCCGCCACAAACAGATACGTAAAGCCGAACAACAGCCCCGTTCCCGCCGCATAATAATTCCCCTGGGCAAGATTCACAAAATTAATAAACAGGGACAGTCCTCCGGTAAATATATTCATGACCGCCGTGGACTTCGCATCCACGTTGGTCAGATTACAAATACCATTATTAATCAAAACAATTCCAACAAATAATAAACATACTCCTAACAAATTCCTACCCCCTCTTAAAACAGGTTATACATCTGGGTCAACGGCAGTTTCTTCGCAGGTTTAGACGTAAGTTTCTCGCCATCCGCACGCACCTCATAAGTCTCAGGATCCACGGTGATCTCCGGTGTCCCACTATTGTAAACCATGTCTTTCTTACCGATATTTCTGCAATTTTCAACGGGCACAAGCGTCTTTTCCAGGCCATATTTTTCTTTTACATTGTCATCCATAGCAGCCTTTGACACAAAAGTCAGGCAGGTATCATATTTCGCTTTGCCATGAGCAGCAAACATAGGCTGGTACATAACCGGCTGTGTCGTAGGAATAGACGCATTGGCATCGCCCATCTTGGAAGCGATGATCATGCCGCCTTTGATGATCAGGTCAGGTTTCACACCGAAAAATGCCGGATTCCACAGCACCAGATCCGCGAACTTGCCTGTTTCCACAGAACCCACATAGTTAGAAATACCGTGTGTGATTGCAGGATTAATGGTGTATTTGGCAATGTAGCGTTTCGCGCGGAAGTTATCATTTCCATGATCTTTATCCTCTGCTAACGGTCCTCGCTCCTCTTTCATCTTGCTGGCAGTCTGCCATGTTCTGGTAATAACCTCACCGATACGCCCCATAGCCTGTGAATCAGAACTCATCATACTGAACACGCCCATATCATGCAGCACATCCTCTGCTGCAATAGTTTCCGGGCGGATACGCGAATCTGCAAAAGCCACATCCTCCAGAATCTTGTTATCCAGATGATGGCAGACCATGAGCATATCCAGATGCTCATCCAATGTATTTACAGTAAACGGCATGGTCGGATTGGTAGAAGAAGGCAGCACATTAGGTGTTGCCGCCGCACGGATAATATCCGGTGCGTGTCCGCCGCCTGCACCCTCCGTATGATATGTATGAATGGTACGGCCTGCAATAGCATCAATCGTATCCTCCACGCATCCGCCTTCGTTTAAGGTATCCGTATGAATAGCAACCTGCACATCATATTCATCCGCCACATTCAGACAGTGATTGATAACAGCCGGAGTCGCACCCCAATCCTCATGAATCTTCAGCCCCATGGCACCGGCTTTGATCTGCTCAATCAATGGTGCTTCATCGGAACAGTTTCCCTTTCCCAGGAAGCCAAGGTTCATGGGATATTCCTCTGCCGCCTTCAACATCATTTTCATATTCCACGGACCAGGTGTTGCCGTGGTAGCATTGGTGCCGTCCGCAGGGCCTGTACCTCCGCCGATCATGGTGGTCACACCTGCGTAAAGTGCACAGTCAATCTGTTGTGGGCAGATAAAATGAATATGGGTATCGATACCGCCAGCTGTCAGGATCATGCCCTCGCCTGCCAGAGCCTCCGTGGATGCTCCCACCGTCATGCCCGGAGTCACACCGTCCATAATACTTGGATTGCCGGCTTTGCCGATGCCTGCGATCTTTCCGTTTTTGATACCGATATCTGCCTTAATAACACCGGTATAGTCCAGGATCAATGCGTTGGTAATAACCAGATCCAGGTCACCATCAGCGCTGGTTGTCTTCACAGACTGTCCCATGCCGTCACGCAGGGTCTTGCCGCCGCCGAATTTTGCCTCTTCTCCATAAACCGTGTAGTCCTTTTCTACTTCTATCACTAATTCTGTATCAGCCAGACGCACCTTATCTCCCACTGTTGGGCCATACATCATGGCATATTTTTCACCAGAAATTACATTACTCATAATCGTCCTCTCTATACTTTCTTATTTATTTTGCACAAAAATGTCTCTATTTTAGCCACTTCATGCAATTAGTTTAAAAGTTTCATTTCTACAAGCAAGCAGTTTTATGAGCGAAAACCACATCTTTTCTGTTA
>JAQUWF010000019.1 GCA_028692975.1 Lachnospiraceae bacterium
TCCTTAATTATTTTTTACCAGTCTTACCAACTTTACGTCTAATAACTTCATCAGCATACTTAATACCTTTGCCCTTATATGGCTCAGGTCTTCTCTTATCTCTGATTTCAGCTGCGTATTGGCCAACATTTTCTTTATTGATACCTTTAATAGTAATTTTGTTACCATCAACTACAGATTCCAAACCTTCTGGGTCTTCCATCTCAACCGGATGAGAGTAACCAAGAGAGAGTACTAATTTCTTACCCTGTTTCTGAACCTTGTAACCTACACCATTAACCTCTAAAACTTTCTCATAGCCATCATGTACACCGGTAACCATGTTCTGGATCAGAGTTCTTGTTAATCCGTGAAGGGATTTCATTTTCTTTAAGTCGTTTGGTCTTGCTACAACAACATGACCATCTTCCATTTTGATTTCCATTTCCGCAGGTAAATTCTTTTCCAGAGTTCCCTTTGGTCCTTTAACAGTAACGTGATTGTTTGCACCAAGGTCTACTGTTACACCTTCCGGTACAGCGATAGGTAATCTTCCTATACGTGACATACTGTGTTTCCTCCTAACTTAGATTTTCGGAAGGGACGCTTATGTGGTTCCCTTCTGTTTTCAGTTTCCATTTTTTGCTATTGCGGGAGAGTTCACTCAACTAAACTCGTCTCTCCTTACAGTCGGACTCGTTAAGGTTCGTGAAAGTTCGCGCACTAAATATCAAAGGAAGTTCGACTCACTACGTTCCTCGAACAACCTTCTCACTAAATTTGCTCTGTGCCTCACGGCTTGAGCGCATTAAGTGTTCAGTGTTTACCAAACAAATGCTAATACTTCTCCACCGACCTGCATCTTACGAGCCTCTTTGTCAGTGATAACACCTTTGTTTGTAGATACAATAGCGATTCCCAAACCACCAAGTACTCTTGGCAGATCAGTGCTGTTTGCGTATACACGCAGTCCTGGTTTTGAAATCCTTTTCAGGCCAGTGATAATCTTTTCTGTTTTGTCTGCACCATATTTTAAGGTGATGCGGATCGTCTGGAACGCTCCGTCCTCAACCAGATCATATTTAGCAATATATCCTTCGTCTACGAGGATATTAGCGATAGCGATTTTCATTTTTGATGCAGGTACATCAACTGTATCATGTTTAGCAGTATTAGCATTACGGATTCTTGTAAGCATATCTGCGATTGGATCACTCATTGTCATTTGGTTATTGCTCCTTTCATATTATAACTCGGAGTATCTTCGGGTGTTCACTCAACTAAACTCGTCTCTCCCTTCGGTCGGACTCGTTAAGGTTCGTGAACGGCCTCGCACTAAATTCATGCTGTGCCTTGCGGCTTGCATTCATTAAGTTGCTTTCGGCCTACCAAGAAGCTTTCTTAACTCCTGGGATCTGACCTTTGTATGCTAATTCACGGAAGCAAATTCTGCAGATTCCGTATTTTCTCAAATAAGCATGTGGACGTCCACAAATTCTGCAGCGGTTATATTCTCTGGTAGAGAATTTAGCTTTACGCTGCTGTTTGATTTTCATCGATGTTTTTGCCATGAATTTTCTCCTCCTATTTTACTTTGAAAATGGCATATTGAATAATGTCAATAATTCACGGGCTTCTTCGTCAGTTTTAGCAGTGGTAACGAAAATAATATCCATACCTCTTACTTTATCAACTTTATCATACTCTACTTCCGGGAAAATCAACTGCTCTTTGATACCAAGTGCATAATTTCCTCTTCCGTCGAATGCGTTAGGATTCACACCTCTGAAGTCACGTACACGTGGCAGTGCAAGGTTGATCAGACGATCAGCGAACTCATACATCTTTTCACCACGAAGTGTTACTTTACATCCGATAGGCATACCTTCACGAAGCTTGAAGTTTGCTACAGAATTTTTGGCTTTCGTCTTAACAACTTTCTGACCAGTGATCAGTTCCATATCTGCAACTGCAGCATCTAATAACTTAGCGTTATCTTTCGCTTCACCAACACCCATATTGACTACGATTTTAGCGAGTTTTGGCACTTCCATTACATTTTTATATTCAAATTTCTTGACCATAGCGTCTACGATCTCGTTTTCGTAAGTATCTCTTAATCTACTCAACTTGTTTGGCCTCCTCTCTTAATTAATCAATCTTTTCGCCTGTTGCTTTTGCAACACGAACTTTTTTATCTCCATCCATGGTAAATCCAACTCTGGTTGCTTTACCCTTGTGTACGTACATAACGTTTGACATATGAACTGGAGCTTCTTTGTTGATGATACCGCCCTGTGCATTTGCAGCAGATGGTTTTGCGTGTTTTGTAATCATGTTCACGCCTTCAACAACTAAAGTATTGTCTTTTACATTGACAACGAGGACTTTGCCTTCTTTGTCTTTGTCTTTACCAGCGATAATTTTGACGGTATCGCCTTTTTTGATTTTCATAGCTGACATGTCGTACCTCCTATAATACTTCTGGAGCCAGGGAAACAATCTTCATAAACTGTTTCTCACGAAGCTCTCTAGCTACTGGTCCAAAGATACGTGTTCCTTTTGGAGTCTTGTCATCTTTGATTATTACTGCAGCGTTTTCATCGAATCTGATATAAGAACCGTCTTTACGACGAGCACCTTTTACAGTACGAACAACTACGGCTTTCACTACGTCACCTTTTTTAACAACGCCGCCTGGTGTTGCATCTTTGACCGTAGCAACAATGATATCGCCGATATTAGCATATCTTCTAGTAGAACCACCTAAAACACGGATACAAAGAATTTCTTTTGCACCAGTATTGTCAGCGACTCTAAGTCTACTTTCCTGTTGAATCATGCTTGTATCCTCCTATTTTACTTTTTCTACTACTTCAACAAGTCTCCATCTTTTGTCTTTTGATAAAGGTCTTGTTTCCATGATTTTAACTGTGTCACCGATATTGCATTCGTTATTTTCATCATGAGCTTTCAGCTTATAAGTTCTTTTTACGATTTTTTTGTAAAGAGGATGTTTTACGTTCTCTGTGATAGAAACAACAATCGTCTTGTCCATCTTATTGCTGGTCACTTTGCCCTGACGAACTTTTCTAAGATTTCTTTCTTCCATTTATTATGCCTCCTTTGCAGCTTTTGCCTGTTCAGCAATAACTGTCTGAATTCTGGCAATGTTCTTACGAACATCTTTAATTCTACTAGTATTATCTAACTGATTTGTTGCATTCTGAAATCTCAGGTTAAATAATTCCTTTTTAGCAGCTACTAATTCTTCGTTTAATTCTGCAGCTGATTTGCTTTTTAAATCTTCTACATACTTACTAATTTTCACTGTTATCACCGCCTTCTAATTGCTCGCGAGAAACGATTTTGCATTTACATGGTAACTTGTGCATAGCAAGACGTAATGCTTCGCGTGCTACCTCTTCAGGTACGCCTGCGATTTCGAACATAACACGGCCTGGCTTAACTACTGCTACCCAGTATTCAAGAGCTCCTTTACCGGAACCCATACGAGTTTCTGCTGGTTTCGCTGTTACAGGTTTGTCTGGGAAAATCTTGATCCAAACTTTACCACCACGTTTGATGTAACGGGTCATAGCAACACGGGCTGCTTCAATCTGGTTTGATTTAATCCAGCATGGTTCGGTGGAAACTAATCCGTACTCACCATAGTTGATTTTATTTCCTCTTAACGCCTTTCCCTTCATAGATCCGCGGAACTGTTTACGACGTTTTACTCTTTTAGGCATTAACATTATTTATCGCTCCCTTCCTTAGGTCCTTTAGTAGGAAGTACTTCGCCATTGTAGATCCAAGCCTTTACGCCAACTTTGCCGTAAGTGGTATCTGCTTCAGCGAATCCATAATCAATATCTGCTCTTAAGGTCTGCAGCGGAATAGTTCCTTCGCTGTAGAATTCAGTACGAGCCATATCAGCTCCGCCTACACGTCCGGATACAGAGGTCTTGATTCCCTTTGCACCTGAGCGCATGGTACGCTGCATGGTAGATTTCATTGCACGACGGAAAGAAATACGATTCTCTAACTGAAGTGCGATGTTCTCTGCTACTAACTGAGCATCACGATCTGGTCTCTTTACTTCTTTGATGTCAACAACGATTTTCTTGTCTGTGTATTTCTGCAGTTCAACCTTAACTTTTTCGATCTCTGCTCCACCCTTACCGATAACGATACCAGGTTTTGCTGTGTAGATGATCACTTTTACACGGTCAGATGCTCTTTCGATCTCGATCTTTGAAACACCTGCGCTGTATAATTTTTTCTTAAGAAATGTTCTTAAGTTATAATCTTCAACCAAATAATCAGCGAAGTCACCTTCTGCATACCATTTGGAATCCCAGTCTTTGATAACACCGACTCTAAGGCCGTGTGGGTTAACTTTTTGTCCCATTTTTGCCCTCCTTATCTTTCTTCCAACACGATAGAGATATGACTGTTACGTTTTTCGATTCTATATGCTCTACCCTGTGCTCTAGGTTTGATACGCTTCATGGTTGGTGCTTTGTTTGCATAGCATTCTGCTACGTAAAGGTTCTCAGCGCTCATACCATTGTTGTTCTCAGCGTTTGCGATTGCTGACTCTAAAAGCTTTTTGATGACGCTGGAAGCGTATCTTGGGCTGTATGTCAGAATACCAAGTGCTGTCTGTGCATCTTTGCCACGAATAGCATCCAGTACGAAGCATGCTTTCTGTACAGACATTCTCGCATAAGATAATTTAGCAGATGGTCTTGTGTCTTTGTTGGCATTTCTAGCTCTCTTTATTTGGGATCTATGTCCTTTTGCCATTGTTATTTCCTCTCTTTCCTGTCTTATCTTTCAAGACATGCGGTACGCCAATCGGCGCTATAAGCACCCTGTCCGGGTACACCATTGTTTACTATCTAACGCCAGACTTCTTCTCGTCTTTGCCGTGTCCTCTGTAAGTTCTTGTTGCAACGAACTCACCAAGTTTGTGGCCTACCATATCTTCTGTAACATATACCGGCACATGTTTTCTTCCATCATGTACTGCGAATGTATGTCCCACGAAAGATGGGAAGATTGTAGAACGACGTGACCAAGTCTTAATAACTGTTTTATCATTCGAAGCGTTTAAAGCGTCTACTTTTTTAAGTAAGCTTGCGTCTGCGAATGGTCCTTTTTTCAGTGAACGAGCCATTGGTTCTCCTCCTTATTATTTGTTTAATGCTTTACCGTCTCTTCTTCTTACGATATATTTGTTTGACTGTTTGTTTTTCTTTCTGGTCTTAAGTCCCAGTGCAGGTTTGCCCCAAGGTGTACATGGACCTGGACGACCGATACCGGTCTTACCTTCACCACCACCGTGTGGATGGTCATTCGGGTTCATAACAGAACCACGAACAGTAGGTCTGATACCCATGTGACGTTTACGTCCTGCTTTACCGATGTTGATCAGGCTGTGATCGCCGTTACCAACAACACCAACAGTCGCTCTACAAATAATTGGAACCATTCTCATTTCGCCTGACGGCAGTCTGAGTGTTGCGTATTTACCTTCTTTAGCCATTAACTGAGCGCCGTTACCTGCGGAACGAACCATCTGTCCGCCTTTGCCAGGATGCATCTCGATGTTATGAACCATAGTACCAACCGGGATCTGCTCCAGTGGTAAGCAGTTTCCTACTTTCACTTCGGCTTCAGGACCATTCATAAGCTTGGTTCCTACTTTTAATCCTTCTGGTGCGAGGATGTATGCTTTTTCTCCGTCTGCGTAGCAAATCAGAGCGATGTTTGCTGTTCTGTTCGGATCGTATTCAACGCTCATTACTTTTGCTTCGATACCATCTTTTGCGTTTCTCTTGAAGTCAATAATTCTATATTTTCTTCTGCTTCCGCCGCCACGATGTCTTACAGTGATCTTACCCTGGTTGTTACGTCCAGCACTCTTGTTTAGAGACTCTACTAAAGATTTCTCCGGTGTGCTTTTCGTGATTTCTGAGAAATCAGAACCAGTCATATGGCGTCTGGAAGGGGTATAAGGGTTAAATGTTTTAATTCCCATAATTCTTCTCCTTTATTTGTTTATCATGCTTCTCGGCATATAGGTGACTAAATTTTATAAGCCGTCAAAGATCTCGATGTCTTTGCTGTTCTCGGTCAGAGAAACGATAGCTTTTTTAGTCTTAGCAGTTCTTCCCTGTGTATTTCCACGTCTCTTTTTCTTGCCTTCCAGATTCATGGTGTTAACACTCTTTACTTCTGTTCCTTCGAACATTTTCTCAACTGCATCTTTGATCATAGTCTTGTTTGCTTCCGGGTGAACCAAGAAAGTGTATTTCTTTTCTCCCATAGCGTTCATGGACTTTTCTGTTACCACTGGTTTCAGAATTACATCATAATATTGAATGTTTGCCATTATGCATATACCTCCTCGATTGAAGCGACTGCATCCTTTGTGAGGATCAGGGTGTTGTATTTCAGGATATCATATACATTGATGGTGCTTGTAGATGCTGTAGCTACATCCGGGATGTTTCTTGCTGACAGAACAACGTTTTCATTATTGTCACTTAAAACAACCAGTGCTTTTGCAACTTTCAAGTTATCAAGTACTGCTTTCATGTCTTTTGTCTTGATTGCATCGAATTTCAATTCATCAAGAACAACTAATTTTTCTTCCTGAACTTTTGAAGTAAGAGCAGATTTAAGAGCAATTCTCTTTTCTTTTTTGTTCATTTTGAAAGTGTAATCTCTTGGTACTGGAGCAAATACGGTACCGCCGCCAGTCCACTGCGGAGCTCTTGTGGATCCCTGTCTTGCATGACCGGTTCCTTTCTGTCTCCAAGGTTTTCTTCCGCCACCGCGAACTTCAGAACGTGTTTTTGCTTTCTGTGTTCCCTGACGATTGTTAGCCAGCTGCTGAACAACTGCCTGATGTACTAAACTTCCCTTAATCTCTACGCCGAATACAGCGTCGTTAAGTTCCATTGTTCCAACTTCTTTGCCTTCCATATTGTAAACAGATACGTTAGCCATCTGTGTGTTCCTCCTTCCGATAAAAATTATTTAACAGTTTTCACTGTTTCTTTGATTGTAACCATTGATTTCTTAGGTCCTGGTACAGCACCCTTCACCAACAGTAAATTGTTTTCTGCATCTACGCGAACGATCTCCAGATTCTGGATGGTAATCTTTTTGTTACCCATCTGACCAGGCATCTTCTTGCCTTTGAATACCTTACTTGGATCAGATGCAGAACCGTTAGAACCTGCATGACGATGGAATTTAGAGCCGTGGGCCATAGGTCCTCTGCTCTGTCCGTGACGTTTGATAGCGCCCTGGAATCCTTTACCTTTGGAAGTAGCTGTTGCGTCGATTTTGTCGCCAGCCTCAAAGATAGTAGCGCCTATTTCCTGTCCCAGTTCATATTCAGCAACATTTTCAAACTTGAATTCTCTTACGAATCTCTTGTAGGAAACTCCTGCTTTGTCAAACTGTCCTTTCATTGGCTTGTTCACAAGTTTTTCTCTCTTGTCAGCGTAGCCAACCTGTACTGCGTTGTAGCCGTCTGTCTCTTCTGTCTTAATCTGAGTTACGACACAAGGACCTGCCTGCAATACAGTTACCGGAGTAAGTACTCCGTCTTCGTTGAAGATCTGAGTCATTCCAACTTTTGTAGCTAAAATTGCTTTCTTCATTCCTTTTACCTCCTGTTTACTCTACAGCGGATTACCCATTGTACACATCTGTGCCATCGTCGATAATCATCCTAGAACAGTTATATAAGTGGAATACTTTCTATATTAAAAAGTCTTGCTTCTATATAAGTCCTTCAGGATTGTTTTCATACTCACTGCGTTTCTTTGTTTCTTTTTGCTGATCTTACTTGTTTTTCATCTTTATATCAATATAAACACCAGCTGGCATCTCTAAACGAGATAAAGCATCCACAGTCTTCTGTGTTGGTGTAATGATATCGATGAGTCTCTTGTGAGTTCTCTGTTCGAACTGTTCTCTGGAATCTTTGTACTTGTGAACCGCTCTAAGAATTGTTACTACCTCTTTCTTAGTAGGAAGTGGTACAGGTCCACTCACTGTTGATCCGTTTTTCTTAACAGTCTCGATGATTTTGCTTGCTGAAGCATCTACTAACTGATGATCATAAGCTTTTAATGTGATTCTCATTACTTGACTTGCCATAAAAAAAGTCGCCTCCTTTTCGCACTTTTGAATAGTACGACAAGCGGTGACTGTACACATCTCCGTGTGTGTCCTAATGGTTTACACACGTGTTTCCGTTCTTCGACGGACCTCTTAACTTGTACAGTGACTTGTCGCCAGTTTCTTAACTTGACATTCGCTCCACGGAAAACCTACACATATTTATGTAGCAACCTCACGTTTCACAGCTATCAATGTCACAACATCAATTAGTATACAAGAAACCCCTCGCTTGTGCAAGGGGTTTTTACATTTTTTTGTATTTTTTTTCGTACAAACTAAATTATGTCAGAATAATCTAAAATCGTAACTCCGGTTTGTTCATCTTTCACAATCTCCGGCTCGTCTCCGTCGGCTTTTGCCTGAGCCATTAAGGCCTCCAGAGATTCTCTTGGAATCGGAATGAAGCTGTTTGGATCTTCCTCTTCTTCCGGCTCACTCTCTGCCATAGCATCCAGACCCGACAAGTTTAATTTTATTTCTTCTGTTAATCCTGTTACCGGCTTCTCTTCTTCCTCTTCCAGCGGCTGCAGTTCTCCGTTTTGTGCCATGGCAACCGCTGCGGCCAACTCTGCCTGGGACTCAAGGATCAATTTGTCCGCATCTGCTTTTTTCACTTCCTTTGGAAGTTCTATGGTATCATCCGTAGGCGTATCTTCCCGAACCAGAGTTTCTACAACTGGCTGCACCGGTTCCTGATCAACCGGCATAACGACTGGTGCTTCTGCGGCAGGAGTCTGAGTTTCATTCGCTTCCTCGTCCTCATCGTCTGTCTCATCCTCGTCATCTTCATCCTCATCCGTCTTTTTCCAGAGTTCTGATAAAACAAAGAGAATAATCACAAATAATACAACCAGCCCAATAATAATGATACCTTCCAGACTCTGCATAGCCATGACCACATAGCCGATCAGCGGGGCGGTGAACACGATTTTGGGAACAGAATTGCGCAGGGTGATGGTCTCTGACTCTGCACCTGCATTTCTGGCATCCTTAACTGTATAAGAACCGGTAGTAGCATCGCCATCTTCTATCACATATGCATAAGTCTTTAGGTCGCTCTCGCTCAATACTTTATCGCCATTCTGCAGGTTCATCACATTGATGTCCTTGGCATAGGTAACGGACCCCATGGGAAGATTGGTATCCATGGAAGTTGAATCCACAACCACTGTAGATATGCCCATAACCGGCGGAATCAGAATCGCTCCCGCAATCAAAATGGCACATACCAAAAATATATTTACAATTACTTTTAAAAATTTAGACATGTTGAACACTCCTTGTCTGTCTGCGTTTTCCTGTTTACTATTCTAACATTTAAATCCAAATCTGTACATAGGAAAATTGGAATTGGCTTTTGCCCTTATTTTTTTTGCAAAAGCCTTACTTGCTAGATTATAGCATTTCCTATATAATATTTCCATACTAAAGTTGGAGGTTCCCTAACATTATGGACAGAGATATAAAAATCATCGAAGACCTTTCCCTGAACGCCTGGCCTTCCCATCAGATGCAGCTCTATGACGGATGGCTGCTGCGCTTTTCCTATTTTTACACACACCGTACCAACTGTGTGGAGCAGATTGGTGCCTCCACCCTTCCCCTGAAAGAAAAGCTTGACTATTGTGAACACATCTACAAACGCTGGCAGACCCCCTGCATTTTCAAGGTCAGCCCGGTGGTAAATCCGGATCTGGATCATATTCTCCAGGAACGGGGATATCATATAGAACATAGTACCGATGTGATGACCATGGATCTGGAGAACCACCCCTTCACGGACAGCCCTCTCCCCATCCGTATCGAAAACTATATTTCCTATCAATGGATTGAGGGGCTTTTTGCATTAAAGAACACCACCAGCCCCATGCATCGCAAGATTGTTCCCTCCATGTACGCTGCCATACCAAAGGATGTGATCGCCGTCTCTATGGTGGAGGAGGAAAAGGTCATCGCCACAGGCCTTGGTATCCTGGATCGAGATTATATCGGGCTCTATGCGATCCATGTGGCGAAAGAATACCGGCACCGGCATTACGCCACTGCCATCTGCAGCACGATCCTTACACAGGGCCGGCGCAGAGGGGCGACCAGAGCCTACCTGCAGGTAGTATCCGACAATCTGCCCGCACAGGATCTCTATGCATCCCTTGGTTTCAAAAAATTTTATACAGACTGGTTCCGCGTAAAGGAGGATATATAAATGGACTTTTTGAATTTTCTGGTACAATTCCGCAACCCGGTCACCGAATCCATTGCTCAGGTGATTACCTATTTCGGTCAGGAGTTTATTATTATTGGCATTATCTGCTGGCTCTACTGGTGTCAGAACAAACGTCTGGCCTATACACTCGGCTTCACCTATTTTATTTCCGGTCTGCTGGCTCAGGGGCTCAAGATCACATTCCGTATCCCAAGACCCTGGATTCTGGACCCCAACTTTCAGGCTGTGCCCTCCGCCCTGCCTGCAGCCACTGGCTATTCTTTTCCCAGCGGCCATACCCAGAGTGCTACCGCTCTCTATGGTACCCTTGGACTTGCCTGTAAGCGTACCGGCTGGAAGATTCTCTGCTTTTCCATGTTGTTCATGGTGGGATTCTCCCGCATGTTCCTGGGCTGTCACACACCAAAAGATGTTTGTACCGCATGGATTCTTACGATTATAATCACAATCGTTGTCTACAAAGTCTGGGCAAAGATTGACCAGAACCATTCTAAGGATCTCCTGATCGGCATTGCTTTGGCAGTCATCGTATGTGCTCTCTGGAGCTATGCATATATATTATATAGAAGCAACACCCTCACTTACAAATATGCCGCGGACTGCTGCAAGGCCTGCGGTGCCGGACTGGGCTTCGCCATAGGTTTTTACTGCGAACGGCGTTATGTTAATTTTTCCACGGATGGTACCCTTACCCATCGCATCCTGCGCATAGTCCTGGGACTTGTCGGTGCACTTGTTCTGGAGCTTGGTCTGAAATATCTTTGTCCCCAGCTGCTTATACTGGATGCGCTGCGTTACTGTCTGATTATTTTATGGATTCTTCTGTTTTTCCCCATGATATTTCAGCGGTATGAAAAGCAAAAGATTTCCGCATAAAATCATCAAAAAAAGATCCCCGCACAAATTGCCGGGATCTTTTTTCAGCCATATTCATTTGTTTTCTGCTTACTGTTGTGTCAAATAAGCTTCGATTTTATCCATCGCTTCTGTCTCATCATCTCCGTTGGCAGATACAGTAATTTTCTCGCCCACGTCCAATCCTAAAGTCATCATGCCCATAATGCTCTTGGCATTGACTTTTTTGTTGCCCGTTTCTACATAGACTTCGCTGTCAAACTGGCTCGCTACCTGTACGAGTAACGCTACCGGTCTGGTTTCTAACCCACGTGCGATTTGAATAGTTATCGGTTTTTTAATCATAATCTTTTTCCTCCTCGTTGCCTCGTAACTCTTGTGCCAATTCACTGAGACGTCTCAGTCTGTGATTGACACCTGATTTGCCGACTGGTGGATTTAATTTTGTGCCCAGTTCAGCCAGGGTTGCATCGGGATAATCCAGTCTCACCTCTGCCATCTCTTTTAAATTCGGTGTAAGGCCGGTCAATCCTGTGGTGTCGCGAATATATTCTATATCCTCTATCTGATTCACTGCCGCATGTATCGTCTTGTTAATATTGGCCGCTTCACAGTTCACCTTCCTGTTTACGCTGTTGCGCATGTCCTTGAATATCCGGACGTTCTCCAGATTCATCAGGGAAATATTGGCTCCCATGAGACCCAGCAGTTCTACAATCTGGGCGCCCTCCTTGAGATAAACCACAAACATCTTTTTTCGCGAAACGATTTTTGCTTCCAGTTCAAATCCATTCATAACTTCCTGAATCTTTTGTGCCTGAGTCTCTGTCGCCGCATCGATTTCCAAATGATAAGACTTTTCCGGGTCGCTGATGGAGCCAGCCGCCAGAAATGCTCCTCGTAAATAAGCCCTCCTGCAGCAATCATTCTGCAGCATAGCACTGCTATGGGTCGCCTTGACGACACGCAGGGCCTCTGTCTGATTGTCCAACAACAGGGAATATACGTTGCTTTTTCTCGCATATTTACTTTTTCCAATAGAAATCTCTACGCCTATCTTAAATGCTTTTTTCAATAATGTAAAGTATTTTCTTGCTACAACCTCATTTTCTGTATGTATCAGGATACTGTATTCCTGCTCCGGCGACACCAAAACCTTGCCGCAAAGGCTGATTATTGCAGCTATTTCCGCTATTTGGCAATGTCTGGCCAGGCCGATTTGTTTTGCCAGTTCTTCTTTTACCCCGCTGGAAAAAGACATACGTTCACCTCAAATCTATTTTTTCCGCACTGCGTCTTTTTCAATGTCCCTGTGTTCGATGCGCAGGCCATAATCTGTATCCTCCTGGCTGTTTAATTTCTCATACAGCGCATTGGCCAGCGTAACGGAGCGATGCTTCCCGCCAGTACAGCCGATGCTGATCACCAGCTGGTTCTTTCCCTCCATAATATAATTCGGAATCAAGAACCGGATCATATCCGTCAATTTGTCCAGAAATGTCTGTGCAGCATCAAACCCCATAACGTAATCATATACCTCATGGTCATTGCCGCTCTTGCTGCGCAGTTCGTCTATATAATAGGGATTGGGCAGGAAACGCACGTCAAAGACCAGATCTGAATCCGACGGAATACCATATTTGAACCCAAAGGACAGAATGGACACGAATAAATTCTTAAAGCCCTTATTCTGCACGAAAATGCGGTCCAGCTCTTTTTTCAGTTCCCTGGTCAGCAGCTGGCTGGTATCCAGAATATAATCAGCCTGCTTGCGCAGGAAATCCAGTTTTTTCCGTTCCTCCCGGATACCGTCCTCCACTCTGCCGTTTCCGGCCAGAGGATGGCTGCGCCTTGTTTCCTTATAGCGCTTGATCAATGTATGATCATTGGCATCCAGAAACAGGATCTCATAATCATTTTCCGATGCGCGCATACGTGTCAGCACGTTCTGCAATTCTCCAAGAGAATAGCGATTGCGGATATCCACGCCGATGGCCACCTTCTGTATCTCTGAATACGCCCCGTCCACAGACAGCTGGGCGAACTTTTCTATTAATGGAATGGGAAGATTATCCACGCAGAAATATTCCGCATCCTCCAGCATTTTCAGTGCGGTGCTTTTCCCGGCTCCCGACATTCCTGTCACAATCACAAATCGCATTCTCTTTTGTCTCCTCAGAATTCCCCTAAAAACTTCACTTCCGTCTCCAGTGTCACGCCGAACTTCTCCTTTACGGCTGCAGTCACATAGTCAATAAGGTCTCTCACATCCTTCGCCGTGGCATTTCCTTTGTTAATCACAAAACCGCAGTGTTTCTCCGATACCTGGGCACCGCCGCAGCTGTAGCCGCGCAGTCCGGCATCCATGATCAATTTGCCTGCGAAATAGCCCTCCGGCCGTTTGAAAGTACTTCCAGCACTTGGGTATTCCAGGGGCTGCTTGCTCACCCGCTGTTCTTTCAGTTCATTCATCTTTTCCGCAATGGCCGCCGGATCTTTTTCTTCCAGCCCCAGCACCGCTTCCAGCACCACATAGCCCGCCGTCTTGATCACGCTGGTGCGATAGCCAAGGGCCAGTTCTTCCACCGGAATCCGCCGGATCTCCCCGCAGTGATCCAGTACAGTCACTTCCCGCAGCACATCCTTCATCTCTCCGCCGTAGGCACCTGCATTCATCACCGCAGCACCACCCAGTGTCCCTGGAATCCCTGCTGCGAATTCGAATCCGCCAAGACCTGCATCCAGAGCCGCTCTGGCCACCTGGGACAAAAGTGCCCCCGCCTGTGCGATCAGGCAGTTTCCTTCTGTGCGGATTTCATTCAGGTTGCGGTAGATCTGGATCACCACGCCGTGATAGCCCGCATCGCTCACCAGCAGGTTCGACCCATTACCCAGTATGAAATAGGGCATCTTTTCTTTTTTACAGGCTTCTATGATCTTATGTAATTCTTCTATGGTATCCGGGCACACATAATAATCCGCAGGCCCGCCGATACGGAAAGTCGTATGCAGCCTCATCGGTTCCTGCATCTTTACCCCTTCGGTGCCTGCAATCGTCTCCAAAATCTGACTAAATTCTTTACTCACTTATTTTCCCCCTGCCAAATCACGAATCACCTCGCCGGCAATCATCAGTCCTGCCACGCTGGGTACAAAAGAAATACTGCCCGGTACCGGACGATCCGTATTTCCTTTTTTCTCTTCGGATTTCGTGTCTTTTTTGACCGGCTGCTCTCTGGAGAACAGCACCTTTACTTTTTTGATTCCGCGCCTACGCAGTTCTGTGCGCATGACTTTTGCCAGCGGACACACCGTAGTCTTGGCGATATCCGTAATTTCAAAACGGGACGGGTCCAGTTTGTTTCCGGTACCCATACAGGAAATCACCGGTGTGTCAGCCGCCTTGGCCCGCTGGATCAACAGCAGTTTCGAAGAAACCGTATCGATGGCATCCACCACGTAATCATACTCGGCAAAATCAAAGAGCACTGCCGTGTCCTCGTTATAAAAGGTCTCATAGGTGTGCACCAGAATGTCTGGATCAATATCCGCAACACGTTCCTTTGCCACCTGTGTCTTCGCCTTGCCTATGGTAGAATGCAGGGCAACCAGCTGACGGTTGATATTGGTCATTGAAACCACGTCCGGATCTACAAGCGTCAGCTGTGCGATCCCACATCTGGCCAGTGCCTCCACCGTATAGGAACCAACGCCGCCGATACCGAAAACCGCTATCTTAGCGCGCCCCAGCCGGTCCATGGCCTCCTGGCCCAGCAATAATTCTGTCCTTGAATATTCATGAAGCATAAGCAATCATCCTTTATGTCTTTTTATGCTCTCTATTCTAACACATTTCTTCCCCGCATTCCAACCCTTTATGAAAACCTCTATTTTTTCATTTTAGGCTGGAAGATCCAGCTGGCAATATAACCGAACACCAGAGCCGCAGAAATCCCCACCGCACTGGCTGTGAAGCCGCCCATAAAAATGCCCATGAAACCATCCTTGTCGATGGCTTTTCGCATGCCCTTCCACAGTGTATTGCCAAATCCGGTCAGGGGCACGGAGGCACCCGCCCCGGCGAATTCCATTAACGGCTCGTACACACCTATAAATCCCAGCACTGCACCCAGGCAGACCAATATGACCATGATCCGGCCCGGCATGAGTTTCGTTTTGTCCAAAAGGATCTGTGTCAGGGCGCAGATCAGTCCGCCTACCCAGAAAGCCTGTACATATTCCATCACTCCACACCCCTTTCCAACACTACCGCATGAGCGATGCCCGGCACCGTATTGCCCTCCGCAAAGCTGACCTTGGACAGCAGTGCCCCTGTGGGCACAAAAAGCACCCTCTTCCAGTCTCCCTTTGTCAGCTCCGGCAGGATATGTGCCGCCAGCACACTGGCCGCGCAGCCGCAGCCGCTTCCTCCCGCATGGGTATCCTGCGTTTCCGGATCATAGATCAGTATACCGCAGTCCGTGTGATTGGGGGCTATATCGTAGCCCTTCTCCCCAAGCAGTTTACATAATATTTCCCGTCCCACACTGCCCAGATCTCCGGTTATGATCTTATCATAGTCTTCCGGATTCCGCTCAAAATCATGAAAGTGGTGATAAATGGTATCGGCCGCGGCACCCGCCATGCACGCTCCCATATTCAGGGAGTCCTTGATGCCCTTGTCCACGATCTTCCCTGTGGTGATCCCTGTGATACAGACCTTCCCCCGCTCCAGACCCAGCACGCAGGCTCCGCTTCCTGTCACGGTCCAGGATGCGGACAGAGGCCTTTGATTGCCGTAGCCCAGCGGGAACCGGAATTCCTTCTCCGCGCTGGCGAAATGGCTGGAGGTCAGGCATAGCACATGGCCTGCATAGCCGCCTGCCACAGTCATAGCCCCCAGAGACAGGGATTCTCCCATGGTAGAGCAGGCCCCAAACAGTCCAAAAAGGGGGACCTGAAGGTCCTCGACACCGAAGGAGGACGCGATGGACTGGGCCAGCAGATCCCCCGCAAAAACGTACCGCAGCTCCTGTGGCTTTAGCTTCGCCTTCTTCAGGGCGATCCTGGCTGCCTCCTTCTGCAATTCACTCTCTGCCTCCTCCCAGCTGTCTGCCTGGGCCATAGGATCTTCAAAGACATGGTCAAAGCAGGCTCCCAGCGGACCTTCGCCTTCTTTTGGTCCCACAGCAGAGCCTGCCCCCATAATATAAACCTTTGTGTCTAATTTTATACTTTGTTTCCCGAGCATCTGCGACATGTTCCGCCTCCTCATACCTTCTGTTGTTTTCCTTAGTATGTGTCAGAGCGCGGAAAATATGTAATGTTTTTTACAACGTGATAAATGCATCCAGGCCCGTAGGCGCATCCGGATTGCGGTCCAGCAAAATTGATTTTGCGTATGCGATCATCTGCATAACAAAAATAAACGGAATCCCCCATGCCTCAAAGCGGGAAATGCCTTCCAGACAAATATGCTCGTCCACCCCATAAGGATTGCCGGGCTGGGCAGATACGGTGATCATGGTGCCCTTATGGGTCTTCAGATCTTCTATCATATCCCGCTGCAGTTTATCTTCTCCCGGCTGCACTGCAACAATGGTCAGGGTCTTTGCATCATTTAATACCATAGGTCCGTGGCGGTAATCCAGCAGATTGAAACATTTGCCGGACAGCATGGAAATCTCTGTGAAGGCCAGCGCGCCCTCCTCCGCGATGCCGATAAGGGCACCATCCGCCAGAATGATGGCATTGTCCCAGTCTTTCTCCGCGATCTTTTCCAGGATAGGCCTGCAGGCATTTTTATACTCTTCGTTTTGTTCCACCGCTGCCTTTACCGCCTCTGTGAGCTGATCATCGCCGGAATACAGGGACACCAGCAACAGGATCGACGCATACAGATTGGTCACGGTACGTGTCTGGCAGACGCTCTTGTCATAGCACCAGTCCAGGGTAATATCCAGATCCGAGTAAGGCATGATCCCATTGTCCGCTTTCATGGAAATAGAAATGACCGGATTGCCGAAGTTCTCTTTGATATATTTCACGTCCCGCACGATCTCACTGGTCTGGCCGGAACGGGATAAGGTGACAATAACAGCATCCTTCACTGTTTCTTTATAATACTCCGGATTCACCAGATAATCGCCGCCGGCAATGGCAGCCGCACTGGTCTGCGGGCAGGCAGCGAACACACGCTGTGCGCTCTTTGCCAGCATATAACTGGATCCGCAGCCCAGGAAAACAAATTTCCGGCTGTTATTCTTCTTAAAGAAGTCCATAATAGCACCGCTGTTTTCCTTGATGTAATCATATGTCCTGATCAATGCCTCATGCTGAGACATGATTTCTTTTTCTGTTAAGTACATAATTTTATACCTCTTCCCTTTCTTTACTGTCCACTCTGATTAAATTTTCCATAAATCCTTTTTTCGGTTTTGCTCCATCTGCAATCTGCTTTGCCAGAAGCACGGCTCCCACAGTGGGCGAAGCCTTTGGTTTCACCACCTCCATGGGGTAAGACTGCAGAAATGATGCAAAGGGCTTCTGCACATATTCCTGAATCTGGAATATGCCGCCGGAATACGAGACTTTGCACGCATCTGGCGCAAAAAGCCTCTCATACAAGGCGATGACTATATCCGCCAGTTCCTTTGCCGCCCGCTCATAGACGGCCACAGCCGCCATGTCCCCGTTCTGGGCCGCCTGTAAAAGCAGTTTTTGTATTCCTGCAATGCTGTCCCGTTTCGGGTTGTAATCCTGTTCAAAAATATCAATGATATCCGTATCTGTTTCCAGTTCAAAATGCTCACGTATACTGAAATAAAGCGCGCCTTTGGGACATCGCCCATCCGCTTCTTTGGTAAAGAGTTCCATGCACTGCATACCCAGCCAGCGCCCGGAGCCCTCGTCAGAGAAAAATTCACTCCATCCGCCTGCTCTTGCTGTCCGGCCATCCTTCGTCTTTCCGTATCCGATGGACCCGGTTCCTGCCACCATGTTGATGCCTTCCTCCAGAAGCAGAGATCCTGCCCAGCCCACCTCACAGTCATTGACCAGAGAAATATGGAATTCCGGGAAAGATTCTGCAAGAAAAGCCGCAATCAGATGATCGTACTGTCTGGATTCACCCCAGTTTGGCAGGCCGCAGCAGCAGTTGTACTGCTCGCTCCCTGATAATCCGCTTTGTTCCAGCAGCAGGTCGAATCCCTGCCGCAGCAGACGCTCCAGACCTTCTATCCCGATCTGTTTGTAGGAAGCGCTGCCCAGCCTGCACTCTGCCAGCCGCACACCCTCCTGGTCACACAGCAGGAATTCCGTCTTGCTCCCGCCCCCATCTATGCCAATATAATAATTCACCCTGTCACCTCACATTTATGTGTTTACGTAACTGTTCAGCACCTGACCAGTTACGATTCGAAAATCCATGAAAATCGCCTGCGGCGATGGGATTTGCTCACTCCTGAATAGTCATGTGCTTACTTGTAATCCTTCGGTGAAACACCTGTGTTTTTCTTAAAAAACCTCGAGAAATACGTTACGTTCTCAAAAGAAAGCGCATCCGCAATCTCGTATATTTTCATGTCCGTCTCCGTCAGATATTCCTTCGCCTTCTCCAGTTTTTTCTCATGAATCGTGTGGATGATAGTACTTCCTGTAAATTCCCTGAAAATGCGGCTCAGATAGCTGGGACTCGTACCTATGGCCTTCGCCACCTCTCCCACTGAACAGGATTCCTGATAATGTTCCTTAATATACGCCACACACTCTTCCACCAGCACACGGTTGCGCACCGGTGAGGACAAGGATAACTCCCCTGCTTTTTCCATGGATGCCCGATAAAAATTCAGCTTGTCCCGCTCTTCCTCCAGCCCCCATTCCAGGGCTGCCTGAGCCTGACCATATGCCTGGCGCAGGTCTTTCACCGTCTGTGCCGGCTGGCTTATCCCCATATAAGCGTACAGTTCCAGGAAATTATCCATCATATCCATGATCTGGACACACTGATCCGACAGATGCTCCACGGCATCCGCACTCATCTGATTGAGTATAATACACAGCATATCTTTTTTCAGGAAAATGCAGCTCTGCATCTGCTCACCGAAGACCATCTGATAGAAATTGCGCAGGCTGTGCTGTGTTTTTGTCTTCTTTTCCTGCTCCTGCTTCTCGTCCACCAGAAAATATACAAACAGCACACAGTATTGGTCCAGATCACAGTCCAGCTGCCCAAAACGCTGTTGTATCTCCGCCGGATCATAAAGACTGCCATCATAGACCGCCTTAAAAAAATTCTCCCGCAATGCTTCCTGGCTGATCTCCGCCTGAGCCCGCAGCAGTTTTTTGCATCGTTCCACCGCGGCTATCAGCCCATCAAAAGCTCCAGTCTTCGTCACATAGTCCACCACACCGTACTTCACCGCGGACTGGGCATAAGAAAAATCTGCATAAGCAGTGAGAATGATCACCTTGACAGGCAGATGGTTCTCATAAATATGCTTCGCCAGCGCTATCCCATCACTTCCCGGCATCTGAATATCCGTGACCAGAATATCCGGCCGGGATTCCTCCAGATGTTCCAGCACCTCCTGTCCATTGGCGGCCACAAAAACCACCTCACAGTCCAGTTCCTGCCAGTCCGTAAGCGATACCAGCGCTTTTCTCATAATCGGTTCATCGTCCGCAAGCATCACTCTATACATAAGTTTCTCCCCTATTGCTTCTTGTCAAGTGGAATACAAATACTGACGGTGGTGCCGACCCCCTTCCGGGAATGTATGGACACGCCGTAGTCTTCCCCGTACATCAACTGAATAATATGATGTGCATTGTTCAATCCCACATGATTATGGTTTCCGTCACTTCCTGTTTTTTCCATGGGCAGGACGATCTCGCCTTCCGTGTCAAATCCAACCCCGTCATCCACCGTATCAATAAATACTTTTTCCTCTTTTTCGTAAATATAAACCGTCACATGGCCATTTTCCATCTTCGGCTCGATCCCATGCACCACCGCATTTTCCACAATCAGCTGCATACACAGCTTCGGTATAAACAGATCCAGCAGCTTTTCGTCCCCTATCTGTATCTCGTAGGTCAGCCGGTCTCCATACCGGTAGCTCTGCAGATAGAGATAATATTCTACATATTCCAGTTCCTGTCTGATCTGCACTTTTTCCGATTTATTTCGGTAGATCTTAGCCTGGATCAGCTGGCTGAAAGAACGAATCATTTTGTATACTTCCTCGTTCTCATCCATCTTTGCCTGCAATGCTATGGTATTTAACACATTGAACATAAAATGAGGATTCATCTGGGTCTGAAGGAACTTCATTTCCATATCCTTGATGGATATCTGTTTCTCGTACACCTGATTGATCAAATGATTCACATAGGCGGTCATCTCATTGAAGGTCACGCTGATCTCATGGAATTCCATGCTGTTATAATCCGGCAGTTTGGTCTCAAAGTCTCCGCCCTGCACTGCCTGGAGCTTGTCTGTTACTTCCTTAAATGGCCTGGTCATGCGGTAAATGATCAGCACGAAGATCACGAAGGCAAGCCCCGTAATCACTGCGATGATTCCCACATAGATCCGGATGGAATCGTACATCAGCTCCATGGCATGATTCTCCGGAATGCCTATGACGATCTGGGCATCCATGCACAGCTGTTTCCGCCATATGCGGTAGTTTATATTTCCAATCTGCTGCTGATAAGGCTGCGCCTGGAAAATCTGCAGGATTTCCCCACTGTGTTCCAGAAAAGCACTTTCATTTTCTCCTGCTATAGGATTTCCGCTGTTATCCAGAAGACTCCAAAACGAATTGGTATACTTCCCGGTGTCCTCCATAATGGTCTGCAGCGCGTCTTCCCGTATCTTAAAAAGGGCGCTTCCCACCTTTTCCATGTTGTCATTGTAGACCGGGTAGGCCAGACAGTCGTTTTGCTCATCCATCTTATAATAGCCGTAATCCTTGTCCTGATCCTCCAGCGTGGTCTTGTATACCTGCTCGAACTGCCGGTTGCTCTCTTCTGTCTCCGCATAGATCATGGCATAATAACTGGTACTCACATAATTCCCCTGCTTGTCAAAAAGATAGATTTCCTCCACCAGCGGAGCACTGCCTGCACCCAGACTGCTCTGATTGCTGATCCCCGTCACCTTCTCAAAAGCAGCATCGATGTTTTCTCTGTTCTGTTCAAAATCCTGGCTGCCATACTTCCTGACACGCTCCAGATAATCCATCAGCTCCTGATTATCCCGGATGCTGTAGATTACATCCTCACAGTACCCCAGCCTTGTATCCATGGTATCCGCCGTGGTGGTGAGGAAAAAGTTAATGTCCGAATTAATATACTGTTTGATGATCATCCACACCGAAATAACGAATACACTGCCGCACAGCACCAGTGCCATAAGCGTGATCAGCAGATTATAGCGAATCATTTTGCCCCGCAGGGAATATCTTTTTCTGGGTTCACCTGACATAGTTTTTCTCCATAACGTTTTTGTTATGTATAGTATACCATGGACACCAGATTCGTGAAACACCTCATCCGACATCCGGCTATGCTATTGGAACCATGGAAGATACGCTTTGTTTGCCTGGAACATTTCATCCACCATATCCTGTATCTCGTCCATACTAAGGACTGCTGCCGTCAGCGGATCGAAGAGAATGCTGTGGTAAATCATGTGTTTGTCATGGTTGATGCATCCCTTTACTGCCAGTTCCTCACTGCGCGCCGCCGTGTTGGTCATGACTGCCAGCTGATCCGGGAGTTTTCCCACAGGGTGGATCTCATACCCTGCCTTCGTCACCGTGACCGGCACTTCCACGCAGCAGCCCTGGGGCAGATTATCAATAAAGCCCTCATTGCGCACATTTCCATTAAAATCAAAAGGTGTCTCATCGCCGAACAGTGCATTGAAGATACATGCCGCATATTCCTGCCCCCGTTCCAGATCCACCGTATCTGCCTCCAGCCATTTCTCAATATCTATCTTCCATTCATTCTGACGGCGGAAATATTCCTTCAGGATATAAGCGTGTTCGCCCGGATTCCAGCCGGTGGAGTGGGTACAGTATTGCTCGATGAGATCCTCCCTTTTCCGGAACCACGGATAATACTCCGAATTATGCCCGGAGCTTTCTGTGGGATAATAGTCCAGGTGAAGATACAGCTGATTTCGCACCTGCTCCTCGTTGTAGATTTCTTCCCGCTCCATGGCTTTCCGGATCAGTGGATAAGCATCCTCCCCCTTCCATTTGTAATCCAGATAAAAGGCCATGTGATTGATGCCCGCACAGCGGTATTTTACATCCTTCATGTCCGCACCGATCCAGTCTGCCAGCATCTTCGCTGTGTGCTGTACGCTGTGGCAGAGCCCGGTGACCTTTACCTTTGTGGTTTCCTGCAGGAATCTACAGTTTAAGGCCATGGGATTCGTATAATTTAATACATAAGCCTCCGGGCAGATGGCTTCAATATCCCGACAGATATCCAGAAGTACCGGAGCCGACCGCAGGAACCGGAAGATCCCCGCTGGTCCTCTCGTATCACCCACGCAGATATCCACCCCGTATTTTTTCGGGATCTCGATATCTGTGCGGAAAATATCCGGGCCTGCGGTCAGCACGGTGATCACTACGCCGTCCGCTCCCTCAAGGGCCTTTTTCCGGTCCGTGGTCGCCTGGATCGTCACCGGATAATCCCCGGCATCCCGTATTTTTTCACAAGCCTTCTGTATAAAGGCCAGCCGTTCCTCATTAATATCCATAAGACAGATACATGCATCCCGGAAAGCCGGGTAGGTCAGGATATCCCGCACCAGCTCTCTTGTGAAATCAAAGCTGCCCGCTCCTATAAATGTTATTTTCCTCATGTTCTTCCCTCTTTTTCTACTCTTCTTTTAATTCCAACTCGATAACGGTATCCGGCGTTTCGTCCACGGTAAAGGAGAAGCAGTCCGGTGTTCCGTAATTGATAAATTCGCAGTCCGGGAACTCTTTCGCTACCCATGGAGTCAGCATAAGCATCTCATATCCATCACTGAGCCGTCTGGCTTTTTTCAGCCTGCCCTTAACGCCTGGCAGGGCAATAGCACCGATACTCTCCTCCGTAATATGCGCATACAGCTTATTTCCATTCTGGGTATAGCGTCCCCACTCGGGCTTCTCAAAGTCCGACATATGGCAGCCGTAGATACTCTCACCATTTTCCCGCATCCAGTCACCCACCGCATCCAGGATCTCCGCCTGCTGCTTTGGGATCTCTCCTTTGGCCGTGGGTGATATGTTGACGATCATATTGCCATTTTTGCTGGTGCACTCCACCAGTTTTTTAATAATCTGGCCTGCATTTTTATAATGCTTGTCATTGGGCGTATAACCCCAGTTGTTGTTCAGTGTAAAGCATGCCTCCCAGGGAATGGCCCTCCCCGACGGAGTCCGCAGCCCATAAGGCGGAATGATCATCTCCGGACACGCGAAATCCCCGGAAAAAATATTGGGCTCGTCCGTCATGACCGAACCATAACTTTCCCCGTTGGCCTCCAGCCGTCCGTTCATAATAATGTCCGGCTGCAGCTGCCGCACCATGTGTACCAACTCCGTACCCTTCCAGTCCTCGCCCATGTGGCCCTCATAAGAAAAGTCAAACCACAGAAGGTCGATCTTGCCGTAATCCGTCAGAAGCTCCCGCACCTGATTGTGCAGATAAGTCAGATACCTGTCAAAGTCATGCTGCTTTCCCTTATATTCCTCATTCTCACGGTCCGGATGGTACATATCCCCATACGCCGGATAATCCGGGTGGTGCCAGTCCAGAAGGGAATGATAGAAGCCGATCTTTAGCCCTTCTGCGCGGAATGCATCCACAAACTCCCGCACCAGGTCGCGGCCGCAGGCAGTCTTCGTAGATTTAAAATCCGTATAGGCGCTGTCCCACAGGCAGAAGCCCTCGTGATGCTTGGTGGTGAGCACCGCATATTTCATACCGGCCCGTTTCGCCAGCCGCGCCCATTCCTTCATATCACAGCGTGCCGGATCCCACTCATCAAAATATTTTTCGTATGTCTTCTGGGTAATCTGCTCATCGCTCTGTACCCACTCGCCCCGTCCTGGGATGGCATACAGCCCCCAGTGAATAAACATGCCGAAACGGTCATGCATGAACCATTTTGTCCGTTCTTCTCTCTCCTTAATAAAATCCATAAACACCTAGCCTTTCACTGCACCTGCCGTCAGAGACTTCACAAACACCTCCGAGAGCATGCAGAATATGATGATTGTCGGTACCACCGCAACGATGATCGCCGAGAACATTCCGTTGAGATTCTTAGAATATGCCGTAGTAAACTGTCCCAGCAATGCCGGTATGGTCATTTTATCCTTGCTCTTAATCAAGATAGACGCAAAATAAAATTCATTCCAGTTGTTCAAAAATGCCATGATCGCCGCCGTGGCAAGTCCCGGTTTGGCAATGGGCACGATAATGCGGAAAAATGTCTTTGTGTAGCCACAGCCATCCATCATGGCCGCCTCTTCCATCTCCTTGGGTATGGTCTGAAAATAACTGCGCAGGATAAAAAAGGTGATGGCAATACCAAGTCCGGAATAGATCAAGATCAAACCTGTCCTGGTATCCTTAAGTCCCAGATCCCCCAATAGCCGATAGATCGGGAAACTGATGGAAATGGATGGAATAAATAACGTGGTGGTAAACATAAGCGTCACCAGCCCTTTTCCCTTAAACTGCATGCGGGCGGAAATATAGGCCGACATGCTCACGATCAACACACTGATGAACGTGGATATGATGGTGACGATAAAACTGTTCAGAAAATATGTCTGGATATTCAGTTTGGTAAAAATCGTAATATATCCGTCGAATACCCACTGTGTGGGCAGGGACAGCCCGCCCGGATCTTTCTTGAAAGAAGAAAGGAAAACCCACAAGATCGGGTAAACGGATATAAATAAAACAACAAGCATGATAAAATATTTACCGATGCTGCCTGCCACACGCTTTCCCGTGGTGGTCTGGCCTATACTGTTTTTCTTCATGTGTCCTCCCTCCTAATCTACCTTGTTCGTGCGGAATGCACGATTGATCATGCCTACCAGGACCAGTCCCAGCAGGAACTGGATCACCCCGGCCGTATTGCCCCGGGCAAAATTAAGCTTCGTGCTTCCAAGTGCCGTTTTGTAAATATAGTAACTGAGACTGTAGGTTGCATTGTCCGGGCCGCCCTGTGTGATCAGCGCGATCTCATTGTACAAGAGCAGTCCATAATTGGCCGCCATAACTGCTACGGTTCCCAGCATAGGACGCAGCAGGGGCAGCGTGATCAGCCGGTCCACCTGTATGCCGGTGGCCCCGTCCACCTTGGCCGCCTCATACAGGGACGCATCGATGGAAAAGATCTGGGTCAGCAAAAGCAGACAGGATGATCCTCCGAAAAGGATGAAGGAAAACGTAACACCCCAGAAGGCGTATCCTTCATTTGCCAGTACACTCACATTGGAGCCGGGTACGAACCAGTTACACACTTCCGTGATGATTCCCCGGGAAGGGCTGTATATATTCAGGAAAATCAAACCGATAGCCGCGGTGGAAATAATATTTGGAATAATGAATGCATTTCTGGTAAGGCGCCATCCACGCGGTTTTTTCGCCAGCACCAGTGCCACCAGCAGGGTGAATGGGATCTGCACCACCATAGTGAGGATGACCCATTTTATAGAATTCCAGAATGCCACCATAAAGTTCTTGTCAACTGTAAAGAGTTTTATGTAGTTGTCAAACAGGTGGTCCCAGCCTAAAAATTCCGGCTGCAGGAAATTCTTATAATTCCATTTGGTGAATGAAGTGATAAAAATATCAATGAGCGGATATGCGTAGATAATCCCAAATAAGACAATCCCCGGAAGCAGAAAAGCAAAAATAAAACCATTTTTCTTGGTAAAAAACTTTTTTCGGGTCTTCATAGTACCTCCTCTTTCAAAGAAGAGGAGACCAGCATCCGGTCTCCCCATCTCTCTCTGGATTATTTACTCGCTTGCTGCCAGAAAATCATTCAGGTCTTTCACAACATCGTCTACTGTTTTGGAATCATCCTTTAATCCTGCATATTTTGACTGGATCTCACCCTCTGCATCGCCGAAGGTATTACCCAGGCCAAGTGCCTGATAGTCTGCGCTCTGGCAAAGTTTACATGCTTCCACCAGAAGTTTTCCATCATCCGTAGTTACCTTGCCTGCCAGTGCATCATAATCTACTGCGGTGCTCGGAGCCATGCCGATACCTTTTTCGATAATGCGGGAAGCGATCTCCGGGCTGGTCATATATTTGATAAATGTAATGGCTGCTTCTGTCTGTTTTTCATCCAGTTTGCTGGATACTACATAGCCGCATCCGCCGGATAACAGGGCCGCCTTCTTGCCTGCTTCTTCGGTAGGGAATACAGCCGGTTTGATATTTTCTGCCCCTGCCTTACAGTCTACAGATCCGCCGGCATCCCAGACACCATTGAATAGCATCGCTGTCTTGCCATCAAAGAAATCACTGCGGTATGCTTCATCGTCATCTCCGCCAGGTCCAAAGTTCGCTGCATCGATTTTCTGCAGTGCACTTTTCTGAATAAAGGATAAAGCATTTTTGAAGCTGTCATTATCAAAGCTTTCTACTGTCTTGCCTGCCTCATACCATGCTCTGGAAGCATCGTTGCCCTGCATATAAGCTGCCAGCATAATGTTGGTCGGCCAGCCTGCATTGAGACCAAATGGTGTGACGCCTGCTGCCACAAGTGCATCTACTGCCGTGTTGAAATCATCCCAGGTCTGCCACTGATCCGGTGTTGTTGCACCTGCCTGTGTAAACAGTGCCGCATTGTACCAGAAGCCAACACCCTCAATCTGCTCACGTACGGAATAGATTTTTCCGTCCTCTGTGGTATTCTGATCATAGCAGACACCAACGCCTGCCTTAAAGTCCGCGTCCTCGTCCAGATATGGTTTCAAGTCCAGGATCGCATCCGATGCGGAAGCTACCGGAGTAATGTCCCAGCCGCCGAAATCAGCGATATCGTAGAATTCTCCTGCACTCAGATCATTCAGTGCCGTGTTGTAGATACCCTCTGCACCAGACTCATCTGCTTTGATCACAAAGTTAAATTCATCCTTGTGGGCATCTGCAAATTCCTGGTAAATAGCTCGCATCTCGCCGGCCGCTGCCCACTCAGATTCATCATGATAATAACCATGGGTAAACGTGATGGTTGGCAGCTCGCTATCTGCAGTTGCAATGTCTTCCGTCTTTGTATCTTCTGTCTTTGTGTCCTCTGTTTTTGTATCCTCCGTCGCCGTATCGTCCTTTTTTGTGGTATTATCAGAACCGCATCCCACAAACATGGTAGATACCATAGCCACGCTCAACAAAATACTTATAACCTTTCTTTTCATATCCATCCTCCTTATTTCTGTTTCTTTTCATTTGATACATTAAATATAGCATCTGGCCCCGGAGGTTTGAATGAACGATAGGATTTGTTTTTGATCCTTTTTTTACCAAAAGATGCACTTTCTTTACCGATTCTTTTAAAAAATCAAAAATCAGTAAAAAAAGTGCATCTTTATCTGTTTTTCTTATTCCACAGCATCATTTAACCGAAGGATCATGTCTTCCAATGCTGCTCCGCCAAGGCTTGCCTCTTTCAGATCCCCTGTCAGGAGGGAAATGCGTTCACTATTCCACACGGAACTGATGGAGCGGATCTGAATATCTGCATCATGCGCTTCCTTCAGAGCACTGCCGAGAAGCGGATCCGCCACCGTGATTTTGTCAATATCCACATTGGGATTGGTGGGTGCCTGTCCGGTCTCCATGGCCATCTTGGTCTGCGCCTCCGTGGAAAGGATATATTTCAGGAAACGGATCTCCGCCTCCTTCTGCCGCTCGTCCGGGCTGTCATACAACACATAGCCGGAGGATGGCGAAATATAGGAAAGGCTTCCTCCTGAGTTAGTGGGATAATTGGCATAGGCAATATCTTCCTCCTGTTTGGAGTCCCGGAAGGATTCCCTCTCCCATATTCCATTAAAGTACATGGCTGACTTGCCTTCCTTAAAGTACTGCCGCGCATTATCCAGGCTGTCCGTATCTGCAGAATAGCTCCAGATCTTCTGAAAATCCGTCACCACGCTGCGGAAGGTATCCCTGTCGAAGTCTTCCGGCAGGGCCTTTACCATGGCCAGCCCCTCCGCATTCTCCCCTGCCAGTCTGGCCAGGAAAAGGTTTTCCACCACCTGGACATCCTCCAGGGCATAGATCTGTTCCATGTCGCTTTGCTGTGCCTGCCATGCTTTTAATTTCTCACAGTCTGCATAAAATTCCTCCCAGGTGCCAGGTGGCTTGGCCTTTCCCTCATCGTCCACGATCCCAGCCGCCTCAAAGTACTTGGTGTTGTACCAGTATCCCATGATCTCCAGTGCATCCGGAAGCGTATAGATGGCACCGTCCTCATTGGTCCAGTCATCCAGCACCTCCTTTGAAATAGAAGATGCCAGCGTCTCATCTGCCTGGATATAGGGCATGAGATCCAGCGCCTTTCCCTTTTTTTCTGCATTCTTCACATAATAATACTGTCCATTGGTGCTAACGATATTCGGCATTTTGTCCACGGCCAGCATATTATTGGCCTTCTCCACGGCGATGGAGCTGTCCGAAGAAGGCTGGCAATTCAAGACGATATCCGCATTTCCCTGATCAAAGGCATCGTAGATTTCCTGCATGAGGGCATGGGTCTTTACGGTCCCGCCCCATCCATGGATCATGGTGATCTCCACCGGAGATTCCTGCTCTGTCTGGCCACAGCCTGTTAAGAGCAGCCCACACAGTAGAAAAGCCATTTTCTTTCCATTTCTCATTTGTATCATAGTTTTCTCCTTTTAGAGGGGCACCGCCTTTGCCTTCTTCTGGATCTTTCTCATAACATAGAAGAAAAGCGGTATCAAAAACACCGTGGCAGAAACCCAGGCTGCTGGATCTGTAAAGCAGGCCGCCGGATAACCGTAACGCGGTATAATTGCCAAAGCCATAAAGGTCCGCGCGATCATTTCCAGCGCACCGGCAAAAAAGGCCAGCATACTGTAGCCCAGGCCCTGGATGGCACTTCTGGTGATGACGAGAATAGCCAGCACAAAGTAAAAGATACCGATGGTCGTAAGGTACTGCTGTGCCGCTGCCAGTATCTCCACGTTAGATTTATCTATAAAGAGGGAGGCAATGTTGCTCCCCTGGAAAAACAGGATCAAAAAGGCAATGATCCCGTAAACAATGCCGATGGTAAGGCTGGCACGCAAGCCCTGATAGATCCGTTTGTATTTGGCTGCACCGAGATTTTGTCCGCCGAAGGTTGCCATGGCATTACCGATGGCGTCAAAGGGACACATAACCAGCTGCTTGATCTTCATGGCGGCAGCATAGGCAGTCACGATGACCGTGCCCAGTCCGTTGATCGCCGTCTGCAGCATGATACTGCCGATGGCTGTGATAGAAAATTGCAGCCCCATGGGAATCCCTATGTAGAGCAGTCTTCCCATAAGCGCGGGTGACGGCTTTTTCTCCTCCGGTTGCAGTTTCAGAATATCAAAACGTCTCTGCATGTAGATCAGGCAGAGGATGCCTGATACCGCCTGGGCCAGTACGGTCGCAATAGCCGCTCCCTCCACACCCATATGAAAATACAGGATAAACACAAAGTCTCCGATAATATTTAAAACGGTGGACAGCAAAAGGAACAAAAATGGCGTGCGGCTGTCACCCAGCGACCGGATGATACCGGCCAGCATATTATAGAGGAAGCTAAAGGGTATGCCTATAAAGATAACGATGAGATAATCGTATCCCCCCTGAATAATATTCTCCGGGGTACCCATCCAGGTCAGGATCGGCATACAGAAAATGCAGGTCAGCACCGTCAGTACCACCGCCAGCCCTGCAGCCAGCAGCATACCGTTCATCACATAGCAGCGCATATCCGAAAACTGCCTCCCGCCATAATTTTGCGCCACCGGTATGGCGAAGCCACTGCAGGTCCCCATAACGAAACCGATAATCAAAAATACGATGGAAGTGCTGGCTCCCACCGACGCCAGGGCATCCGTCCCCAGCGTGCGGCCCACGATAATGGAATCCGCTATATTATAAATCTGTTGAAACAGATTCCCCAGAATAAGAGGAATCGTAAAATTCAGAATCAGCCGCATGGGGCTGCCCTGTGTCATATCTTTCGTCAAAATAATCACTTCTTTTCTTTTAAATTCTTTATGCCGCAGCCTGAATACCGAACAGTTCCTTTATGTAATCCACCTCGGAACTCAGGATACCCGTCTGTTCTTCTGCATCCTGCACAACCTGCAAACATGCCGCAGCTTTGTCTTTCTCTCCATTATCCAGATACATTTTGTACCGGAATGCATTCTCATAACAATCCGCCAGCGCGTAGTATTCCTTTTCGTTATCCGTCGGCTGGTATCCCAAACTGTTATTGCTGTCTACATGATTTACCAGTTCAAAGAAATCATGACTACGAACATAATAATACATAGATTCCTCTTTTGCAGGACTACGGGAATAACTGTTGGAACGAAACATGGCGATCCCGATCAGCAGTAAAACAGCAAAGGAAATAGAAAGCAGTGTGATCGCGATATTTAATCCTATATGGCTTTTCTTTTTCATTTTATGCCGCCCTCTCTTCCAATATTTTCTGAATACCCGCCTTGGACATGAACTTGAAGGACTCCCAGTCTTCATCCGTAATGTGACAGTATGTTTTCGTCATCTGTCTTATCTGCTCCTGCATATCCGCCACGTACTCCTCATGCCCTTCTTTCATACGCGCCTCATCAACAAAATAACTGGCACTGGAAACACTGAAATAACTTTCCAGATTGTTGGCTACATACTCCGCCGGATCGTCATACTCATCTTTCTCCTTTTGATCGGCCTCGGCTATGATCATTTTGTTGATCCCCCGCAGAACAGCGACATAATCCCCTGCAACATCCATCACGCTGCTATAATTACGAAGCCCATCCGCAGAATATAAATCGTTTGCATAATAATATTCATATACACCCACATAATCCCCATCTTCCAGCAATTTGTCCATGCCGGACTGATAGGTGGAAAGCTTTGCGTTAATGGCTGAAGTGCGGAACATATCCACAATATTATAGGAATTAAAAACGAGAAGCAGTGCCAGCACATTGGCTACCACAAGACCTGCGATCACCAGTACCCGGCCGCTGAAACGCTTTGTTTTTTCTGTTTCCTGATATACGTCTGTCTTTGTTTTTTCAAATTCTTTTTCGTAATGCTGCATAGCTTCCTGATGTTTCAGGAATTCCTGGTTTGGCATTCCGCAATATGGACACACCTTGTCCTGTATCCTTATGTCACCGCCACAGCTTGGACATCTCATCCTTGTATCTCCTCCTCATAATATTTTTTTATATCCTCTTTTGTCATATCTGTCTCTTCCGACAGGAATTTTTCCGCTTCCTGCTGATATTCCGCCACTTTTTTCTTATCTGTGGAAGTCATGGTCTCCGTATAGATACCTTCCATCAGTATCACTGCTGCATTAATGCGCTTATCCTGCTCCTTTTTCTCATCAAACATGTTCTCATGTTCATAATATGCCAACATAAACTCCGCGTGATTCCAGCCCCAGAAATATATTGCATCCTCATCACTCAGCTCGTGCATATACTTCAATAAGCCATCGAAGTCCCCTGCCTCATACATCTTATTCAACTCCGGAGCGTTCTCCCTCACCCAGGCTACCTTGTTTTTCGCTTCCTGATTATATGTATGTTCATTATAAACAAACAATCCAAACAGCCCACCGGACACCACCGCCGCGATCAATAATACAATCAGCACGATTTTCCCGGAGGAGAGACTTTCTTTCCTTACGGTTTTCTTATATTCTTCCATGGAATAATCCTTCAGATCTTCCACGTCTTCCTTCACATCATCCAGCTGCTCCAGATACTCCTCTTCCGCCCCCGGAAAGTACAGCGTATCGCAATAAGGGCATTTGGGCTCATGCTCATCAAACATGGCACCGCAATTTGAACATTTAACCATCTGTCACATCTCCCACTTCTCATTTGTCTTATATTGTAGCAATTTTTTATTCATTCGTAAAGAACTACAACCATGGCACCCCCACAAATTGAAAACCCAAGTCCGCCACAGCCAATATTTCCGACTCATATTTCGCATTATGTAAACCGCTTTGACAGTTGATGGGAAATGAAGCGGCTTGTTACCAATAAATGAAAATACTTTGGGTAGCCAGACGGCAAAGATAATCTTGTTGCCAAAAAGCGAAGCGGCTTTGGGCAGCCTCATGGATATGATAGGCTTGTTACCAATAATCGAAAATGCTTTGGGTAGCCAGACGGCAAAGATAAGCTTGTTGCCAATAAATGCAGCGGCTTTGGGCAGCTGAATGGATATGATAGGCTTGTTGCCAATAATCGAAAATGCTTTGGGTAGCCAGACGGCAAAGATAATCTTGTTACCAAAAAGCGAAGCGGCTTTGGGCAGCCTCATGGATATGATTGGCTTGTTACCAATAAATGCAGCGGCTTTGGGCAGTTGAATGGATATGATAGGCTTGTTACCAATAATCGAAAATGCTTTGGGTAGCCAGACGGCAAAGATAAGTTTGTTACCAATAAATGCAGCGGCTTTTGGCAGCTGAATGGAAATGATAGGCTTGTTACCAATAATCGAAAATGCTTTGGGTAGCCAGACGGCAAATATAAGTTTGTTGCCAAAAAGCGAAGCGGCTTTGGGCAGCCTCATGGATATGATTGGCTTGTTACCAATAAATGCAGCGGCTTTGGGCAGTTGAATGGAAATGATAGGCTTGTTACCAATAATTGAAAATGCTTTGGGTAGCCAGACGGCAAAGATAATCTTGTTGCCAAAAAGCGAAGCGGCTTTTGGCAGCTGAATGGAAATGATAGGCTTGTTACCCCAAAATGCAAAAGCTTTGGGTAGCCGGACGGACATGATAGGCTTGTTGCCAAAAGATGAAACGACTTTGGGTAACCAGACGGAAAAGATAAGCTTGTTACCAAAAATTGTAGCGACTTTTGGTAACTGGGTTCGAAATTAAAATTTAAAATAAAATTTTCATTATATTACTTGTTTTTTTGTACAGAATTATATATACTAAAACTCACATTCTAATTTTCATCTCAAAATCATATATCTGATTTGTTCCCACCTACCATTTCAAATTCAAAAAAGGAGTATTACTATGTTATATGAACAACTTTGCCCACTTCAGGCCCAGTTACAGTCAGAGGTGCTGGATCTGGAAAAAGAATTAAAGGATTTTCCAGATGGAAATCTTTTTGCCACTAAAAATGGAAAATATTCAAAGTACTATCTTTGCAATGGACGGCATCCCCTGTATATAAAAAAGCGCGATCAGGCCCTGGCACAGGTGCTTACGCTGAAGCGGTTTAAGACACTGCAATATGAGGAAAAGAATAAGGAGTTGAAACTTTTAAATGATTTGCTTCCCAAATGTCAATTTCAAGGGAAAACATCCTCTGATATGCTGAATGAAAAATCCTTGTATTTTAATTTGCTGCAATCACAACTTCAGGATTTCCCATTGCAACTTCGTTTCTGGTACCAGGAAGATTATGAACGCAGCCAAAATCATCCCGAACATTTGATTCATAAGACTCTGGCCGGACATCTTGTTCGTTCTAAATCAGAAGTATTAATTGCCAATAGCCTCTTCTTAAAACACATCCCCTACCGCTATGAATGCGCGCTGCATCTCGGCGAAGTCAAACTTTTTCCGGACTTCACCATTCTCCACCCATCCCTACAGACCCTGTACTATTTTGAACATTTCGGTATGATGGACAATCCCGCTTATCGTGACTCTGCTTTTAACAAACTCAAGTTATATGGAAATCATAATATCATTCCCGGCATCAATCTACTCACAACCTACGAAACCCAGGCACACCCCATCAGTTCAGAAGAAATCGACCATCTGATCAAGCGACATTTTTTGACCTAATATAATTATGCTATATGTAGTTTTCTATCCAGTTTCCAAACGCATCTCCCCTTCTTTATAGCAAGCTTACGCTCTTCTGCGCCGCTGCCAAATAGTTCCGTCTCTTTTGGCAACATGCTTATCTTTTACGACTGGCTGCCAAATACTCCGTCCACTCTTGGTAACATGCTTGCCTTTTCCCGCTAGCTGCCAAATACTTCACCCTCTCTTGGCAACATGCTTGTCTTTCACAGCTGGCTGCCAAATACTTCCGCCTCTTTTGGTAACATGCTTGCCTTTTCCGGCTGGCTGCCAAATACTTTTACCTCTTTTGGTAACATGATTATCTTTCCCAAACCGCTGCGAAATAGTTCCGTCTCTTTTGGCAACATGCTTATCTTTCACGCACTGCTACCAAATAATTCCGCCTTTTTTGGTAACATGCTTATCTTTCATGCACCGTTGCCAAAAACTTCCGCCTCTTTTGGTAACATGCTTGCCTTTCTCGACTGGCTGACAAGTATTTCTGCATCTCTTGGTAACATGCTTGTCTTTCACGGCTGGCTGCCAAATACTTCCGCCTTTTTTGGTAACATGCTTGTGTTTCATGCACCGCTGCCAAATACTTTCGCCTCTTTTGGTAACATGCTTGTCTTTCACGCACTGCTGCCAAATCCTTCCGCCTCTTTTGGTAACATGCTTGTCTTTCACGCACTGCTGCCAAATCCTTCCGCCTCTTTTGGCAACATGCTTGTCTTTCACGGCTGGTTGCCAAATACTTTCGCCTCTTTTGGTAACATGCTTGTCTTTCCCGCGCCGCTGCCAAATCCTTCCGCCTCTTTTGGTAACATGCTTGTCTTTCCCACACCGCTGCCAAGTATTTCGTTCTCTTTTGGTAACATGCTTGTCTTTTCCGCACCGCTGCCAAATACTTCGCCCTCTTTTGGTAACATGTTCATTTTCCCCACACCGCTGCCAAATACCTCGCCCTCTTTTGGTAACATGCCTGTCTTTCCCGCACCGCTGCCAAATACTTCGCCCTCTTTTGGTAACATGCCTGTCTTTCCCGCACCGCTGCCAAATACTTCCGCCTATTTTGGTAACATGCCTGTCTTTCCCACATGGCTGCCAAATATTTCGCCCTATTTTGGTAACATGCTTGTCTTTCCCACATGGCTGCCAAATACCTCGTCCTCTTTTGGTAACATGCTTGTCTTTCCCACATGGCTGCCAAATACCTCGCCCTCTTTTGGTAACATGCTTGTCTTTCCCACATGGCTGCCAAATATTTCGCCCTATTTGGGTAACATGCTTATCTTTCATGCACCGTTGCTAAATACTTCCGCCTCTTTTGGTAACATGCTTGTCTTTCACGCACTGCTGCCAAATACTTCCGCCTCTTTTGGCAACATGCCTGTCTTTTACGGTTGGCTACCAAATACTCCGTCCACTCTTGGTAACATGCTTGTCTTTCCCACATGGCTGCCAAATACCTCGCCCTCTTTTGGTAACATGCCTATCTTTCCCACACCGCTGCCAAATACTTCCGCCTCTTTGGGCAACTTGCTTATCTTTTACGCCACGCCACCAAATATTGCCAAATGTCTATGAATTTTTTACAATATCAGCCGCACCAGCCTGTAGCCCAGTAGATTAAGCCAAGCACCCAACTGGTGAAAATACCATATAAGATGACTGGGCCGGCGATGGTGAAGATCTTGCAGCCGATGCCAAAGATCTGGCCCTCTTTTTTGAATTCGATAGCCGGAGCTGCCACGGAATTGGCGAATCCTGTGATGGGCACCAGCGTTCCGGCTCCGCCCAGTTTGGCCATGAGCGAATATACATTCAAGCCCGTCAGCAGCACGCTAAGTCCCACCAGCAGCATGGAACACCATGCGCCTGCCATCTCCTGATCCAGACCATAAGACTTCGCCACATTCAAAAACACCTGTCCCAGCACACAGATCAGTCCGCCCACCCAGAAGGCATTCAGCATATTCTTGAATAAACTGTGGGTCGGCGTCACCTTGTCCACCAGTTCCTCATACTCCTTCTGCTGCTCTGCTTTATCCTGTTTTTCCTTGTCCATCTCTATTATCATCTTGTTCTCCTCACCAGCGCTGCCAGAAAAAGAGTAGCGCACCCAATATTTTTCCAACTGCAATACTCAGCACAATCCAGCCACGGCCACCCACCATCCCCATGCGCCGCAGTAAAATCGGAAAAATGTCCACGATCTCCGTCAGTGCTATGAGCCATCCGCCCAGATAAATACCTGCAAACAACCCAAAAATCCCGGTGCCCACATACCCCATGGGAAGTTTCAAATTAAAAATCGTGACCAGATTGCCTACAACGGCCCCTGCTGCCGCACAATTCTCATACAGCATGACATGCTGTGCCGTGCGCGTGATACCCGCATATCGGGGGATTATGCGAAGAGCAATAAACAGGGCCACCAGCCCGCCGGCAATCACTGACCCGGCCGCCAGTCCCGTAAATCCCGCAAGCCACACTCCTATATTCATTTGCTTTTCCCCTCCCGCTTATTCTGCTCCAGAATAGTGGTATTCACGTCATCCTCATAAAGCCGCATCTGCACTTCCATAGGTGTGGGGTCCTGGGTAAGCTTCGTCTTGCCAAAATGATTAAAGAAAAAAATCACCCCTATACCGATGCCTACGGAATACATCCATTCCAACACGGTAAATCCATTGGATGGCTGTCCGGTAAACCACTCGTACACATTCTGGAAAAGCCCGGACGTATCCACATCCGTATTAAAAGTCATAATAGAAAAGCCCGCTCCAAAAAACGTGATCAGACAGATAAACAAAGTCTTGATCCCCGTCCAGAGCTTGGCTGGATTCTTCCCGGTCTCCAGCGTCAGGATCATCTCCGTCTCCCCCATATGCACCACATCCACCGCGTCTTCCTTCTTCTGCACTGCCTGGACCAGGTCCATGGCGTTGATCACGTACCTGCCTGGCTTTCCCTTTGGCAGCGTCAGAATATGCAGAGCGCGGTTCCTTGCCAGCACATGCTCATCGCTGGCAGATAATTTGGCAATGTCCTCCAGATGTACGCTTTCCTCATAGATTTTCACATTCTTCTCTGTCTGGATATATAATGTTTCGCTCATAGACCAGTGTTCCTCCCTGTACTTCCTCCGGCTTCGTTCCGAAAAAGATATAATAGCTGACTACACCTGCCAGGATAACCAGAAGCAGGAGCACAATATAAACTACCGTCCGTCTTTTCACCCTTGTCTCCTCTTTTCATTCTGCTCTTTAGTATTTTCAGTTTTCCTTTCCCTATACCTGATTTCGCAAAGATAATAATATTTTTTTCTCCATCCGGGATACCTGCACCTGGGTCATGCCCAGTTCCCTGGCGATCTCTGACTGAGTCTTTTCCTGAAAATAACGCATATAAATCAATTTCCGCTCCTGCCCGGTGAGAAGCCCCCATATCTGTTCGATCATCAGCCTGTTCAACAGATTTTCCTCCGAATTCCGCGGCTCCTCCAACTTATCCATAAGGGATATCTCATTGCCCTCGCCCTGATAAATAACCTTCTGCAGGGATTCCACTTCCGAGACGGCTTCCATGGCCTCCACCATCTCCTCCATAGGGCACTCTGCGTGCCTGGACAGTTCCACAAGGGTCGGCTCCCGCCCCAGTTCCTTTTCCAGTTCCTCCCGCACATGATAAATGTGTCTGGCCTGTTCCTTCAGGGTGCGGCTGACCCGCAGCATGCCATCATCCCGCAGATACCGCTTGATTTCCCCCATGATCATAGGAACTGCATAGGTGGAAAATTTCACCTCGAACTTCAGGTCGAACCGGTCGATAGCCTTCATCAGACCGATACTGCCTATCTGAAACAGATCCTCCAGTTCCGCTCCCCGGTTTTTGAATCGTGTCACAATGCTCCAGACCAGTCCTGTATTCGCCTGCACCAACGTATCTCTTGCCTCTTTATCGCCCGCATGGGCCTGTGTAAAAAGTGCAAGGGTCTGTTCCATAAACCCTCCTCACATAAAGGGGCTGGTGCCCACGCCCACTTTTTTCTTCATATGAACAGCACAGCCCTTTCCCAACTCTGATATGACCACGACCTCGTCCATAAAAGCCTCCATAAAGGCAAATCCCATCCCCGACCTGTCTTCCTCCGGCTTTGTGGTAAAAAAGGGCTCCATGGCTTTTTCCACATTCTCTATGCCCTTCCCATAGTCCGTCACTGTCACATACATCTCATGCTCCACGACCTTGCAGTCGATGCGGATCTTTTTTACCTCCTTGTCATAGGCATGGATGATTGCGTTGGTAATCGCCTCCGACACGGCAGTCTTCACGTCCGAGACTTCCTCCAGCGTGGGATTGAGCTGTGTGATAAACGCCGCCACGGCAACCCTGGCAAATCCTTCATTACAGGAACGGCTGTCAAATTCCATAGACATTTCATTGGTGTTCCCCATTTTTATTCTCCCTTCCATTACATCCTCTTATTCCAAATCTTTTCCTGACTGATTTCCATCACTTTATGTAAACCAGCCAGATTCAATATCTTATATACCCGGTCATTCACATGTATAGCCGTCACATCGCCGCCCAGTTTGCTGATCATGCGGTATCTGCCCATCAAAACGCCAATCCCGGAACTGTCCATAAAGGACGTTTCCCCGAAATCAAAAACAATATGCAGAATCTCATTATCGTACAAAAGTTCGTCGCATTCCCGCCGAATAGATTCCGTGCTGTGATGATCCAATTCCGTCGGTAAAAAAACATACAGGTAATCTTCCTGAATCCGATAGTCCATAGTGCACCTCCTTTCCCTGTCTCTGCTGCTAAAAAACGGAGATACACAGATTAACTGTGTATCCCCGTTTTAGAGGTTTCTCTTATTCTTGTTCTGTTCCTGTATCTTCATCCCCATTGGAGGTATTTTCTGCTGACTGGTTGGTACTTAAATATGCCTGTGCATTAGTCGCCCGTTTCGTTCCCGGGAACGTATCAATGATCAGCTGGAAGGTAACGTCAGAATTCGCCGTATCGCCGCTCAGCCGATAGGAATGCGCCAGATAATTCATGACCTCATAGTCTTCTTTCTGGATCGCCATGGCCTGAGTCAGATTGGTGATTGCCGTGGCGTAATCCTTATTATCGAAGGCATCCATACCTATCTCTTTCAACTTCTTAAACATGGTGCTCTGCACCTGACTGAAAATAGAATCATAAGTAGCCTTGGCATCCACAGACAGGAGTGATGCATCCACACTGGTCAGTGCCGTAGCCGCTGTAGTGTAACTTTCTCCATTCAGCGCATTGACTGCCTTGAGCAGATTCTCATAGCTGTCCGTCTTTCTGGTCGCCTCATCGATCTGGGTATTCGCCGTCTCCACCGTCCCCTGGGAAGTGGTGATCTCATCCTGCAAACGCAGGATCTGCGCCGCCTGGGAAGCCATGGTATTGCTGTATTCCGTCACCTTATCATTGGCTGTCCGGTTGATATCCTGTGTCTTGGCCGGCATAAACAGGAACCATACCGTCGCCGCACCGATGAGCAGTCCTATGCCAATATTAACCAGGGTCGCACCGATAGTTGTATCCCGGAAAGTAGGTGGCTGCACGATGGTGTCATTATCCACGGTATAAACAGTCGGCTCGCCGCCTGTCGTCTTCTCCCGGTTCCCCCAGGCATGCCAGCGTGGCTCCAGACTGGTCACCGTTCCGGTCTGCTCGTCCACCTCCCGCAGAAAACGCAGGGTCGTGGTGTTCGTCTTATCGATACGTGCCGCCTTCTTCAGCGTCTTTCTGGCCTTCTCATAATCTTCATTTCGCATATGCAGAAGAGCCAGCAGATGATATCCCTTGATCAATTTCGGATTCTGTGCCAGTATCTTTTTCAGCTGGATCAGCGCCACATCCTCATTGCCGTCACGGCAGTTCTGCAGTGCCTGATTGTACTTCTTGATGGTCTGGTTGATGGTGTCCAGTTTATTGGCATCCTTCTGCAGACGGTTGATGTACTCAGCCGCAATATTTCCCTCCGGCTGGATATTCTTGCTGATAACCCACTCGCTGAGAGCCGCCACCACTTCGCCGGTCTCAAAATACACCAGGCCCAGAAGATTTCTGGCCGGTACATTTAATTTATTGAATTTCAAACTTCTTTTTAACTGGTCGATCGCCCCGGACAAGTCACGGATGCCTGCTTTTTCCAAACCCTGATTATAAAATAATCCGGACAAAACGATGGCCTGCTTCTGTACAACCACATCGCAGCCACATTTCGGGCAGTAGGCAGATTCCGTCAAGAGGGCGCCACAATTCATACAATTCATTGTTTTCCCCTATTCCTTCTGACTTGAACTGGTTTCCTTGAGCATCTCTTTCAGGATATCGATAACATCCGTCAGATCCCTGCTGTAAATAGCCCCCTCGGCCTCATCCACATCCAGACTCGGTTTGAATTTCTTCAGTTCCTCTTCAT
>JAQUWF010000124.1 GCA_028692975.1 Lachnospiraceae bacterium
ACTTTTTTGCAGAACTGCACGAAACATATAGTCATTTGTCATGCGGTAACGAACGATACTTCCGTCGATTTCTAAGAGATGTTGTTCTTCTTCTTTTATGATTTTGGTCATAGTGTCTCCTTGTTTGTGTGGTGAATGGTGTCAAAAGTGTCAAAAAGGGGTAAGACGATTATAGGCATCACTTCCTTTGTATAGGATTGATTTTGAAATGGAATAATTGACGATGTGCCAAAGATACAGCAAGAACTGCTGTAAAAGGATTGTATCATGCAGTGTTGGTCATGTAAAGACAAATTTATATAGAAAGAAGGCATTTAATGAAAGTTTACACAAAAGCAATGAACAACAAAACAAGAGATTTGTTCCGAAGAGATTAAAAGAATAAAACAGCACGGCGCATTACGTCGTGTTGGGGAAAACGTGTATTGAAACGGTTTAAAAATCAAAATGCGGGGTACTGGTATTTTGGGTAGTGGCGTGATACAATGATAGAAATATATGCAGCGTGATGTTAAACAATGGGTTAGGAAGGATGTATGATGCGGATTAGTAAATTGAGATTGAAAAATTTTAGATGTTTTGAGAATCTTGAACTATCATTAAATCAAAATTTAAATATCTTGATCGGTGTGAATGGAGCAGGAAAATCCACTATTTTGGATGGCCTGGCAATTGCATTGGGAGGATATCTTTCCGGATTTGATAATATTAGAAGTAATTATATTCAGCAGGAGGATGTGCATTACAAAATGTTCGAGGCAGGCAGCAGGATTGATGCACAGGAGCAGTTTCCTGTAGAGGTTTACGCGAAAGCAGAATTTGATCAAAGAGAAACACGCATCATAGAGTGGCAGCGAGAACTGAATGGGATAGGCCGAAGGACGACACATGGTAACCTGAAGCTGATTGTAGAGCATGCAAAATTTTTACAGGACGAGGTGCGTTCAGGGCGCAAAGGTTGTGTACTTCCCTTGGTTGCATATTATGGAACGGGGCGCTTATGGCTGCAAAAGAGAAACCGTACTACACATGTTAAAGGTGAAAAACTGAATAGACAGATGGCGTATGTGGACTGTATCGCGGCAGAATCTAATGAGAAGCAGATGGTGCAGTGGTTTGAAGATATGACGTATATTCAACTCCAGGAAGGGCATGCTGTTCCAGAACTGGAGGCGGTAAAACGTGCATTGCGAAAATGCTATTTGAGTGTAGACAAGAATGTGACGGATGCAAAGTTTGCTTATAATGTGAAAAATCATGAGTTGGAGATTACGATTTTCAGAGATGATTCTGCAGAAAAATTTCCTGTGAGAATGTTAAGCGATGGGGAAAAGGGGATTATCAGTCTGGTGGCAGATATAGCATACCGAATGGCTTTGTTGAATCCTGACTTGTTAGAAAATGTATTGGAAACGCCGGGAGTAGTGCTGATCGATGAAATAGATATGCATTTGCATCCAATGTGGCAAAAGAAAATCGTAGCTGATTTGACCAACACGTTTCCCAATGTTCAATTTGTTATGACAACGCATTCACCAAGTATTCTTGTCAATGTTCCGAAGGAGAATATCTGGGTGTTAGATCGATTCAAACTTTATCAACCGGAAAGTAAAACTTATGGGAAAACAGTCGGAGAGGTTTTGCAGGAGGTTATGGACATAAATGTACAGCCGGATTATATACTGGAACTGCAAAAAGAATTTGATGATGCCATATAAAGAGAGGAATAGTAAACGGAATTTTTTGGTTAAAATGCAACAAATATATTCGCAGCAGTCAGATAAAATGGAGCCATATGTTGGAATACTTCGATGGTACATAGAGAAAAAATTGGCTCAATTAACTGCTTAATAAAAAAATGCATTGGCTATGGTGATGGAACGTGTATAGAAATAGCTGTTTTTGCGTTTATCCAATAGATTAAGCACTATCAGAATTAATTTTCTGATGGTGTTTTTCTTTGCGCCAAAATAATTAAAGAACGGTGAAACCTATGGGTAGGAAGAAAAAAATAATAGATGAACAGAAGAATAAGAAATACATGGAACTGGTGAGCACCTGTTATCGGGAGTGTTTTTCGCTGAAGGCGGCGGCTGTGCTGGTGGCGGAGAGGACAGGGAGGCCGATTGCTTATCAGAAGGTCAGGAAGATATTGATCACGCTGGGGGAATATGCGTGTGAGCGGTCTGTGCAGGTGGCCGAATTGGATCGTCAGGGGATGACGGTGGATGAGATTGCGGCGGACCTGCAGATTTCAAGGGTGGCGGTCAGTAGTTATTTACCATATAAGAAAGGGATGTATAATCGGCCGGTGCGGACGATGAATGCGAAGCGTGTGGAACGATGCAGGAAAAAGAAAAGTATTTTAAGCAAAGAATGTTGAATTTCTTCCACCGTGGATTCGAGAAATTTGTGAAGCGGGAGCCGGAATCGGACCAGAGGGGACAGATACACATGGCGGAGATGGCGGAGCAGTGGCTGCGCAATGTGCGATTCCGCATCAAGGAGACTTCGTACGTGAAGTATCATAACATCGTTAAAAATCATATCATTCCGGACCTGGGGCAGCTGGAAGTGGGTGAAGTCACTACGTCGGTTATAGAAAATTTCATTGAGGAAAAACTGCTGGATGGGAATGTGCGGACAGCGAAAGGGCTGTCGGATAAATCGGTGAAGGACATCTTCACTGTGGCTAAGGGGATTTGTAGATTCGCTGCAGGGCAGGGGCTTGAGATTCCGTGCCATTTTGACCAGATTCGGATCCGTATGCGCAATACGGAGGTGCTGCTTTTGAGTGAGGAGGAGCAGGGGCGGCTGGTGAATTTTCTTCTGCAGGATGAGGACCCGAAAAAGACAGGAATCCTGCTGAGCCTGTATATGGGGCTGCGTCTGGGGGAGGTCTGCGCGCTGAGGGCGGAAAATATCAAGTTGGAGACCGGCATCCTGCAGGTGCGCCATACCATGCAGCGTATACAGAATCTGAACGCTGGCTCTGGAAGGAAGACCAAAGTCATCATTACAGAGCCCAAAAGCCTTTCATCCAACCGTGACATTCCCATCCCGACCTTTCTCCTGAAACGCCTGGAGATATTGCAGATGCTCCCGCAGTCCGCCTATATCCTCACCGGAAGGGTGGATATGTACATAGAACCGCGGACCATGGAAAACATTCTGGACAGATATCTGAAATTCTGTGAGATCAACAACGTAAATTACCACGCCCTGCGGCATACATTCGCTACAAGATGTGTGGAAATAGGCTTCGACGCAAAAACTCTAAGCGAGATACTGGGGCATTCGAATGTGAATATTACATTGAACCGATATGTGCATTCGTCCATGGAACAAAAGAGGCGGAGTATGGCGATTTGGGGGTGAGGGGTGGAGATATCAGGATTATGGCTTTTTCTGACATCAAAATAACCCAAAAACAATAAAAATCCCCCCTGTACTTATGATAAAAGTAATAAAATGCAGTAAAAAATACATGTTTCGATTTGACAACAGGCGCCATTATTGGCATAATAAAGAGAAATGTAAAAATGAACATTCAACAAAAGGATAAAAAGAGGAGCAGAATGGACAAGGAAAATCTTACACCAGAAGAGATCGAGCTGCAAAAACAGCTGCAGAAGGAAGTGGCACAGATACAGGCGGATGCACCGAAGGCTACAGAATCTGAGAAGAAAGAGCATCGTCACCATAGCCATAACCATCATAGTAAGAAAAAATCCCATAAGAAATTACCGATGTGGGCGAAGATAGTTATTACAGTGGTTGCTATATGCGTGCTGCTGGTAGGCCTTGCATATGGATATGTGCAGATTACCCTGGATAAAATACAAAAGGTAGACCCGGTAACTGTGGAGAAAGTGGATCCCGCGGAAGAAACCTTCGAGACAACGGAGGAAATCAATCCGGAACTGCCTGTAGTGAACGAGGAAGAGGTAGAATGGCCGGAGGCTGATACCAATATCATGCAGGACAAGGATGTGGTAAATATCCTGCTGGTCGGTCAGGACAAGCGTTCCGGTGAAAGCCGTCAGCGTTCGGATACAAACATTGTTGTGAGCATCAATAAAAAGCAGAACGCGATCAAGATCACCTCCATCATGCGTGACACTTACGTGCAGATACCGGGATACAGCGATAACCGTATTAATGCGGCATATCAGTTCGGCGGATTTGAATTGCTGGATCAGACCATTGAAAAGAATCTGGGTCTTCACATTGATGCCAATGTGGAAGTGGATTTTGACGGATTTCAGAAGATTATCGATGCCATCGATGGCGTGGATATTGATTTGAATGACACAGAAGTAACCTATTTTAATAAGAACATGAACCGTTCTTATACCTCCGGTGTCAACCATATGAATGGTGAGGAAGCACTGGAATACGCACGCTGCAGAAGCATCGGCAATTCTGACTGGAGACGTACGGAACGCCAGAGAACAGTCGTTATGGCGGCATTCAATAAAATGAAGGGCGAAGGCCTGACTACTCTTATGGGGCTGGCTGATACATTGCTGCCGCTGATCACTACGGATATGAGCAACAATGAGATCCTGGGATATGTTTACACTGTGGCTACCATGGGCGCGGGCGAGATGGAAAGTTACCGTATTCCGGAAGAGGGCGCATATTCCTGCGTTACACTTCGGAAAGGTATGGAAGTACTCATGCCGGATCTGGACAAGAACAGAGCATATTTGAAACAGTGGATATACGGAGAATAAAAACAGAGCCAATGCATGATAAATGCATTGGCTCATGTAACATATAGAATGAATCGGTGCAAAGGAAAGGGCAAATCTTATGGAAAGAGAAGCGGCTATAGAGACGTTGTCAAAGGAACTGACCATGGATAATCTGTGGGAGACGCTGGTGCTTTTTGCCGGACATCCGTTTGCCACCATGAAAGGCCTGGAATTTACTTATACCATAAAAGGCTATGAGATGTTTGTGGACCGCAAAGAAAAGTCCATCACAAGAAGCAGTATCGAGATCGCTTTCCAGAAGGCCATGGAATTGATGGAGCAGGAGGGCGCAGTTACCGGCCCAAAGAAATTAAAGGTCTTCGGGGCCAGTTATCTTTACCCGGTCTTTCTCAGGCTGGGCATTATAAAAGGGAAATAAACCATAAGGAGAATCCATGAAATTACCAGGCTACTATTCCTCAGGAGAATTTGCCGCTTTGGCACATATTACGAAAAAGACGCTGCGTTATTATGACGATCATAATATTCTGAAACCGTCCCTGGTTTCTTCTTATGGGGCGCGCTTCTATACGGATACGGACTTTGCGCGGCTGCAGCAGATCCTTCTGCTGAAATCGCTTGGATTTTCCCTGGAGGATATCCGGGAAATGACCATCAATGATACGGATTATCATTTTATGGCGGATTCGCTGAAACTGCAGTTGAAGCTGGTGGAGGACCGCATCGAGCAGCTGCAGGTGGTCGCCCAGACGATTCGGGATACCACCCAGGCCATTCAGGAGGAGAAGACCGTGGACTGGAGCAAGATGCTGGATCTGATCCACCTTATGGGCATGGAAAAGAGCATGAAGAATCAATACCAGAATGCTTCCAACATCGCTGCAAGGATCAATCTTCACAGCCTTTATTCCCAGAATCCACAGGGTTGGTTCCCCTGGATATTCCAGCAGTGCGGGATCACGCCGGGGATGCGGATACTGGAGATCGGCTGCGGTGACGGCACCCTCTGGACAGCTAATCACGACCAGATACCGGAGGACACCCAGATCATCCTGTCAGATATTTCGGAGGGAATGCTTCGTGACGCCCGCCGTTCCATCGGCACGGGAGATACCAGATTTACCTTCACGTCCTTCGACTGCCATGCATTTCCATATGAGGATGAGTGCTTTGATCTGGTGATCGCCAATCATGTGCTCTTTTACTGTGAAGATATTCCAAAGGTGTGCAGTGAGGTGCGCCGGGTGCTGAAGCCCGGCAGCAGTTTTATCTGCAGCACTTACGGACACAGGCATATGCAGGAGGTCAATCAGTTGGTGACGGACTTTGACGACCGGATCATCCTGTCGGCGGACCGGCTGTATGAGCGGTTTGGGAAAGAGGACGGCGCGGACATTTTAGCACCGTTTTTCGGGGAGATCACCTGGCAGTCCTATGAAGATTCTCTGCTGGTGCCGGATGCGGAGGCCATGATTTCTTACGTTTTGTCCTGTCATGGGAATCAGAACCAGTATATTGTGGATCATTATAAAGATTTTCGGAATTTCGTAAAAAAGAAAACGGCCAAAGGATTTCATATTACCAAAGACGCAGGTGTTTTTTCCTGCAGGAATGTGGAATAAAGCGAATAATTTATAAAAAATAACGAAAATGTGAAAAAACACTTGAAGGTGCCCTTAGGGCATCTTTTATAATGAGGATAACTTAAAATAACAGCGGATAAAAAACAAAAATTCATCAAAAATAAAAGGAGAAAAACACTATGAACATTATCGTAACTGGAGGAGCAGGATTTATCGGATCTAATTTTGTATTTCATATGTTGAATAAATACCCGGATTATCGCATCGTTTGTCTGGACTGTCTTACGTACGCGGGCAATCTTTCCACACTGGAGCCTGCTATGGACAACCCGAATTTCCGTTTTGTAAAGGAAAGCATCACAGACCGTGAGGCTGTTTATAAATTATTTGAAGAGGAACACCCGGATATGGTGGTGAATTTTGCCGCTGAAAGCCATGTTGACCGTTCTATTGAGAATCCGGAAGTATTCCTGGACACCAACATCAAAGGAACCGCAGTACTTATGGACGCATGCCGCAAGTACGGTATCCAGAGATATCATCAGGTATCCACCGACGAAGTATACGGTGACCTGCCTTTGGACCGCCTGGACCTGTTCTTCACCGAGGAGACCCCGATCCATACCAGCAGCCCATACAGCTCTTCTAAGGCTGGTGCAGACCTGCTTGTCCTGGCATACCACAGAACTTACGGCCTGCCAGTGACCATCAGCAGATGCTCCAACAACTACGGCCCATATCATTTTCCGGAGAAACTGATTCCGCTTATGATCGCCAATGCATTAAATGACAAGCCGCTCCCGGTATACGGCGAAGGCCTGAATGTGCGTGACTGGCTGTACGTGGAGGACCATTGCAAGGCTATCGACCTGATCATTCACAAAGGACGTGTGGGAGAAGTCTACAACGTAGGCGGACACAATGAGATGAAAAATATCGATATCGTAAAGATTATCTGCAAAGCGCTGGACAAACCGGAAAGCCTGATCACCTACGTGACAGACCGCAAGGGCCATGATATGCGTTACGCCATCGACCCGACCAAGATCCACAACGAATTAGGCTGGTTGCCGGAAACCAAATTCGAGGATGGCATTCAGAAGACCATCAAATGGTATCTGGAAAACAAAGAGTGGTGGGAGACCATTATCTCCGGCGAATATCAAAATTACTATGAAAAGATGTATCAGAACAGATAATCTGCATAAAAAAAGGAGCAAATACCTATGAAAGTATTGGTTACAGGTGTCAAAGGTCAACTGGGACATGACTGTATAGTAGAACTGGAAAAACGGAATCATGAGGCCATCGGCGTAGATATCGAGGAGATGGATATTACGGATGCTGCTTCGGTAAAAGCCGTTCTCACAGAAGTGAAGCCTGACGCGGTCATTCATTGTGCGGCCTGGACTGCAGTGGATGCTGCGGAGGATGAAGATAAGAAAGAAAAGGTCCGCCTGGTAAATGTGGCAGGTACGGAAAATATCGCCCATGTGTGTAAAGAGCTTGACTGCAGTATGATGTACATTTCCACGGATTATGTATTTGACGGTCAGGGCACCGAGCCATGGCAGCCGGACTGCAGGGATTACAAGCCGCTGAATGTGTACGGTGAGACGAAACTTGCAGGAGAACTGGCTGTCGCGGGGAATCTGGATAAATACTTTATCGTTCGTATCGCCTGGGTTTTTGGCGTGAACGGGAAAAATTTTATTAAGACCATGCTGAATGTAGGCAAGACCCATGATAAGATCACAGTGGTTGCCGACCAGATCGGGACACCGACTTATACCTTTGACCTGGCAAGACTGCTGGTTGATATGATCGAGACGGAAAAATACGGTTATTATCATGCGACCAACGAAGGCGGGTATATCAGCTGGTATGATTTCACCAAAGAAATCTTCCGCCAGGCTGTAGAGCAGGGGCACACCGAATACGGTGAGGACCGCCTAAACGTAAAGCCGGTAACGACTGCGGAATATGGCGTTTCCAAGGCGGCAAGACCTTTTAACAGCCGCCTGGACAAGAGTAAATTAACGGAAAACGGATTTACCCCGCTGCCCACCTGGCAGGATGCGGTAGGACGATATCTGAAAGAAATCGAATATTAAAACAGCGGAAACAGATGTGGAGGAAGAAGACATTATAATAGAAGATAATGTAATTCCATAATGATAAAAAAAGAGCAATGCAGAAGGAATTTAACGTATTTTTTGAAATTCTATTGACGCATTGCTTTTTTTGTGTTACATTAAAAAATGCACTATTATGGATGAACATGCCTTTTTCTATTCGTTTTCATGGTCACCATAATAAATATATAGAAAATACAAGGGG
>JAQUWF010000125.1 GCA_028692975.1 Lachnospiraceae bacterium
TGGTTTTGAAGTAATTCTTCTTAATGAGCCAGTATGACTCCGTTTTACCAAGACCGAGCATCCTGCCCATTTCCGGAACAGACATACTCGTGCGTTTTCTCATTTCCGCCATCGTACAACCTCCTATGTAAAAAATGTAGCCATGTGTTTCTTGTCATGGCTACATTTTATCGAACTCTCAATATGTTTTGAAGTTTGTCGCCGGGTTGTACGACACCCTTGACAAATCTTACATTTGATGATCCAACCACTCATCAAAACTCTTTTTGGAGATTCTGATGCTGCCGCCAATGCGGACACTGTGAAAAACTTTCTTTTTCACAAGGTTGTATGCACTGGTTCTGCTGATGCCCAGAATATCCTGAATCTCATCAACCGTATAGGTTCTCTTATCAAACTGAACTGCGTTAGTAGCCATCGCTTCTTCGGTGCGCTGATTCATGGCAGCGATTCTTTCTTCAAACATTTATGTTCACTCCTTCGTTCTCTTTGCTTTATGTTTTGTGGGACACTTTTTCAGCTGCTCCATTGCCAGACTGACGGATAAGGCTTTCTCAATCGCTACCATTTCACGGGGCGTTACCTTACCTAAGTAATTATCAATCCTGCTTTTATCAATGGTGCGAATCTGTTCCAACTGAACAACGGACGCTTCTTTGAATGCAGGATTGTCGTAAATAACAAAGTGCGTCGGCATATTCGCTTTCTTATGGATTCTGGTGGTGACCGTTGCCACAATCAATGTGGGAGCGTGTTTATTACCGGTATCGTTCTGAATGACGATAACCGGACGGATGCCGCCTTGTTCTGACCCAACTACCGGGTCCAGATTGGCGCAATAAATATCACCACGGCAATATACCCAATTTTCTTTCATCATGTGCCATGACCTCCTTTCGTTGGGTATGTAATAACTGACTGCCCGAAAGGAATCAGGCAGTCAGTCCAAAAGTCTATGTGTCCCATATTTGCCACGCACCCCTGGGAAAGAGGGCTTACGCCCTCAGGGAATCACCGAACGACTGATTGCGAATCAGTTCCATAGGAATCTAACCTCTGCCGGGTTCTCCGCCAGCTCCGTAGAGAAGTATCTTTAATCCTGTTGCTTTCATGGCCGTATTGGGAGCAACCCAATATTTACAAGCCAGTATTGATCGCTGGCATCGGGAGAGAGACAACTGCTTAATTTATAGAAGAAAGTCGTTCTGTTTCTCTGTCCGATACGTCACGGCGTACCGCTGATGTGGCTGATGCTCTCGCACCGGCAACAGGAACGTATTCGATGACTGTGTATTCAGTTTTCAAGGATCAAGCAGCCGATTTTCTTTGGCTGTATCTAAATTGTACCTGTTCCTCATGCGAGTTTTTATTGCCTCGTAGGTATAGTTTTGAGGTTATTCACGTCCTAAAAATATGTAATCAAGGGTTGTTTCAAAGCGCACAACCAATTCGATTGCCAAATCAATAGAGATACCTCTGTTGCCGGTTTCAATTCGTGCAATGGTGTTTGCGGCAACACCTAACTGCTCCGCAAGCTGTTCCTGTGTAAGACCATGTTCCTTTCTCAAGGCTTTAATTCTTTTTCCGCTTTCAACCAAGTCGTAATACATTTTCATTCCTCCGTGTTCTTGAATTTGTGAAGTTGCAAAATCAAAAACAGAGGGAGGAGATCGTGCCCGATTCGCAATGCCCTTTGCCATCTGCCTGTCCTCCTTGCAGGCATAAAAAAAGAGCCGGAGTAAATTACTCCAAGCTCTCGTTCATGCCTTTGTGTTAAAATGAAGGAAGATAGGCAGGTATAAAAAAAGCCCCGTACCCATTACAGGTACGAGGCGTAACTCTCTCTATTCAATTTTATGCTACTATCTCCCAGCATAGCCATTTTAACACTGGACAAGTCGGACTTTCAGTAGGGAAACCGTCGTATTTTCATCGGATTTTAGTCGGACTAAAATCCTGCCTTAGCACTCACAATAACACAAGGCTTCTTCCTCCCTGGCACTTTCCAGAAAATCTTTCAATTTAGGAATGGCTGTTCCCCAAAGTGACAGACCAAATAACAGTATCGCTTCTTTCTTTCGATCATAGTAGGTGCTGCGTTCCATATTCAGAACCTCCAGCATTTCTGATTCCCTGTACTTGAAGCGGTTGAGATATGCCTTTGAGATAATCTCACAGTACAGAGCGCCTTTATCCGGATATTCTCTGATTTTCAACATAGCCATATCTACCAGCTCAATGATCCACTTTGTCTCAAATAAGCTACGGATGCGTTCTTCAAATCGTTCTCTCGCTTCATCCGGAGCAAAGTTCTCCAGATAAATCAATGCACCATCTAAGCTGTCACCGTAAGTACAAATAAGGGTATCACATACATCATTCGCACGATCAATGGTAGACCAGCACACCTCTCGATATATGGATAAAATCAGCTTTGCTCTTTCATACAGAACCTTCTCGTCAATGCTCTGCATCCGGCAAAGCATTCGAATATTGCTTAATACCTGTGTATTATATCTGCTCATTCAGAATCTCCTTTCAGCCTAATCCATAAAATAAGAATTCCTTTCTAACTCCTGTCACTTGGCTAAAGGGAAACAAATACCATGGGACAAGAATGACTATAACTTCCGATATTTGATTAAAATAACAGAAGTGAAATCGGAAGTTCTTGACTTTATAAAAGTTCCGATATATAATTAAATGGAACTAAAACTTCTGTTATGATTCTCATTATAACATTTTCCAGAAGTTTGTCAACAAATAATCGGAAGTTACGAATAAATATTTTTTAAAAGGAAGGACAGTACCATGACATTTGGAGAAAAAATTAAAGAAGCTCGTTTGGCTATGAACCTATCTCAAACGGAGCTTGCCCAGATGACCGGCATCTCCGAAAGATCCCTTTACACCTATGAGCAGCTCGGAACACTCCCCAGAAAAAGCAACATCAGAAAACTTGCTGAAGCGCTGCATATCTCTGTGTCCTATCTTTTGGATGAATCTGAAACAGACAGCCAGAGCCATATAGATCAGGATATGTTTATTTTAGAAGCAAAGGAAAACTTCGGTTCAAAGGGAGCAAAAGAAGCTCAGGAAGTGTTGGGTCGTGTAAATTCTCTGTTTGCCGGTGGAGAATTGGACGAGGACGCAAAAGATGTATTCTTCCAGGCGATTATGTCAGTTTATATGGACTCTAAGAAAACAGCACGGGAAAAGTACACTCCGAAGAAATACAGAAAGCATAAAGATAAAGAGTAAAATCCTCAAGCACAGAATATGTTTTCTGTGTGCGATTCGGAGGTGAAGCAAATGAAAACGGCAGAGCATATCATTGAAACTGTCGATAAGCTTGTGCGAAAATATCACACCAGAGACCCTTACGAGCTATGTCAGCTGTTAGGTATCAAAATCCACTATTACGATTTGCAGAAGAAATTGAAGGGCTTCTTCTATTACCAGTCCAGACAGAAGAATATCGTGATAGATCACAATGTAAACGGTATCCTGGAACGTATTTTAGTCGCACATGAATTAGGACACGCTGTCCTGCATACGAAAATCGCCATGATGCACGGCTTTCAAGAAATGGAAGTGTTTGATGATAGATCAATCGAAGAAAATGAAGCAAACTTCTTTGCGGCGGAGCTTCTGTTAGAAGATAGGGAAGTTCTGGAACGCCTTTCGGAACACACATTTTTTGAAACTGCTAAAATGCTCTATGTACCGGCAGCGTTATTAGATTACAAGTTCAGCCTGCTCCATGAAAAAGGGGAGCTGGTAAATTCGATGTATATTCGTAAAGCAGATTTCCTGAAAGAAGATCTTCATGCCTACGATAACGACATTAGTTATGGCGATATATGAATGTCTATTTTTATATCTTTACAGAAAAAGTCCACCAGTACGATGCGCAGTGCATCATGACTGGTGGACTTTTTGTTTCTTGAAGGCTCAGTATCTTTCAATGATTGAGAATTGCAATCTGGTTTTCGATGCTCTCGCCTTTTCCGGTAAATTTGGACTTACGGGAATAGATCACAAACTGTCTGAAATCTTTTGTTTTCATAACGACACCTCCACGGACATTGCGTTATATTTCTAATTAAATTGTAACATACGTTTTTTGACTTTTCAAAGAGGAATCTTACGGAATTCATTTTCTTTTCCGAATGTAACCCCGAATAAATTCGGGGCCGAATCTGCCGCACAAAATAAACAGCAGATGCGAAGTATAATTGGGCCGCAGCTCGTACAAACTGTAGGTAGAAAAGCCTCGGCCTGCGTATCGGTCACCGCTCAAGCTGGCAGCTCTTTTTCTTCTTGGCAGGAACCTCTTGCGCCTCCTGCTGTTCTGCACTTTTTGCTTCTTTCGCACTCTGACGGATGGATTCTGCAACGGCATCCATGAGTTTCAGCTTCTGTTCCAGTGGGCAATTCAGCTTATCCACATACGCAACGATATTCTGGGTGCGGAACTTATCCACACGCTTCTGCAGGGCAGCTTTGCCTTCCGGGGTGGTCGGGCCGTACACAAATACTTCTATAGGTCATTCCTCCTGTCTGATGGTTTTCATTTCATTGTATGAAAGCGATCTTGTCCACTATGAGCTTCAACCTTTGAGGAGTTTCATTGCTTTCTTCATGCCTTCGGTCGCAATTCCCTTGCGGAAGTTTTCTCCGTCAAAGAGGATCGGCACACAAACCGACAAGATACGCTCATAAATGCGGCGATCATCCAAATCTGCTGCGTTTTGCATTAGGTTCAGCGGAATATTGGTGGTAACGATCATGGGTTTGCCGGACAGTACCCGTTTGTCAATGAGGGTGAACACTTGCTCTTTGCCGTAACTGGTACTGCGTTCTGCTCCCAGGTCATCTAAAACCAACATGTCTGGACGAAGCAGTGTCTGCAAATATTCCTCACGATCTGCTCCAAATTTGCCCTGCATCCGGTTAACTGCATCGGATATGGTTGTATATCGAACGGTGTGCATCTCGTTGATTAAAGCATTGGCGACGCACCCGGCAGCGTAGGATTTTCCGGTTCCCACATTGCCGAACAGCAGCAATCCCTGTCCGTCTTTGCGAAATTCGTCCCAGTGTTCGACATAGCGTTTGACTTTTTCCAGCTGTGGCGTCATCGTTCCGGCGCTTTCAAAGGTCCAGAGAGCAGCTGGAACATCCCGAAACGCTTCCGAGCGGAGCTTCTGCGTTTGGCTGGCTCGGTGAGATGCCCGTTCTGCTGCTTCACGCTTTTCTCGTTTCTCACGGGCACAGCTACATTCAATCGGGTGACGATCCATACCAAACAGCACCTGCCCTGGTTCAAAATATTGCTCTTTGGGGGCATGGCACTTACCACAGTAGCGGAGTCCATCGTCTGGATTGATATAATCTTCCGGTGCTTGGGTGTGCAGGGCGGTCAGTGTCATAGGCATTCTCCTTGTTCATATTTGTGGTTGTAGTCATAATGCTTACCAGAAGCCGCTCTGTCGTCCTCTGTAATCCATTTCCGGATGGTGGCTTCATGGTTTGCATACTGTCTTCCATTGGTTTCCATATACACGGACAATCTCTGAATATAGGATTCGTATTGACCAGGAAAGTCACTCTGCAACCCTTTGAACTGGTCATCTGTCAAAAATACATTTTGATATTCACCAAAACGGCGGTGGGTACGATTCCCTTTCTCTTTTTTACTGCTTTCTTTATTCTCTTGTTTTATATTACTTGCAGGCAAATCCTGCACAACAGAATCCGCAGAATCCTGCATATCCGGTACGCAGAACCTGCTGTCCGGTGATGCAGAAAGCTGCACCATGTCCGGAAACATCACGAAAATGCGATTGGCTTTGTTTCGTCCCTGCCGGACTCGCTGAATCAGTCCGGCGGCATCCAGTTCGTTCAGAGCGTTCTGTACCGTGCGCTCACTGCGGTCCAAATCCTCTGCCATCTGCCGGATCGTGTAAATCACAAAGACGTGTCCATCCTCGTTTTCCCATTTTGACCGCTGGGAAAGCTGCGTGCGATTTAGTAAAAATCCATAGAGCAGTTTTGCGTTGATCGAAAGTTCGCTTTTCACAATGAACCGTGGCAACGGAATGAAAGGCGGCAGTGGTGTGTTTTGTCTGATGAAAATAGGCATCCCTTCCTTTCGTTTTTTCATTCTGTGAGCCGAATAGACGTTCGGCTGACTGTTTGCTGGCGGCTCTTTTTTGTTTCTCTGAAAAATGGGTAACAAAAAAGGCCGCTACACAGCGCACCTGATCATGGCAATCTTTTGCCAACCATCAAGTGTAACTATGTAGCAGCCTGTATCTCTAATGAGAACGCTGTCAAAAACGGATCTGTGTCCACTAATGCCACTGTGCACGCAACACAACGGCGATATGTTTTATGAAATTATGCTTGAATCATACACGAAACGACAAAAAATTTCAAGTACTTTTTTCCAAAAAAGGAAAATATTTTTATCGGCATATCCCCCGCCTATAAAGAAGCACTTCTACAAATACATCAGAAAAGAGGATTTCACACTTCGGAAAACCTCCTAAACTGCTTGATAGGAACATAAAAGCCGCCCTTTGTGAGCAAGAGCGGCTTTCCAGAACAATCAACCTATCAGCCTTCTCACTGGCCTGGGCGTTATGCTTCTGTCTTAATTCTCTTTAAAAATAAAAATACCGCTGTGCCGAAATTTCTCAGCACAGCGGTATTGCTGTTTATAGATTATTTCAGATAACTTTTTAGCATCTGAATGTAGTTTTCTGTATCGGCTGTGATTTTTTCACAGTGACCGTAGCCATTCCATAGCTGGAACTTGGCGTGAGGATAGATCTTTTTGCATCCCTTTTTTGCCTTTCCAACATTGAAATCTTTGGAACCATAGGAAAAGACACACTTGCGCTGTTCTTCCGGGGGAAGGTCTGCATGGATATTATCTCCACAGGCTGCAGCGATGTTTCGGATACTATCTTCGGTCATGCCGATGAACTGATCGGCAAAGGCCTCTGCATATTGCTCTCCGTAGAGATTCCCCATGGCCGTTACAGCTTTTGCGTGATCAGCAACAGCCCGTCTGTGCTTTTTCAGGAACACGAAGCTCAGCAGCCTGGTCATCATTTTTGCCCCTTCAAAGAAGCTGGTGCCCTCAAAAAACACAGCATCAAAATGAATGCCTTTTTTCAGCAGCTGGGTCAACACCACGCCGCCGAGAGAGGCGCCGTAGGCAAGATCAATATGTGTAATTCCATTTTTCGTAAGATAGTGCGCAATTTTCTCAGATTCCTCCGAAGCACTCTTAAATTCTTTTTCTCTTTCCTCGCCATGGGATGCAAAATCAGGAGCAAGACACCGGACATTTTCTCCCAGATGTTTTCCCAAAAGGTCGTACAGCATACTGCCAGATGCCAGCATAGGGTGAAGCAGCAAAACGACTTTTTTCCCTTGTTGATTGTAATCATGCATGATCATAATATAACACACCTTTTTTCATTATATCACAAACTCAAAATGGGAAGCAGCGCAGACGGGAATCCGAAATATAGATGCCTTTTCTCACGTAGACAAGATAGAAAAGGATGTTCGAGCATGGCTGAAAATGCCACAGTTTCACATCAAAGATATATGCTGGGCTAAGGCAACAAATTGGACTGTCAGTTTCTGTTTCCATGAAACGCCGTCATAAATCACCACGCATTCTGCTGATATTGCAGGTGCTTTTGCGATACCTTATCTCTCAATTCCATCATGCGTTGATCTGCAGCTGCAACGGTATCTGCACAAGATTTTAGTTCCTCCACGATGTCTTCACATTCGCAAGAGTCTTTTTTATATTTGATGTCGTGTTCCAAGCTTGCCCAAAAGTCCATGGCAACGGTTCGTATCTGGATTTCGACCCTCACATACTCTTTGCCCTCTGCGAACAATACCGGTACCTCTACGACCATATGATAGCTGCGGTAGCCATTGGGCTTCGGATTTTTGATATAGTCATTGATTTCAACCACCACAAGATCGTCTTGAGCACTTAGCTTTTCGGCAAGCATATAAATGTCATCAATGAACTTGCAAATAACACGGACACCAGCAATATCGTCCAATTTACTAGGGTCAGTTTTTCCAAAATGCTTGTATCCGATTTGATTCTTGACTGAATCGTTGAAATACAGTCTCGCTTCTTGAGAAGACGAAAATCATCTTTTAATATCGCAAGCCTCGTATAGACTTCTTTCATTGCAGCCTCATATTTTTTCGTCATCTCGTTGCGATGATCCTGAAGATAATCCTGCAACGTTTCCAATGGTGTAAGCAGTCAAGTAAAGTGCACACTTTTTCGCCAGCAAATGCACACTTTTTCAGCGCCAGTTTTTTAGCCGGTAATGGACTGGTGGTGAGCTAAACGGTAGCTGTTACCAGTCATGTTAATAA
>JAQUWF010000126.1 GCA_028692975.1 Lachnospiraceae bacterium
AGAACAAGGAACTGACGACTCAGCTCGCCTCCGTTATTGAGCACGTGCCGGGAGGTATGTGCGTATATCTCGTTGATCAAAACGGAATCCGTCCGATTGTTCATAACGAGGCCTTTTATAAAATATTTGGCTATTCCAAAGAAAATATGGAATCGGTACAGCAACAAACAAATTACTTAAATGTGCATCCGGACGACCTTGCCGAACTTCAGTCAAAGCTAACCGATGCCATCCAAACTTCATCGCCTGTGAGCCACACATACCGCATTTTGAATGATTCCAGAAAGGAATATATCTGGATTTATCTTAATGGCATCATCATAGACCAGGAAGATGGAACAAAACTCTGCTATGTCAGCTATACCGATGTGACCGGAGAACGCAAGGTTCAGCAGCAGTTGATTCAGGCAAAAGATGAGATGCAGCTGTTGATGAAGAAGGAAGAAGAGGCCCTCAATAACTACCGCACTCTGGTGAACACTGTTCCCGGTGGGATTGCGTTGTACGAAGTCGACGGTGATAGGATAGAAACACAGTTTTACAGCGACGGATTATGCGAATTATTAGGCTATTCCAGAGAAGAAGGGGAAGTGGTTTTCCGTAAAGACGCTATGGAACTGACTTATAAAGAGGATGTTCCTTTACTGTATGAGGCCATAAAAAGTGCGGACGAAAATCACTCAAATATTGAGTTGACCTATCGCATTAACACCAAACAGGGAAAACCCCGCTGGGTTAATCTTCGCAGCACATATTTAAACAGTGAAGGCAGCAAGTCTACCTTTCATGCTGTATTTACCGATGTAGATAAAATAAAAACCATCGAAGAAGCAGAGAAGGAGCAGCAGCTGCGCTATCAGGTGGCAATTAAAAGTTCCGGAATCAATGTCTGGGAATACGACATTCAAGCCGATGCTTTAATGGTGGTATCAAATTCTTCCAGAATCAAACAGAATTGCTTTACCATCCCCAATTATGTTGCGTCGACAGTGCAGAACGGATATGTGAGAGAAGACAGCCTTAATGCTTTTTACAGTATTTTTGAACGGCTGAAAAATGGTGAAAAAGAAGTAAGTGAAGATATCTGGTACAAGACCACAGATGAAGCCGGCTGGTGGTGCGAGCACGTCATTTATACGACCATATTTGATGAGAAAGGTGTACCCATCAAGGCATTTGGTGCCGGCAGGGATGTGACCCGCGAAAAAGAAGCAATCAGGAAATTTGATGAAGAGATGTCATACCGGGCTGCCATGCAGGAAGCCAATATCGATTCCCTGAAAATTAACCTGACACAAAATACGATTATAGAAGGGGATAGTCCCTTCGGTGTGCTGGGCGAATTGATAGAGGCCAATAATGCCGACTTGTATTTTTCCAAAACTGCGGACTATATTCTCAGTGAAAAAAACAAAGAGGAGTATAGAACTCTCTTTAATCGCCAATCGTTACTTAGCTGCTATAACCGTGGGGATTATTCTGTTTCAATGGAATTTACCCGCTTTTTTGATACCAATAAAATTTACTGGATCAAATATAATGTACATCTGATGAAAAATCCAGAAACAAAAGACGTGATTGCTTTTGTTGTGGCCAATGATACTACGGATGAAAACGTAATGAAATCCATCATGGAAACCATCACCAGAACGGATTATGACTTTTTTGTTGTAGTGGATGGCACAACAGACAGCGCGGTGGATTATACGGTCAATTCCGAAAAAAAACTTTTTACAGAGAATCAACATTTTCAAGAACGAAATGAGAGGCTGATCCGACAGGTCGTTTGCGAAGAGGATGTTGAGCGGGTTGTTGAGGAATGCCGCATCTCCCGTGTCCTCAAAAATATTGCGAATGGCAATGCGCATAAATTTGATTTTACTATGCGGGATGCAAACGGTGAGATTCGCCGCAAACAGGTACAGCTTACCTTAATTAACTGGGAGAGAAAAGCATACCTGATGACGCGGATTGACGTAACTGGTGTATACGAGGAGCAAATACGGCATCAAAAAGAACTGGAGCAGGCGCTGATTTCCGCAAAACAGGCAAACCTTGCAAAATCTGATTTTTTAGCCCGCATGAGCCACGATATCCGCACGCCCATGAATGCGATTATCGGCATGACCGAGCTTGCCAGGGATGAAGAGAATACGCCTAAGACGGCTGAGTATCTAAAGACTATTGATTCCTCCAGCCACTTTTTGCTGGGGCTGATCAATGATATCCTGGACCTGAGTAAAATTGAAAGTGGTAAAATCAAGCTGCTTGAGGAACCATTTACCATGGAAGAATTCAAGCGCAATATTAAAACAGTTATCCTTCCATTGATGGAGGCAAAACACATTGATTTTGTCATGAATTTAAACTGTAATGTTGCCTGCATTCTAACGGATAAGCTGCGCTTTACTCAAATTTATTTTAATTTGTTGTCCAACGCAGTCAAATTCACACCCGAAGGCGGACGCATTGAATTTTCCTGCAAGCATATCCCCGACCGTGACGGTAAATATGGGATGCAATGCACCGTTCGTGACAATGGCATCGGCATGAGCCAGGAGTTTCAAAAGCGCCTTTTTGAGCCGTTTTCACAGGAAAACAGAGATACGAATTCGATCGAACCGGGCACCGGACTGGGGCTTGCCATTGTAAAAAATCTGGTCGAAGCAATGGGCGGCTCAATCAGGGCATCCAGCACGATTGGAAAAGGCACGGAATTCGTGTTGGAGTTCTATACTTTTACCGTAGAGCCGGATACAGAGAAAGAAAAGTTACCCGGCAGCCTGGATGTGGACATTTCCGGAACACGCATTCTTTTGGTGGAAGACAATCATCTGAATATTGTAGTTGCAAAGCGCCTTCTTGAGCGAAAGGGCTGCGAGGTTGAAGTGGCTACCAACGGCAAACGAGCCGTACAACAGTTTTCAAAAAGCATGGAATTCTTCTATGATGCAATCCTGATGGATGTGCGAATGCCCGTCATGGGAGGAATTGAGGCCACGGAACAAATCCGTTCTTCCCAGCGAGCCGACGCAAAGTCGATCCCCATCATTGCAATGACAGCAGATGCCTTTGTGGAGGATCAGGACAAAACGAAAAAAGCGGGTATGAACGCACATTTGTCCAAACCGATTGACCCGAAACTGCTGTATCACACACTTTATTCATTTATTTATGAGAACGATGGGGTAAAGAAGGAGAATGTGCGAAATGATAGATAGACAATTTGGAAATACAAATTCATTCAGTGAAAACGAATTCAAGCACGAGCTGGAGCTGTATCGCGCTTCCCGGCTTGGCGGTGTTTTTACGGTTATGGTAGATGAATATTTCACGCTGCTTTATGGAAACGACAAATATTATCGTATGCATGAATACACCCCGGAGAGCATGGCGGCACGCCTTCACAATCATTGCAGTGAATATGTGCATCCCGAGGATCTTCCCAGGGTGATACAAACTGTCAACGGTACGCTGACTGACGGCCGTGACTATGCGGAATGGGTGATGCGCGTGATCACCGGCGAGGGAAATATCCGCTACATTCTTTGCAGCGGCAATTTCACCGCTGCCGACGGCAAAACAATCATGAACGGCGTGGTCATGGATATCACCAGGCAGAAGGAAACAGAAGAAGCGCTGCGCATCAGTGAGGAAAAATTCCGCATCGCCACCGAAAACTCCGATGTGTCCTTTTGGTCCTATAACTTGAAGACCAAGGAAATCATGCAGACCAGGGCTTCGAAAATGCGCCACGGACATGAAGAGGTGGTGCCGAATGTTCCCCAAAGTATAATTCAGTCCGGATTTGTCCGCAAGGATTCCGTAAAGGATTTTACGGAACTGTACGAAAAACTGGAGCAAGGCGTTAAAACATGCTCGGCAGATATTTGGTTTCATACACCTGATGACAAGGGATGGTGGTGCGAACACATTGATTATACCAATGTTTTTGACAAAAATGGGCTGCCTGTTATTGCCTACGCAGTGGGTAAGGATGTAACAGCAGTCAAACTGGCAGAGCAGCGGTATAATGAGGAAATGGAATATTCAAAAGCAATCCAGCACAAAAAATTGCTTGCAAAGGCCCGCTCCAATATGACGCAAAATATCGTTGAATCTTCTATTGCTAAAGACAATGTCCGCATGTTGAGAGAAGGATCTTCCTACTCCGCCGACACGGAGGAACTGGCAAAAACAGCACTTACCCGGGAGCAGCAGGAACAGATGCGGCATATGCTCAACCGGGACCGTGTCCTGAAGGCATTCGAAAACGGTGAAACGCAGTATTCCTTTGACTATCAGCGCAGGGTACAGGATGGAAGGATTATTTGGGTAAGCACCACGGTGAAGTCCTATCAAAATCAGCAGACAAAGGATATCATGTCCTTTATGTATACCTATGATATCAATGAGGAAAAAATCAAGGATGCTATAATTCAGGTAGTCTCTGAAATAGAGCATGATTACGTTGCGTATGTGGATTTGAAAAACAACACATACAATATGTATCTGGGAAACAAAGAGAATGGACCATTGCCTGCGCAGTACAGTGACGATTATGTGGATTCTCTCATACGGACGAACCGTGAAATATTAGTTCCAGAGGATGTAGAGCGCATTATCCATGATATGATGCCGGAAACCATTCGGAAAAATTTGGAAGAGAAAAATGTATTTTCCACTATTTGTGGAGTGAAGCATTCAGATGGCAGCATCCGGCAAAAAAGATTACAATACGCCTATTTGGATAAGCCCAGTGATCAGATCCTTGTGACGCGCAGCGATGTCACAGATCTGTTTAATCAGCAAAAGCAGCAGCACGATATGCTGCAGACTGCACTCCTCGCGACAGAGCAGGCCAACAGCGCAAAGAGCGATTTCCTCTCGCGCATGAGTCATGAAATCCGCACACCTATGAATGCCATCATCGGCATGTCCACCATTGCCGCCCAGTCTATTGGGGATGATGCGCAAGTGGCGGATTGTATTAGCAAAATTGGGATTTCCTCTCGTTTTTTGCTCTCGCTTATTAACGATATACTGGATATGAGCCGAATTGAAAGCGGGAAAGTACTGCTTAGAAGGGAAAAAATCCCATTCCAGGAGTTTCTGAACGGAATCAACTCCATCTGCTATAACCAGGCCGGTGCAAAAAACATTGATTATGAGAATATCGTGGATTCCAGTGTTGAAGATTGTTATATTGGAGATGCTATGAAACTCCAACAAGTTATCATCAACATTGTTTCTAATGCCATCAAGTTTACGCCTGAGAACGGAAAAGTATCGATCAGTGTCCGTCAGATAAAAAAAGAGAAGAATGATGCTGTGATGCGTTTTATAATCAATGATACAGGCTGCGGCATTGCAGAGGAGTATATCCCGCATTTGTTTGAACCGTTCTCGCAAGAATACTCCGGAACGACTGCCATGTATGGCGGCACAGGGCTTGGTCTTGCAATCTGCAATAATCTGGTCGCTATGATGGACGGCACAATTGCTGTGCGCAGCATCAAAAATGTCGGCTCAGAGTTTACAGTAGATGTGAAACTTGGCATTACGGAAGAATCAAAGACGAGATACGCCAAGAAGCAGAACTACAATTTTACGGAACTGAAAGCACTTGTGGTGGACGATGATGTCATTGTCTGTGAGCAGGCGGTGATTACCCTGAGGGAAATCGGTGTCAAATCCGAATGGGTGGACAGCGGCAAAAAAGCAGTAGGCCGGGTAAAAGACAAATGGGACAAAAAAGAATACTATGACCTTGTGTTGATTGACTGGAAAATGCCAGAAATGGACGGTATCGAAACAGCAAGGCAGATTCGGAAAATTGTCGGCCCGGAGGTTACCATCATCATCATGACGGCTTATGATTGGGCGGCGATAGAGCATGATGCAAAGCTGGCAGGTGTAAACCTGCTGATGAGCAAGCCGATGTTTAAATCTTCGCTTATTTCTGCATTTGAAAAAGCATTCCACGATAAGCAGGATGAAGCAGAAATGAATGTACAGGATGAGTTTAACTTTGAAGGCAAAAAAATTCTTTTGGTGGAAGATCATCCCTTGAATGTGGAGGTTGCCAAAAAACTTCTGGAACGCAAGGGCTTTTTAGTGGAACATGCGGAAAATGGGGTGCGTGCAGTGGAAATGTATGCAAAAACACCGCCCGGATATTACGATGCGATCCTGATGGATATCCGTATGCCCCAAATGGACGGCTTGCAGGCGGCAAATGCAATCCGTCATATGAGTAAAGAAACTTCTAAAGTTATTCCGATTATTGCCATGACGGCCAATGCCTTTGATGACGACATTCAAAAATCGAAGGCTGCAGGAATGAATGCCCACCTTGCCAAGCCTATTGAGCCAAAGCAAATGTTCCAAACCCTATACGATTTTATTTATGGGAGAAGAGGAGGCAGTGATGACTAGCTTTAAACGAATCGCTTCATTTTTCCTATTCGTTATATTAAGTATTTTTATGTTTGCTGCTCCTGCTTTGGCAGCAGAGGAGGGCACACAGGACGACCAGCGTGTGGTGAGAGTGGCATACCCAGAACAGAAATACCTGACCGAAATAGATGAAAACGGCAACTACTATGGCTATTCCTATGACTTCTTGAACAAGGTCGCAGAGTTTGCCAACTGGAAGCTGGAGTACATAACGTATCCGGATATGAGCCTAAACGATCAAATTCTGGCCAGCCTGGAGGAACTTGAAACAGGCGAGGTGGATTTACTTGGTGCCATGCTGCAAAGCAAGGCACTGGAGGAGATGTATCTTTATCCGGAGAATAATTACGGGATGGTTTATACGACGCTGGAGGTTTTGGATACCAATCTTGATATAACAGAAATGAATTTCATGCAGAAGAAGCCCTTGAAGGTTGCGATTCTGAAAGGTGCAGAAACCCGCAATGCAGAACTCGAGGAATATGCAAAGGAAACAGGGATTGAATGCGAATATATTACCTGCGAAACCACAGATGAACAGATTGAAGCCCTGAAAAACGGCAGCGCAGATGCCATGATCAAGGTATCGCTGACGTTTCTTCCTGATCTGAAGCAGATTGCACAGTTTGCACCCCGCCCGTTTTACTTTGCCGCAGGCAAAGGGAACGAAGAATTAGTAGCGGAGTTGGATGAGGCGATTGAGAAAATCCGCATTACCGATCCTTATTTTGAGAGCAGGCTGAGCACGAAATATTTTATTAATACCATTGGTGATTTTGCCTTATCGGAGACCGAAGCAGCATATGTAGCCCAGAATCCAAAACTGCGAGTATTGTTATTTCCTCAATATGCACCCTTTTCATTCGTAAACAAAAAGGGTGAGTTGTGTGGAATGTCCATTTCCATATTAAATGAGATCGGTGAAAAAGCCGGCATTGAGTTTGTGTATCATATAGCAGATCAAAATAAGACGGTGGACGAACAAATGAGCTCGGAAGAGTATGATATCGTACTGGGTCCACCTCACAGCAATACCTTTGCGGAGGAGAATGGCCTTGTCTTATCACAACCATACCTTGAGGCGAATCTGACCATGTTCGTGAATAAGGAGAAGGAAAAAACCCCAAAATCCGAATGTGTTTTGGGGCTTGTAAACGATGTGCCGGATCCAATAGGCTACGAATACAAAGAACTTCGCTATTATGACACCATAGAACAATGTCTGGATGCAGTAAACAGGGGCGAAGCAGACTATGGATATGCCACAAGATATGCTCTGGACTACTATACCTCGGGCAATAGTCACAGGAACCTGATTTATTTGAATTTATCCGGATACAACCGTGAGGTAGGTTTTTATGTGCCGAATACGGCAGAATGCGAGTTGCTGTCTATCATCAACAAGTATGTGCGCAGTACCTCCCAAAAAGATATTCACAGTCATTTGTCATTGGCATTATCTCAAAAGGACTATGGCGGACTGAGAGAAGTCATGAATAACAATCCGCTGATGGTTGGTGCTGTGGTGCTAATATTCGTCTTACTTATCATGCTGACCGTTATGATGGCACTTTACAGCAACCTGAACAAAAAGAGAAACAAAAAATTGCAGTTGGCATATACGGCAAAGAGTGACTTTTTATCCAGAATGAGCCATGATATGCGCACTCCCATGAACGGAATTATCGGTTTAACAGGGCTTACCATGGACCTTGACGGATTATCACCCGAGGCCGCCGATAATTTAACTAAGATTGATGAATCGGCGCACTACCTGCTCAGTCTGATTAACGACACGCTGGATATGAACAAAATCGAAAGCAACAAAATTGTGCTAAACCGAGAACCTGCCAACCTTGACTCGTTTTTCAATCAAATGATAGGGATTGTAAGTGCCAATGCCCAACAAAAAAATGTAAAGCTGATTGCTGTGTCGGGTAAAGAGT
>JAQUWF010000020.1 GCA_028692975.1 Lachnospiraceae bacterium
TTTCTGTAATTTTACATATTCCGATATTACATCTACGATATCGCTTTTCATCCTGATTTCTTCAATCAGATCATCGGAATAACGCATTTACTTCCTCCATTAATTAGTACTTCTCCCATGATTTGGGAATATAAATTTCCTGAAATTTCACAATAGAATACTGGTCGGTCATCCCCGATATATAGTCACATACCACACGCTCGGGCTTCTCTCCACGTCTGGAGATCAGTTCGAAATATTCTTGAGACATTTTGTGCGGATGTTCAATATAATATTCATATAACTGTACCAGCATGCGCTTTGCCTTGTCCTCTTCCTTTTTTGCCACCGGATTGCGGTATACGTGGGCAAACATAAACTGCCGCAGTTCCATCATGGCCTGGCCGATAGATTGGGACATAACAATAGCATCTTTCCCGGTAGAATTCCGGACGATATCATGGATAAAGGTATTGAGCCGCTCTCTGGTAGAATACCCCAGCAGACTGCGGAAATGCTCCGGAATATCTTCTTCCGTGATAATGCCCGCCCGCTCAGCATCATCCATATCATGATGTATGTAGGATATCTTATCGCAGAGACGGACGATCTGACCTTCCAATGTGGCAGGTGAACCACTGGTCCGGTGATTTAAGATACCGTCCCGCACCTCCCATGTAAGATTTAGGCCCTCCCCGTTTTTTTCCAGGAGTTCTACCACGCGGATGCTCTGTTTATAATGGGCAAATCCTTCCGGGCATACACTGTTTAAGGCCGACTCCCCCGCATGTCCAAAGGGTGTGTGTCCCAGATCATGGCCTAAAGCGATGGCCTCCACCAGGTCTTCATTGAGCATCAGAGCCTTGGCTATAGTCCTGGCTGTCTGGGATACTTCCAGCGTATGTGTCAGTCTGGTCCTGTAATGATCTCCCTGTGGAGACAAAAAGACCTGTGTCTTATCCTTTAATCTTCGAAACGATTTGGAATGGACGATCCGATCCCGGTCCCGCTGGTACACCGTGCGAATATCACATTCCTCTTCCTTCACATCGCGACCTTTGGAAAAACGGCTGTAAGACGCGAAGGGACTTAAATTGTTTAATTCCCGTTCTTCTATATCTTCCCGAATCGTCACTGGACACCTCCATAGCGACAAAAATTTCCTGTCAATACTAATATTCTGTGTTTTTGTTGTATTTCCTTTTTTTTGATGATTTTTCTGCTTTACCGCCCTCTGGGCACATAACACAAAAGGGAAGCAGTCCCCTCAGGCGAACCTGTAAGGACTGTTTCCCTATGATATTTATAATCAGATGATTTAGCAGATACCCTGAGCGGTCATAGCATCTACAACCTTCTCAAATCCTGCGATATTGGCACCTACAACGTAGTTTCCTTCAGCACCGTATTTCTTAGCAGCCTCATCCATGTTATGTGTGATATTAATCATAATACCCTGAAGTTTTGCATCCACTTCATCGAATGTCCAGCTGAGACGCTCGCTGTTTTGAGACATTTCCAGAGCAGAAGTAGCAACACCACCTGCATTAGCAGCTTTGCCAGGAGCAAAGATAACGCCATTCTCCTGTAAGTACTGGGTAGCTTCCAGAGTGGTAGGCATGTTCGCGCCCTCGCATACAGCAGTTACGCCGTTAGCAACCAGTGCTTTTGCATCGTCGATAAGCAGTTCGTTCTGTGTAGCACATGGAAGTGCGATATCACATTTCACATTCCATACGCCGCGGCCCTCATGGTACTCAGAGTTTGGTCTGTAAGTTTTGTACTCAGTCAGACGGGCACGTTTTACTTCTTTGATCTCTTTTAATGCGTCTACATCGATGCCTTCCGGATCGTAAACCCAGCCAGTAGAATCGCTGCAGGTAACAACCTTTGCGCCTAACTGCTGTGCTTTCTGGATCGCATAGGTAGCTACATTACCGGAACCAGATACGCAGCAGGTCTTTCCTGCCAGTTCTTTTCCGTTGATCTTTAACAGTTCCTGGGTCAGATATAACAGGCCATAACCGGTAGCTTGTGTTCTTGCCAGAGATCCGCCGTAAGACAGCCCTTTGCCAGTCAGAACGCCTTCGTACACGCCGCGCAGTCTCTTGTACTGTCCGAACATGTAACCGATCTCTCTTGCGCCTGTTCCGATATCACCTGCTGGTACGTCTGTGTCTGCACCGATATATTTGCTTAATTCAGTCATAAAACTCTGGCAGAAAGCCATAACTTCACGGTCTGATTTGCCCTTCGGGTCAAAATCAGAACCACCCTTACCACCACCGATCGGCAGTCCGGTCAGGGAGTTTTTGAAAATCTGCTCGAATCCTAAGAATTTGATAATACCAAGGTTTACAGAAGGATGTAATCTCAAACCTCCCTTGTACGGTCCGATGGCACTGTTGAACTGTACACGGTATCCTGTGTTTACCTGAACCTGTCCCTTGTCGTCTACCCAAGGCACTCTGAATTTGATCTGTCTTTCCGGTTCAACAAGGCGCTCCAATAATGCGTCCTTTCTGTAAGCTTCTTCGTTTGCTTCCACAACCACACGAAGTGATTCCAGTACTTCTTTTACAGCCTGGTGAAACTCTGGCTCTGCAGGGTTTTTCTTCACAACAAGCTCAATTACCTCATCAATATATGACAATGTTTTGTCCTCCTTGTTTAATATAATCTCCGAAAAATATTATAATACGATTTTTTTCATAACGCAACAATTTTCGCTTCGATTTGTTAAAGTGATGAAGTCTATTATGTTAAAGCGTATTTTTTCTTCCGCAATTTTACTTAATTATAATTATTTTCTGCTTATTCTTACAATACCTTTTGTCTGTAGCCTGCAAAGAATTCCTTCATCTTCTGCATGGCTTCTTCCAATTCAGTCAATCTCGGCAGATATACAATACGGAAATGATCCGGCTCATGCCAGTTGAAACCGCCGCCATGCACGATCAGCACCTTCTTTTCTCTCAAAAAGTCAAGGGCAAACTGCTCGTCATTGACGATATCAAACCGCTTCACATCAATCTTCGGGAACATATAAAAAGCAGCCTTTGGTTTTACCACCGATAAGCCCGGTATATCGCAGATAGCCTGATAGGTAAAGTCACGCTGTCTCCTCACACGTCCGTTTGGTCCAGTATATTCATTCACGCTCTGATAACCGCCCAGTGCCGTCTGTACCACGGACTGTGCTGGTACGTTGGAGCAAAGACGCATGGAAGAGAGCATCTTAATACCCTCGATCAGATCCTTCGCCATGGCTTTGTTGCCGGAAAGCACCATCCAGCCGATGCGGAAGCCTGCGATCATGTGAGACTTGGACAATCCGTTAAAGGTCACACAGAACAGATCCGGTGCCAGAGAAGCGATAGATGTGTGTACATTGCCATCCAGCAGCAGACGGTCATAGATTTCATCTGCAAAAATAATCAATTCATGCCGTCTTGCAATCTCTACGATCTGTTCCAGGACTTCCTTGGGATACAGGGCACCGGTGGGATTGTTTGGATTGATGATAACAATACCCTTGGTGCGGTCTGTGATTTTCTTCTCAATATCATCCAGATCCGGATACCACTCTGACTGCTCATCGCAGATATAATGTACAGCCTTACCACCAGCCAGATTAGCCGATGCGGTCCACAGTGGATAATCCGGCGACGGGATCAGTATCTCGTCCCCATTGTCCAGCAATGCGTTCATACACAGGGTAATCAATTCGCTGGCTCCGTTTCCGGTGTAAATATCATTGATCGTCACATTGGGCAGGTTCTTCAGCTGCGCATACTGCATAATAGCCTTGCGAGCTGCAAAAACACCTTTGGAATTGGAATAGCCCTGGCTATCCCGCAGATTTGCCATCATATCGTTGATGACCTCCTGCGGTGCATTGAACCCAAAAGGTGCCGGATTACCAATATTTAATTTTAATATATCCATGCCGTCTTCGATCATACGGTCCGCTTCGTCTACCACCGGCCCCCTGACATCATACAGTACATTATCTAATTTTGAAGATTTTTTAAAAGTTCTCATAATTACACTCCCTTCTGTCTGCAGAATAATTATAGCATTGCTTTATTCTACCACCGCGTTAAATAAAGTGCAACCAAGTACTTATTGCATTTCCTGTTCTTACTATTGCATTTTGTGCTGCTTTCAGCCAAATGTGCTTCCGTGCAGGCACGGGTCCGCTTGGTTCATTGCAAACCACAAAAAGAGACAGGACTTCATGTCCTGCCTCCCCGATTATTTATTATCATACATTCGGATCTGTTGGATCCCAGTTCTGACTTGCCGGAATCTTGATTCCTGCCGGTTTTGCCAGAGGCTGCGCACAAGAGTCTGAAATATATACTCTTGTACCGGAACTGCAATTGTCATAAATCCACTTTGCATCACGTACATTCAGTCGAATACATCCATGTGATGCCGGTGAACCTAACATATTATAAGCTCCTGCACTAAGATTGTAACTGGTCGTATTGCTTCCTGCTACAGAATGGAACCATATGCCATTTACAACATGTGAACAATACTGTCCCCAGGAAGGTCCCATAAGTTCGTGCCAGCGTTCCTGTCTGCCGATGCTAAATGTTCCGGTCGGTGTCGGTGTGCTTGCCAGGCCAACAGAACAGCGAAGCGCCTTTACAGGAACTGTATATTTACCAGTACTCATATCTTTCGCATAAATCGTAACCACACAGGTTCTGCGATTAACGGTGATATAATATCCAGCCCTCTTCTGTGCTGTTGACAACTTACTGGTGACATCCTGCAAGATTACGCCGGAAGCATTTACATACATCTTGTAACCATCCAGATTATACCAGCCTTCGTTTAACTTAGACCATGCACCGGAAGCATTTAAGTAGTATAATTTTCCATCGATCTTCTCGAGAGAATCTGCAACCATTGCACCATTGCTTCTCAGATAATACCATGCACTGCCATCCCATACCCAGCCGGTCTGCATAGCGCCATTGCCCGGTAACAGATAATACCATGTACCACCCAGATGATTCCAGCCCTGTGCCATTTTTCCGTTGCTGTTCAGGTAATACCATTTGCCGCCTACCTTTTCCCAACCGATAGCCATTGCACCGTTGCTCTCCAGGTAATACCATGCTCCGCCTTCAAACAACCAGCCAGTCCTCATAGCACCGTTGCCTGGCGTCAGATAATACCATTTGCCGCCAACACTCTTCCAGCCTTCAGCCATAGCGCCGTTGCTGTTCAGGTAGTACCGTGCACCTCCAACACTTGCCCAACCGGTCACTCTTGCTCCACTGCTGTTCATGTAGTACCATGTACCATCAAGACTGAGCCATCCGGTCCTCATACCACCATTACCAGGTGTCAGATAATACGTTGCACCCCAGATGTTTGTCCAGCCCTCTGCCATAGCACCATTGCTCTTAAGGAAGTACCATGTCCTGCCAATCTGTAACCAGCCAGTCTTCATGATGCCGCTTTTCTCTACAAAATACCAGGTTTTTCCATCTAATATCCACTGATTTGTAGCCATCTTGCCGTCATCTTTTAACCAATACCATTTTCCGCTTGAGTATACCCACCGATTGACTGCCATTTTGCCGTCTTCAAGCAGATAATACCATGCTCCCTCATATAGCAACCACTGATTTGTCTTAATGGAGCCATCATTGTTCATCACATACCAGTTTCCGTCTGAAGTTTTATTCCAGCCCGCGGTCAGCATAACACCTTTTTCATTAAAGTAGAAATATTGCTTATATACGGTTTGAAGGCCCTTCAGCATTTTTCCGTCTGCACCGGCATAATACCATTTGCCGTCTACCTTCACCCATGTATTTTTCAAATAAGAACCATTTTCAAAATAATACAGTCCGTCACCGATCTCCTGCAAACCATCCTTCGCTTCAACAACACCGGATGCGTTAACCCACACCATAACACCCTCTGGATTTTCCACCCATGCGGAAACTACTAATTTGCCGTCTGTACCGTAGTACTGATCTTTAGCCCAGTTGGATACTGTATAAGTACCATCTGCGTTAAAGAAGTATGTACCTGCATCTGCTGCATCTACAACATCTTTATCCGTAATAACCTGTTGTCCTTCCTTTGTAGCAGGGTCAACAACATGACCATCTGCATCCAGTAAAACAAGTTTTTTGTCCGCATTGCGAACCCATTTTAATGTAACAATGTTTCCATTTGCATCTACATAAACTGGTTTCTGATCTTTATCCTGAATCCACTTGGATACAACAATGTTACCATTCTCGTCTACGTAAACCGGTTTGCTGTCTTTCTCAAGCCACTTGGATACAGACACATGGCCATCAGCATCTACGTATACATCCTTGCCATCTTTCGTTACCCACTCGTCTGTCGCCATCAAGCCTGTCGAACCCAGATAAACATTGCCATCTCCATCGTTTATCCACTCATCCGTCACCGGGAGACCGACTTTGCTTCCTTCTATTGTCGGATCATTATCGCTGTCTGTGGCAGGTGTGAAATAGTAATAACCATCTTTATAATCTGAGTTTTCTGGCATCTCAATATACTGAAGACCAGTTTCCATATATCCATCTTTATCGGTAGCATAAAGAAGTTTGTCATTTTCATCCACTATCACAGCCAAAACCAATGGCGCGAAGGAATCATCATCCATTTTCTGATAATAGCGCCATTTACCTTCTTCCAGTTTCCAGCCTTCTTCTGTAGTCTGGCTGTCAGCATGCATTTCAACAGTTGTTACTTCTTCTTTAACAGCGTCCCTGACACTGGCATTGACTGTCAGCGGCATGGAAAGACACATAACCATCGCTAATGCGAGTAACAATTTTTTCCTCACAATACTTTCCTCCTATTTTCCTTATTACCATTAATTTACTACAAATTTATCCACATTACAACCCAATTACCGAAAAGAATCAGAATTTAAGATAAACTTAACAAATGCAATATTTAGTTAAGTTCTGGGTCTTCCCACGGACCTTCCGGCGCTTCTGTCGGCGTTGCCTCAGGTGTATCCGTCGGCGTCGGCGTCTCTGTCTCTTGTGCAGCAGCCTCTGCATCGGCCTTCTCTTTGGCAGCCTTTGCTTCCGCCTCTGCCTTTGCTTTTGCCTCAGCAGCCGCCTTCTCCTCAGCTTCTTTTTTCGCTTTCTCCTCGGCTTCCTTTTTTGCCTTCTCTTCCGCTTCTTTTTTGGCTTTTTCTGCCGCTTTCTTTTCTTCTACCAGTTTCTTTGTCCCGGGCATCGTTTCCACCACATTGGTCAGTTTCGCCAGTGGAAGCAGCGCACTCTGCTCCGTTCCTTCTATCACAACAGGCGTAATAGCCGCCACATTTTCCACCGTCGGTGTAGTTGTGACTGTATTTTCCGCCGTTTCCCCCTTTGTTCCCCCGCAAGCCGTAAGCACAAACGCCATCGCCACAGGTATCAAACACAGCATCTTTCTCTTCATAATATACTCCACCTTTCAAAACAAATCTTACCGTCTTTTACAAATACTGTCAACCGCTTTTCTTGACAATACGCCTTCTTTGTTCTACACTCCTTCTATGTCTTGAAACCACCTATACATATAATAGAAAGAAATAAAAAAGGAGTCAGCCATGTACACAGCATCAAACAAAGTAGACAACGCCATCATCCTGGCCGCAGGTTTTTCTTCCCGCTTTGCCCCGCTCTCCAAGACCATTCCCAAAGGACTCTTGAAAGTCCGCGGTGAGATTCTCATTGAGCGGCAGATCGAACAGATACTGGCTGCCGGCATTCCCGCTGTCTATGTGGTCACCGGCTATAAGAAAGAATCCTTCGCCTATCTGGCGGAGAAATATCCTGCCGTTTTGTTAATAGAAAATAGAGATTACGCCTCCCGCAACAATAATTCCTCTATCTACGCAGCGCGACAGGTACTGGGGAACAGTTATATCTGCTCATCCGATAATTATTTTACGGAAAATGTTTTTGTCTCCAGCGTTTCAGACTCCTACTATTCCGCAATCTATACGGACGGTCCCACCGATGAATACTGCCTGACCTGCGACGAAAACGGTCGTATCACACAGGTGACCATCGGCGGAGCAGATGCCTGGTATATGCTTGGTCACACCTTCTGGAACCGTGACTTTTCCCGGCAATTCCTCACCTATCTGGAGCCTGCCTACGCGGATCCTGCCACAGCCGGCTGGTACTGGGAAAATATCTATATGGAACATCTGGATACACTGGACATGCGGATAAAAAAATATCCGTCCCATGTGATTATGGAATTTGATAATCTGGATGAATTGTGTCTGTTTGATACCGGCTATTGCAAATACCGTGACACCCTGGATCTGAATGATCTTCCATGAGAAAATCTAAAACGCCTGCCCTCCCCATAAAAAAGGAGGCAGGCGTTTATGCCGAACCAAACTATCTTTTTATTGCTCCATCTCTTCTTTCACATCTTCCTCGATTTCACCCTGAAATCTATGGATCACAACCAGTGCTACCAACAGTATCACAACTGAAATGCCAAGTGAAATCCATGCATTAACCACAAGTCCTGTGATCAAATACCCGATCGCACAGACTGCGGCCACAAGAAGGGCATAAGGAATCTGTGTGGAAACATGCTTCATGTGATCACATTTCGCACCCGCGGAAGAAAGAATCGTCGTATCCGAAATCGGTGAACAGTGATCTCCAAAAACAGATCCGGCCAGCGTTGCTCCCATAGAAGCCACCAGCATCTCCTGTCCACTACCAGCAGAACAAATGGTTATAACGATGGGTAAAAGGATGCCAAACGTCCCCCATGCAGTTCCCATAGAGAAGGAAAGAAACGCTGCCACAATAAATGCAATCACCGGCAGCAGCCGCAGACTCACATTGGAAGATTCCAACACACCGCTGACAAAAGACCCTGTCCCGATCATATTACGGCACACACCGCTTAAGGACCACGCAAAAACAAGAATCAGAATCGCCGGAATCATAGACTTGGCACCTTCCACCAAACCATTCATAAACTCTTTAAAAGAGAGAAGTTTCCGTGGAACGAACATGATCAACGCCACAAGCAGAGCACCAAAAGCGCCCATAGCAAGACCCATAGAAGGATCTTCACCAATAGCTGTGATAAAATCATTCTCACCGCTGAAAAATCCGCCGACATAACTCATGCCTGCGATAGCCAGCACGATAAGTGCCACAACCGGAATCACCAGATCCGTCACTTTACCCTTATCCGATACCGTCATACCATCAAAATCCTGCTCTTCCTCTTCTTCCGTCTTGGCAGGAGCACGCTGTGCCATGATCTCTGCCTTGCGCATTGGTCCGAAGTCCATCTTTGTAAAGCAGATAAACAGTACCATGACAATGGTAAGCAATGCATACAGATTATACGGAATCGCACGCAGGAAAAGGTTGAAACCGCCCTCTCCCAAATCACCAGCAACCGCAACCGCCCAACTGGAGATCGGTGCGATAATGCAGATCGGTGCCGCCGTAGAATCAATAATATAAGCCAGTTTCTCTCTGGAAATCTTATGACGGTCCGTCAGCGGACGCATCACCGTACCCACAGTCAGACAGTTAAAATAGTCGTCAATAAATATCATCATACCCAGAATACTGGTAGATACCTTCGCACCTGTAGGAGTCTTGATCTTCGTGATCGCCCAGTTTCCATAGGCCTTGGAACCTCCGGCCTTGGTCACGATCACTACCAGCGCCCCCAAAAGAACCAGGAAAATAATAAGTGTTCCATTGTCGCCCAGTTTGGATGCCATCATCTGGAACATGTAATAAACGGCATCAATAATCGTACCACCCGTAGAACTGGCGTAAATCAGCATTCCTGTAAACAGTCCTACCAGTAAAGAAGAAAAAACTTCCTTTGTCAGCAATGCCAAAACGATGGCGATCACTGGCGGCAGGATGGACAGCCACCCTGCATTGATCATCTCTAGTGCTTCCATAAACCTTCCCTCTCATCTTTCTTATCTTTTTTATTCCTCTATATCACTGGATTCTTCCTCCAGATGACCTTCCCATAGATAATGCCGGGTCTCCCGCACGATCACACCGCTTAGCAAGAGCAGCGAAATGAGATTCGGGAAAGCCATAAGCCCATTCATAAGATCCGAAAATCCCCAGATCAGACTTAAGGAGGTGATAGCTCCAACGTATAAAATAATAAGAAATACAATGCGATACACCAGCGTAGCCCGCACCCCGAAGAGATATGCAATGCAGCTCTCCCCATAGAACGACCAGCCAAGTATCGTGGTAAATGCAAATACAGTCAAAGCCACTGCGATCACATAACTTCCGATAGGCAGTGTGCCTGTATTAAGCTGTGCAAAAGAAATCTGTGACAGCGCATCGGATTCCACCCCTGCGAAGACTTCCGGCAGACGCATCATGGAACTGACCACCACGATACCGGTCATGGCACATACGATCACCGTATCCCAGAAAGTTCCCGTCATGGAAACCAGTGCCTGGCGCACCGGATTCTTCGTCTTGGCAGAAGCTGCTGCGATAGGGGCCGTACCAAGGCCGGACTCATTAGAAAACAGTCCGCGGGCCATACCATAACGACAAGCCAGCATCAGTGTGCTTCCAATAAATCCTCCCATGGCTGCTCTGGTCGTAAAGGCAGACTTACAGATCAGCACAATAGCCGGAATAATAAAACTGCGGTTTAAAAAGAGTACACACAGACATCCCAAAACATAGAACAATGCCATAAATGGCACCAGTTTCTCACATACTTTGGAAATGGACTTCACACCGCCCAGGATAACCACTCCGGTCAGTGCGGTCAGCACCAGTCCGCTGATCTTCGGATCAATATGAAAGGTACTCTCAATAATACCTGTGATCGCATGGGACTGCACCGTACAGCCTGCACCGAACGTAGCCAGCACCGTAAATACCGCAAAGACCACGGCCAGCCATTTACATTTGAGTCCCTTCTCGATGGTGTACATGGGTCCGCCCACGATCACACCCTTCTCATTTTTCACACGGTACTTGACCGCCAGCAAACCTTCCGCATATTTGGTAGCGATACCGAAAACACCGGTAAACCAGCACCACAACACGGCACCCGGGCCGCCCAGAGCGATAGCCGTGGAAACGCCGATAATGTTTCCCGTACCTATAGTCGCAGCAAGTGCCGTAGCCAAAGCACCGAACTGGCTGATCTCACCTTTGCTGTTCTCGTCTGATTTGACCGATAATTTGACGCCTTTAAAGGTATATCTCTGAATGAATTTCAACCGAATGGTCATAAAAAGATGTGTTCCGAAAAGTAATATAAGCATGGGAGGTCCCCACACTACGTCGTTGCATGCCTGAATCATGTTTTCTAATACTGTCATATAACTTTATCCCCTCGCGTTTTTAGAAAATGTAATTATTCAGAGCCCTCAAATTTTACAAGATGGGGCTCTGAATAATTACATAATTTTATTGAAAATTATATCATATTTTCGTCATTCTGACCAGTAAAAAGGGATAACCTGGCTAATATTCTCCTATTTGTCGCTGATAACAAAACCTTTTGATGTTTCTTTTTGTTCTTCTACAAAGGCTTCTGCCTTTGTTTTTTCTGCTTTTGTCGCCGTTCTCTGTTCCATTGGCTGATTGATGACAACCTGTGGAAATGGAATACTGATATGATGACGATCGAAAATCAATTTTAACTGACGATTCAGATCCCGCGTCAACTGTATCCTGTCATTTTCTTCACACTGTGACAAAATACGAATCATAACGCTGGAATCTCCCAATGCCACTACTCCTTTATAATAAGGACCTGCAACAATACCTGGTACACGTTCTTTTAATAATGGTAATTCCTCTTTCAATATAGCTTCTACGTGTTCCAATGATTCATTATACTCGATACCTACATCATTAAAAGCATAAGAGTATTTCTTGGTCATATTGATGACCATGGAAATATTAGAATTATTAATAATCTTAATATTCTGACTGCCATCCTCTATTTTTGTGGAACGTACGCCGATTTCCCGTACCGTACCACGCCAATCGCCAATGGTAACAATATCTCCTACACGGAATTCTCCCTCAAATACAATGAAGATTCCTGCCAGGATATCACTAATCAGAGACTGCGCTCCCAGACCTACAACCAGACCGAAAATACCCGCGGATGCCAACAATGCGCCTGAGTCAATACCTACCAGAGACAGGCAGTAAAACAAGGTTGCAATGACCGAAACATATTTTGCAAAGCTGTTGAGCAAACGACCGACTGTCTCCATTCTGGCACCCAGACTACTAAAGACGGACATAATCAATTTTCGAACAATCCCAACAACTACAATTACCTCAATCATAATAATGGCCATGTATGTAAAAGAAAAAATATTCGGTTTCTTCTCCCATTTTTGATTTAGAATATAAGAAATAATAGAATTCTTATCATACGCGCCTCTTTGCTGATAAATAAAATAGAAGAAAACAATCGCTGCCACAGCCAGCAATCCGAAAATAACCCTCTGCAGCTTCTGCTCCGGCGTCTTTTCATTCCATGCAAGACCGGAATTGCCAAGCCAGCGGCCTGCCACCGACTGCACCTGTCTCTCTCCATTTCCCCCATCTGGAACGCGAATCATGCCTTTTGGTTCTTCTTTGAAGCCTGCGTCTTCTTCCTGCTTGGATTCCTCTGTAATATGCTCTTCGATCTTACGGCTGATCAGCATTGGAATAGAGAATAGAATCATAAGCAGAAGACTCAGTATGGATACCACTATAGTGATTGGTAAAATACCATTTCCAACATTATGTGTCGGCACCGCTACATATATGTACTGTCCATTATATTCCATGCTGGAAACAAGGCATTTCGTGCTGTCAATGGTCTGATATCCCGTGTATTCATCCTGCAAAGCCGCATCTCCTAATCCGATTGCGGAAGCTGGCTGACCGACGTACCCATCACTGGTAAAATGTGTAATGGTACCATCCTCTTTTTTAACAGCAAATACAAACCCCTGGTTTTCTACTGCAATATTATCTAAAACATAATCCAGCTGTACGGTCTTGACACGATCAGCCAGACGCTGGGGCGATACCCCTATCTGGACCATACCATCTGCGTCCCTGCGTTTTACACCTATATACTGCATATACCCATGTTCCGAAGTATCATCCTCCCGGGCATCCTGCACCAGCGTATCCTGATATCCCTTCACCACATTCCAGAAAGCATAGGATTGTTCATTTGGGTCTTTACTCAATGTGAAATCCTTGTAAACTGTATTCGTAGCTACCGCTTTACCTTCCGAATCAAAAACATAAAGAGCCTTAACCTGCACTTCATCGGCCAAATATATCAGTTTCGTGTCATTTACCAGAGTAGGGTCTTTTTCCAGAAGAACTGCAATATTTACCGCCCGTCTCTCATATTCCTTGCTGTATTCATCTTTTAATTTAACAAGTTTTTCCTCGTTTTCTTTGAAGATATCTTGTATATCCATTAATTTATTATCAAAACGTATGGTTTGTGCCGAAATTGCATTCAATTCCTGTATATATAAAGAACTTACAAAAATCAGAATAACACCCACTAAAAGAATATTTTTTATTTTCTTAGCCGTCGTCAGATTCAGATGCCGATGTTTTCCAATTGGCAGATACTCTTCCTGTGCTCTATCCTCTGGGTGAAGTTTTCGGTCCGTGTAGATAAAGTTAATATATAAGGCTACAACCAGCAGAATAACTGCAAATACAATCATAATCAGTGTTATTTTGTGCGTACTGAATTGTTCGATTTCTGACTTTGGAACCGTTGAAATCAAAAGATATTCACTATTAACAGCACGGCATTTACAATAAAAACTCTCTAACCCTCTGTCAATCCATCCAGAATACCCATCCACCAGTTTATTCTGTGCCATACCTACGGCACTACTGTCCTGACCGATCAAATCCTCCTGTGGATGATAAGCAATCTTGCCGCTTTCCTGATTGATAGCCACAATATACCCATTGGAACCCACCTTAATATTATGGAGCGAATATGCTGGTGCTGTCATCTCTGCTACTGCTTCCTGTTCCTTTGTGGCGTCTCTGCCGCCAATAAGACAACGCCCATCTCCAATTGTCGAGCAATAATATCTGATATTGCCTACGGTAACAGGCTTTCGGCTCTCAATCAGCTTTTTGCATTCCTCGGTTGCCAAAAACTTCTCATTTTCGCCTCCGGTTCCAGCCTCCATGCTGCCGTCTGCAGAAAGCATATACATCTCTGCCAGTCCCCACTGCTTTGTCATATTCAGGATATCGGAAACTTCCTTATTTGTATAATAGAAGGACAGAACATCAAGTTTAGCCTGTCCAAATGCATCATAGCGCTCCATATCCTCTGCTGCCTGTACTGCGTAGGACTCCATTCTCTGTTCTGCAATATCCAGCTTTTGAATTGAATTTTCCGATTGCCGCTCCATGGCAAACTGATTTTGAATCAAGTACAATACACTGCCCAGGATCAGCACTCCCACAACGATAAACAGCAAATCCTGTATTATTTTGACACCATACCTTTTCTCTTTCATCGCCCATATTTCCCTTCCTCATTTGAATGTCTTTCTTTAATAAATCAAACACACCATAGCATCTCCATACTTTTCTGTGTTTTAACTCATTAATTATTCATAGTATATCATAAAATTCATGCAAATGTTACCAGTTTTTACATAAAAAGAACAGTATTTAATGAGGGTTGAAAAAAGGCGACACTAGTGCTTCTAACGGATCGCGTCTTTCATGGATTTTACATACTCATAAACATAAGGTGCCGCATCCATGCCATATTTTGCAATAATCCTTACGATGGCACTGCCAACGATGGCCCCGTCAGATTTGTCCGCCATATCCTTGGCCTGCTCCGGGGTGCTGATGCCGAAACCGATGGCGCATGGAACGTCCGTCACCTTGCGGATCTCTGCGACGATGGCACGGATATCTGTGGTGATCTGGGTGCGGACACCGGTCACACCCATGGAAGATACCACATAAATGTACCCTTCCGCCTCTTTGGCGATCATCTGGATACGCGCTGCAGATGTGGGTGCGATAAGCGACACAATATCCACGCCATATTTTTTTGCTGTCTCCTGTATCTCACGCTTTTCCTCAAAAGGAAGATCCGGGGAAATAATACCATCCACGCCCAGTTCCTGGCACTTTTTGAAAAATGCATCGTAGCCGTAATGGTACACAGGATTCACATAAGTCAGAAACACAATGGGAATCTGGGTCTTTTCCCGCACCTGACGCACGATATCAAACACACCGTCTGTAGTGATACCAGCCTTCAGTGCACGGATGTTGGCATCCTGAATGACCACGCCCTCCGCCGTAGGATCCGAAAATGGGATACCGATCTCAATAAGGTCTGCCCCTGCCCGCTCCATTTCCAGAATAAATTCCACCGTCTTATCCGCACATGGATCGCCTGCCGTGATAAATGGGATAAATGCCTTTCCCTGTTCAAATGCTTTTCCTATTTTACTCATGAATGTCTACCCCCTTATATCTTGCGATGGCTGCCACGTCCTTGTCACCACGTCCGGACAGGCAGATGATAATGCTCTCATCCTTGCTCATGGAACCTGCGATCTTGCGTACATGTGCCACAGCATGGGCACTCTCGATAGCGCAGATAATTCCCTCTGTTCTTGCCAGATATTCGAAGGCATCTACCGCCTCATCGTCCGTCACCGGCACATACTGGGCACGTCCCGTGTCATGAAGGTATGCGTGCTCCGGCCCGATGCCCGGGTAATCAAGACCTGCGGAGATAGAATATACCGGCGCGATCTGGCCCTGGTCATCCTGACAGAAATAAGACTTCATGCCGTGGAAGATTCCAAGGGATCCCTTGGCCATAGTTGCCGCATGGAGTTGTGTATCCACACCTTTTCCGGCTGCCTCGCATCCGATCAGTGCCACATCTTTATCCTCAATGAAATTATAGAACATTCCCATAGCATTGCTGCCGCCGCCCACACAGGCCACCACTGCTGCCGGAAGTTTTCCTTCTTTTTCCAGGATCTGCTCTTTCGCTTCTTTGCTGATCACGCTCTGGTAATCCCGCACGATCATGGGGAACGGGTGTGGTCCCATAACAGAACCAAGCACGTAATGGGTATCGGCTACCCGGTTGGTCCATTCACGCATGGTCTCGCTGACCGCGTCCTTTAAGGTCATGGTGCCGCTGGTCACCGTATGTACCTTTGCTCCCAGCAGTTCCATGCGATATACATTGAGAGCCTGACGGTCTGTATCTTCCTTGCCCATAAATACTTCACATTCCATGCCCAGAAGTGCTGCTGCCGTGGCAGTTGCCACACCGTGCTGGCCTGCCCCTGTCTCTGCGATGACTCTGGTCTTTCCCATTTTCTTCGCCAGGAGCACCTGCCCCAGCACATTGTTGATCTTATGAGAACCTGTATGGTTCAGATCCTCCCTCTTCAGATAGATTTTCGCACCGCCCAGATCTTTGGTCATTTTCTCCGCATAATACAGCAGAGATGGTCTGCCCGCATATTCATTGAACAACGTCTGTAATTCCTCGTTAAATGCTTTGTCCTTTTTGTAATACTCGTACTGCTCTTCCAGATGGATCAGTTCATTCATCAGTGTCTCTGAAATATACTGTCCTCCGAAGATTCCATATCTTCCTTTTTCCATGATAATTCTCCTTTATCTGATTGCTCTCATAAAATTCTGTATCTTATAAAAATCTTTTCTTCCGTTTGTCTCCACGCCGCTGCTCACATCCACACCGTAGGGATGCACCTGTGTGACGGCTCTTGAAACATTGTGCGGATCCAATCCGCCTGCCAGAAGGAAAGGCCGGTCTGTCACGTCCAGAATACTCCAGTCAAATGTCTCGCCACTTCCCTTTCCGCTGTCTAAAAGCAGTAGATCAGCTGGAGAGGAAAGTGCCTGTTGTACCTCTTTTGCCGTGTGCACCTGAAAAGCCTTGATGACCTGTCTGCCTGTCTTCTGCTTAATATAACAGATCTCATCCTCCGCTTCTTTTCCGTGGAGCTGGGCTGTCTGGATAATGTTCTTTTCCAGCAATTCCACGATCCGGTCCGGCCGTTCATCCACGAAGACGCCCACCCGGCAGATATCCAGATTCATACAGTATGCCATTTCTTCTGCCAGTTTTTCACTCACCTGGCGTTTGCTCTCTGCAAAAACGAAACCAGCGTAATCTGCCGCCACCGCATTCACATAAGAAACATCATCCATACACCGCAACCCACAAATCTTTACTCTTACTTTGTTCATAAACTACCCCCGCAGCTGATCCAGCATAGCCTTCTTATCCGGGCTGCGCATAAGGGTCTCTCCTATGAGCACCGCATCCGTGCCGTTTTCTCTCAGCCTTGCAATATCAGCCGCCGTCTTCATACCGCTCTCCGATACGAAGACAATCTCCTCCGGCACCCCTTTGCGAAGCCGGATCGAATTTTCTATATCCACGGTGAAATCCTTCAGATTGCGGTTGTTCACACCGATGATGCGCGCACCACGCCCCAGTGCCATAGCCACTTCCGTCTCATCATGGGCCTCCACTATAGCCGAAAGACCCAGGCTGTGGGCCAGTTCCAGATATTCCTTTATCTGTTCTTCGGTCAATATGGCACAGATCAGAAGCACAGCACTGGCCCCCAGCACCTTCGCTTCATAGATCATGTATGGGTCCACCGTAAAATCCTTGCGTATGACCGGAAGGGAGATTTCCTGTACGATTTCCTGGAGGAAGCGGTTCTCTCCCTGAAAATAATAAGGCTCTGTCAGTACCGAAACAGCATCTGCCCCGGCCGCCTCATATGCCCTGGCAATATCCATATAGGGGAAGTTCTCTGCGATGACCCCCTTAGAGGGCGATGCTTTCTTTACCTCACAGATAAACGAAAGGTGTTCCTTCCGCAGAGCCTGTTCAAAGGGGAATCCGGTGTTTGAATCCATGGCCAGCGCTTTTGTCCGCATTTCTTCCAATGAGCACTGTTTCTTTGCTTCCGCTACACGTACTTTTGTCTTTGCTGCAATCTCGTCTAAAATCATACCCGTCTCCTACTCTTCGTTGGAATATTTGATGAAATCTTCCAGTTTCTGTTTTGCCTTTCCACTGTCGATGATTTCTTCCGCGATCTTTACACCCTCTTTGATGGAGTCGCATGTTCCAGCCATATACAGAGCCGCCGCAGAATTCAGGACAACCGCATTTCTTCTCGGTCCCTTTTCTCCGTTTAGAATGGATTTTGTGATCTCTGCATTCTCCGCAGGGGAACCACCCACCAGATCATCCTTGCTGCAGCGCTCAAAGCCGAAATCTTCCGGTTTGATCTCATATTTCTGGAATTTTCCGTCTTTTACTTCGCAGATGGTAGTCGGTGCACTCATGGAGATCTCGTCCAGTTTGTCCTGACCGTATACCACCAGGGCACTCTTAACACCCAGATTAAACAGTACCTGTGCCAGAGGCTCTACCAGTGCTTCATCATAGACACCCATGACCTCCATGTTGGCACCTGCCGGATTCGCCAGCGGCCCCAAAATATTAAAGATAGTGCGGATACCCAGTTCCTTGCGGACCGGGCCCACATATTTCATAGCAATATGATAATTCTGTGCGAACAGGAAGCAGATACCGATCTTCTTTAACATCTCTGCACTCTTCTCCGGTGAAACGGTGATTTTCACACCCAGTGCTTCCAGTACATCTGCAGCGCCGCTTTTGGAACTGGCTGCACGATTGCCATGTTTTGCTACGGGCACACCGCCTGCAGCAATAACGATGGAAGAGGTTGTAGATATATTGAAGGAGTTGGATCCGTCACCCCCGGTACCAACAATCTCCAGCACATCCTCGTCATGGAGCAGTTTCACGCAGTGATTGCGCATCTCCTGTGCGGAGGCTGTGATTTCCTCGATGGTCTCGCCTTTCATACTCAGTGCCGTCAGGTAAGCACTCTTTTGTACTTCACTCGCCTGATCGCTCATGATCTCATTCATGACTTCCTTTGCCATAGCATAGTTTAAATCTTCACCTCTGCTTAATTTTAAGATTGCTTCTTTGATCATAATCAATATCCTCCTATTTGTGTAAAATGTTTGCTATTATTTTATATCCTTCCGGTGTGAGTACAGATTCTGGATGGAACTGCACCCCGTACACCGGGTAATTCTTGTGTTCTACCGCCATGATCTCGCCGTCATCGGCTGCTGCCGTGATGTTTAATGCTTCCGGCATAGTTTCCTTTATGGCTGCCAGAGAATGATATCTTGCTACTTTCATAGGGCTTTCCATATCTTTGAACAAAACACTGTCTTTGGTGAATGTGATATCGCTTGTCTTTCCATGCATCATTTTCTTTGCGTAGGATACGGTTGCGCCGTAAGCCTCACAGATCACCTGATGTCCCAGGCAGACGCCCAGTATGGGGAATTCCCCGCCTAGTTCTTTTACGATCTGGGGACACATGCCTGCATCCTGGGGCTTGCCCGGTCCCGGCGACAAAACAATGAGTTCCGGCTTCTTCTGCCGTATCTCGTCTATGGTAATGCGGTCGTTTCGCACCACTTCTATATCCGGCTGGATACGGCCTATGAGCTGATACAGATTGTAAGAAAAACTGTCGTAATTATCGATAAGTAAAATCATGATCAATTCCCTCCTTTGCCGTGTTCAGGGCTTCCATAACTGCTTTTGATTTATTGATGCATTCTTGATACTCTTTTTCCGGCACACTGTCCGCCACAATACCTGCACCAGAGCGGACATACACCTTGCCCTTGTGGGCGAAGGCAAGACGGATAGCGATGCAGGTATCCAGGTTACCGGTGAAATCCAGATAACCGATGGCTCCGCCGTAGATACCACGCTTGTTGTGCTCCAATTCATGGATGATCTCACAGGCCCGAAGCTTCGGTGCACCAGACAGAGTACCCGCCGGAAGGATGGCATCCACCGCATCCACGGCATCCTTGTCCTTGCGGATGCGGCCGGATACGGTAGAGCCAATATGCATCACATGGGAAAACTTTTCGATACTCATATATTTATCTACATTTACCGAAGCGATGGAACTGATTTTGCCGATATCATTTCGTCCCAGATCTACCAGCATGTTGTGCTCGGCCAGTTCTTTCTCGTCCGCCAGAAGCTCCGCCTCCAGTTGATTATCTTCCACCTCGCTTGCTCCTCGCGGTCTGGTACCGGCCAGCGGGAAGGTAAAGAGGCGATTGTCTTCCAGTTTAACCAGAGTTTCCGGAGATGCACCGGAGATTTCCACATCGTCGCTGGAGAAATAAAACATGTATGGGGAAGGATTGGTGGTGCGCAGCACCCGGTAAGCATCCAGAAGGCTGCCTTCCATATCTGCCTCGAAGCGGTTGGATAATACCACCTGGAAAATATCCCCCTCTCTGATATAATTCTTTGCTTTTTCTACCATCTCACAGTATTCCTCTTTGGAGAACAAACCTTTGAATTCAGATTTTAACACCAATGGTTTTGCCGGCTCCGGCTCCCCTTCCATGATCAGCTTCGCCATATTTTGAAGTTCTGTCACGGCCCGGTGGTAATTTTCCTCCAGATTGTCCAGTCTCACATTAGCTATGAGAACAATCTTCTGCTGGTAGTTATCAAAGGCGATGACTTTATCGAAGAGCATCAGGTCCATATCCTTGAAGTTGTCTTCGCCCTCATCTTCGATTTTCAGCGTCGGCTCACTGTATTTAATGTAATCATAGGAGAAATACCCCACCAGTCCCCCTGTAAATGGCGGCATGCCCTGGATCTTTGGGCTTTTGTACTGTTTCAGGATATCACGAATATATTCACCCGGATGCTCCACTTCTTTTTCGATGGTCATGCCTGACTTCATCCTCAGATGATGATTATGACAGGTCAACTCCAGTGTCGGGTCATAGCCAAGGAAGGTGTATCTCCCCCACTGCTTATGATTCTCCGCACTCTCCAGCATATAGCAGTGTCTGCTCATATGCTTCAGCACCCGCAGCACCTGCATGGGTGTCCTGCAGTCCGCAAACAACTCCATGCGAATAGGCAGTATGTTATATTTCTTCATATCCAGCATTTTCTTTGCCTGTTCCAAACTTGGATAACACATAATTTTCTCCTCCTGAATTAAATAGTTGGTGACTAGACGTTGGCGACCAGACGAACATCCCAATATGATAATAGAAATCCCGTCCTTAGCAGGTAAACCTGCACGGTCTGTTTTTTCTATTATCCTGCTGTTCTGGATTTATAGCACAAAAAACCCATCCCTGACAGATTTCCACTGTCAAGGACGGGTTCATAATCTTCCCGCGGTACCACCTTGCTTCACGATACACTCGTGCTCTTACCGGATACTATCATATCCTCGACAACTAACGTATGTCTCACGTTGCAGAATACTAAAGGATATCCTCGTTGACTGCACCCTCGGTGGTCCATTTAACACTCTGCGTTCTACCCGGCTCTCAGCTACCCGGACTCTCTGTGTGTGCACGAACTGTTTTTATCTCCACGTCTTCGGTTTCTTTACTATTTATTTTGCTTTACTAGATTATAGTACTAAATTAATTTGAACGCAAGTTTTTTTTTACTTTTTTTTATTTCATCTGCTCCAGGACTTCTGCCTTGACGCGCACATAGACCTCATCATAGGGCATATTCATCTTTTCACAGATACTTTTAATGCTCTCGTATTCCGGATAATACCGTGGTCCGTTGGAGTACATGCACTTTTTTATCTGGACGGTTCCCAGCGTGGTCTCTGCCTGAAAAGTACTGCGTTCCAGCACGCTGCGCTCCATGGACTGCCTGCGGATACCTATGGTAGTGGTGTTCTGAAAGATCACCTCCTCCATCTGCGTTACACAGTCCTGGGTACAGATCACCTTCAGCTCATACGCTGGGCGGTTCTTCTTCATAAAGACCGGGACAAAGCGCACATCCCGCGCTCCTGCCTGAAATAATCGTTCCATGGCCAGTCCCAGCATCTCTCCTGTAGCATCATCAATGTTGCACTCCAGCTGGCAGATCCGTTCTTCCCCGCTGTTCTTTTCCGGCACCAGAAGTCCATGGGCCGCCTGCCGCATTCCCGCAAGATGCAGTCTTTTTTCTACGGCGATCTGCACAGCCCATACAAGCGGCGTCTCCACCGTACTCTTTATGCTGTCGATCTCCAGTTCCGAAAGGGAGGATGCCAGACTTTGCAGGGCAGATTCCTTGGCCTCCACATGCATAACTGAAAATGCCTGCCGCATAGCCTCAAACATCTCTCTGACCGCCGCATCCGCCACCTGCCCATCTGCCTTTGCTCCCAGTTCACTCAAGACCTGCTGCAGATGTTCCAGACTGCTGCCTCCCCATTCATCTAAATATAAACTATTTCCCAACACTCCTGCCTCCAAAAGTCACTCTACGTTGTCCTTGCACTGCTTTCTTCTTTCCTTCTTGTTCTTATACATCATGCTGTCCGCCTTTTTCAGCAGTTTACTTAGATTTTCCTTGTGGAAATCCAGCGTATACGCATACCCAAAGTCAGCCCTGGCCGTCATGTCCCTATTGGTGCCATAATGCACGTCACAAATGGCCTTTTCCAGCCGCTGGATAGCCTGCAGCAGATGAGCCTTGGTACAGTCCGGGAAAACAATAAGAAACTCATCTCCACCATAACGGATCAGGGAGTCACTCTTACGTATCTGTTCCTTTACCACTTGAACGATCTGCGTCAACACCGTATCGCCCATCTGATGTCCATAAGAATCATTGATCTGTTTGAACTGATACAGATCCATCATGACCAGCCCCACCTTGGTGGCCGTGTGTTCTTCACCTGTATACAAAAACATCATCTCATCAAAAAATCTACGATTGTAGGCATTGGTCAGCGAATCCGTATAGATCATTTTGCTGGTGGCATCCATATCCGTATGCCGGAACGATTTTCCCTGTATTTCCTGCACCTTGGCACACTGGTACTCTTCAATCATGGCCTTAAAACGGCTATGGTATTCCAGCACATTATGCAGTCGTCTGTAGACCACCTCAGCAACAAAAGGTTTCGTCACATAGTCATTCACGCCATTTTGCAGCATATGTATCTGCTGCCTCGCACCACTCTCCGCCGATATGACAATAACCGGAATATCCGATGCTTCCGCAATCTGATTCTTATATGCCAGAAACTCCTGACCGCTCATCTTCGGCATGATCATATCCAGCAGGATCGCCGCGATATGGTCTGCATGTTCCTGCAGAATTTCCAGAGCCTCATCCCCGTCACATGCCTGAATCATGGTATATTCACCCTCAAAAATTTTACACAGAATCTCTCTGCTGATACTGGAATCATCCACGACCAGCAGGCTTTCTTTCTCCACCCGCCGTCCTTTCAGCATACCAAATACATTATTTAATTCCCGCTCCAGATTACGCTCCGTAGTCACATCCGTAAAGGTCAGTCCCAAAAGGCTTGTCTTTACAGAACTTCCAATATACATCATGCGGATATGGTACCATCTGCTGCTTCCGTCCTCCAGGACATAAAGACATTCGCACTCCGCAGCATCTTTCGTGTAAACAGCCTGATCCATGGCGCAAAACAGTTTGAATAATTCCTCATTATTCAGCCGCTGCCTCACTTGATCTGCTCTGCCGAACACCTGATTATATGCCTGGTTCGTCCGGAGACTATCAATCTGACTGTTGGCATACTCATATACGGCAAATGGAATAGAAACACTCTTCAGCAAAGACATGGCCGCTGCATCGGAAGACCAGATGGCATCCAGGCTCTCCGTCAGCGAATCCATTTCTGACGGCAATTCCGATATGTTGCTCTTTTTCTCATGCACCAGCGTCTCATATTCTTCCACCGGCATGGGTCTTGCAAAATAATAACCCTGCACATAACTGCAGCCGATACTTTCCAGGAATTCCTTCTGTTCTTTTGTTTCCACACCCTCCACGACTACAGGCATACCCAGCCATCCTGCCATACGTATGACAGATGCAAGGATTTTTTCACTCTTCACATTGTTGCTGCCGCTTGGCAGGAATTTCATATCTATCTTCAGTATATCCAGATCAATATCCTTCAAAGTATTCAGGGAAGAATAGCCGCTGCCGAAGTCGTCCATAAGCAGGACAAAGCCATGGGAACGAAGTTTTTGTGTCACGTCCTTCATAAGGTCCGGATTGGACATATAGGCAGTCTCCGTAATCTCCAGATTCAGCAGGTGTTTTGGTACCTGGTATTTTTCTGTAAGTTCCACGATTGCTTCCACGATCTGCGGATTATACAGACTGATCCTGGATACATTGACTGAAATAGGATATACCTCCCTGCCCTCTTCGATCCATTTGTGCAGCAGGATACAGGTATTTTCCCACATATAATAATCCAGTTCCATGATCTGCCCGTTCTTCTCAAAGACTGGTATGAATTCGCCCGGCGATATCATGCCATGTTCGGGATGCCGCCATCGGACCAGCGCTTCGGCCCCACAGGGAAGATTCGTATCCAGGGAATATTTCGGCTGCAGATACACCTCGAATTGCTTTTCACGGATCGCGGTCTCCATTTGCGTGGTGATACGCTGTATCTTTGCCTCCTCCCTGCTCATTTCTTCATCATAATACATATACGTGGTATTGATCTTGCGCTTGCACTGGTGGGATGCTTCCACCGTACAGGAATACATCTTCTCCATATCTTCCCGAATATCGCGGATCACATACAGTCCAAAAGAAAGCTGCAGCCGATAATTCCGGCTGTATGCCTGTATATGATCTTCTAATGTAATCAGGCTCTCCCGCAGCCGCTCCGGCTCGTAAAGCGTACAGATACAAAATACATCCGATTCTATTCTTCCATAAGTCTGATAATACGAACCGTCCTGCCTCAGCAGATCCGCCAGACTCTTGAGCAGTTCGTCCCCCGCCCCGCTGCCGAAGGTAGAATTGTAAAGTCGGAAATTATCCACATCCATCCGGATCAGCACAAAGGTCTTTTCCGGATACTTCTGAATCATTTCTTTCGTCTTTTCCATGAAAAATGCGCGATTGTACAGATCTGTCAGATAATCGCGCTCAGAAAGTATCCGTATCTTTTCCATAAGAATCATCTGGCTGCGGCCAATAATATTTTCGAGACGCAGATGGATTACCTTCGGACTGTAAGGTTTGGTCACAAAATCCCATGCGCCAAGCTCCAGGCATCGGCTTTCCATCTTCTCATCGTGTTCCCCTGTTGCCACAAGAATGGGAAGGTTTTTGTAGGTTTTGTCTTTTGAAAGGATCTCCAGCAGTTCTTCCCCATCCATTTCGGGCATACGCAGATCCAGAATCACAGCCGCGATACCGGCATATTGCTTCCGAATCACGGCCAACGCTTCTTTCCCATTAAAAGCCTGCAGAATGCTATAGTCTTCCTGCAGGTTTTTCATTAGAATCTTTTGATTTAGAATATTATCTTCCACAATCAGAATTTGCTGTTTCATGCTCTGTCCTCTTTGTCGTTTACTCTTTAAAATAAAGTTTACGTTGCCATGCATTCACATATTTATTTATCTTACCATAAAATTCCTGCAATCGCAATCTTACTGTTCGTCATTTTCACACAAATTGTGCGAAATGCGTCTTCAATTTCGTCTTTTCGCACAAAAACGCTGACTTTATCTCATTAATCTGCCAAATTATACAATTTTACTATAATTTTATAGCAATTTTGCCAAGGAACTTGTATAATAATATTTAGTAAAAGAAAGAGAGGGTTTATTATGAAACAGAATAATATGCTGGCAATGATCTTAGCAGGCGGCCGCGGTTCCAGACTCCATGATCTGACTAATAAAGTTGCAAAACCCGCAGTCTCCTATGGCGGCAAATACCGTATTATTGATTTTCCACTCAGCAACTGCGCCAACAGTGGTATTGATGTAGTGGGCGTTCTGACGCAGTATGAGTCTGTTCTCCTGAACAGCTACGTTGCAGCTGGCCGCCGCTGGGGTCTGGACGCAAAAGACAGTGGTGTTTTCGTTCTACCACCCCGTGAGAAAGCAGATGCCAATCTGAACGTATACCGTGGTACTGCAGATGCGATCTCACAAAATATCGATTTTGTCGATTCTTACGCTCCTGAACACGTACTGATTCTCTCCGGCGACCATATTTACAAGATGAACTACGCAAAGATGCTGGCGGAACACAGGGCAAACAACGCCGACGCCACCATCGCCGTGATCGAAGTTCCCATGAAAGAAGCAAGCCGTTTTGGTATCATGAATACAGACAAAGAAACCGGCCGCATCGTGGAATTCGAAGAGAAACCAGAACATCCAAAGAGCAATCTGGCTTCCATGGGTATTTATATATTCAACTGGAAATTACTGCGTAAGATGCTGGTAGCCGATATGAAAAATGCAGAGTCCAATCATGACTTCGGCAAAGATATTATCCCTACGCTCTTAAATGACGGCAAAAATCTTTTCGCATATAAATTCAAAGGCTACTGGAAAGACGTTGGGACCATCGATTCTCTCTGGGAAGCAAATATGGACCTGCTGGATGCCAACAACGAACTGGATCTGAATGATTCCACCTGGAAGATCTATACGGAGGATGTCACCACGCTCCCACAGTATGTAGGCGCAGACGCCGATATCAAGCGTTCTTTCATCACACAGGGCTGCCTGATCAACGGTGAAGTGAAAAATTCCGTTCTTTTTACCGGTGCTCAGATTGGTGCCGGTGCCCGGATCATCGACAGTGTACTCATGCCTGACGTAGTCGTGGAGGAGGGTGCTCTCGTACAGCGAGCTCTCGTGGCCGATGGTATCCGTATCGGCAAAAATGCCATCGTGGGCGAGGCGGACAGCGAACACATCGAACTTATTGCAAAACGTGTAAAGGGGGAAGAATAACATGTATAACGCATTCGGAATCATAAATCCTTCCAACAGACATTCCTGGGTAGAAGGTCTGGAAACCTATCGCCCCAGCGGAGCCTTCTCCTTTATGGGCAGATATCGTGTCATCGATTTTCCTATTTCCAACATGAGCAACAGCGGCATCGACCGCATTCAGGTATACATCAATCGGAAGCCACTTTCCCTGACGGATCATCTGGGCTCCGGACGTCATTACAATATCAACTCCAAACGCGGACGCCTGCAGGTGCTCTTCTCAGAGAACACTGCTGAACATGATATCTACAACACCGATATCTCCGCCTATATGGAAAACATCGAATGCATCCAGCGCATGCATCACCCCTATGTAGTGATTGCACCAAGTTATATGGTCTACACACAGGATTACAGCGAACTCATTGCGTCTCATGTGAATTCCGGTGCTGATATTACCCTGCTGTATCATTCCGTTGACAATGCAAAGGATCATTATCTCAGCTGCAACGTGCTGGATCTGAATCGCCAGAAAGGCGTGCTTGCCATCGAACAGAATCATGGCACGGCTAAGAGTCGCAATATATTCATGGACACTTATATCATGAAGACAAGCTTATTCATCGAATTGATCCATAAAGCAAAGAAAATGTCTTCTATGTATACCTTAACTGACATCATCAATTATGAATGCAGCGAACTGGATATCCGTGGAATGGCGCATCGAGGATTCTTTGCCAGCATCACAGACTTCCAGAGTTATTATGATTCCAATATCTCTCTGATTGATTTTAAGACCGCTACAGAACTGTTTCATGAGGGCTGGCCTATATACACCAAGACCAACGACTCCTGCCCGACCCAGTATTTTGATACGGCAAATGTCACCTCTTCCGTAGTTTCCAATGGCTGCCTGATTGAGGGCACTATTGAGAATTCTGTTATCGGACGTGGCTGCGTGGTCAAAAAAGGCTCTGTAGTCAAAAACAGCATCATCCTGGCCGGTGCCGTTATCGGCGAAAACGTTCATGTAGAGAATCAGGTGGTTGACAAACGTGCCCAACTGATCCGCGTGAAAGAGATCGTCTCCAATCCAAGCAAACCAGGTTATATTAAACGGGAAGATGTACTTTAATCTTTTTATACGCACATAGAAAAAGAGCTCTCATCATGAGGGCTCTCTTTCTATGTTGTTCCTGTCATTCTCTTTATTTATGTATTTTACCAACGTTTCATAGAGCACTTCCGGTTCGATTGGTTTGGCCAGATGCTCATTCATGCCTGCATCCAGAGATCTGTTTACATCTTCCTTATATGCATTGGCCGTCATGGCGATAATCGGTACGGTCTTTGCATCTTCCCGTTCCGATTCCCTGATAGCCCTGGTGGCCTCCAGTCCGTCCAGCACCGGCATACGGATATCCATCAATATCATATCATAAGTACCGATTGCAGACTTGGAAAATTTCTCCACGCCCATCTTGCCGTCTTCCGCCAGGTCCACGATTATTTTCTGTTTTTCCAGCAGCCTGCGGATAATCTCCTGATTCAGCATATGGTCTTCACAGACCAACACCATCTTTCCCGCCAGAACGGAATAATCTTTTTTCGTTTCCTTTTTTATCTCTTCTGCTTTCTGTTCTTCCTGTGACTGTACAAGGGTATACTCACCATACAGCCGATATGTGGTTCCCTTGCCCAGTTCACTCTCCACCGATATGGTCATCCCCATGAGATCACACATGCGCTTTACGATGGCAAGACCCAGTCCGCTGCCCTGGCTTACGGATGTGACTACCTGATTCTCCTGGGAAAAAGGTTCAAACATATGCTGCTGAAATTCTTTGCTCATACCAATCCCGTTATCTGAGATGGTAACGTGCATGGCCAGTTTGCCGTCCGGCTTTTCCTCTGCCTGAATATAAAATGTAATGTGTCCATTTTCCTGGGTATATTTCACCGCATTGGAAAGCAGGTTGAAGTATATCTGATTGATCTTTAATTTGTCCTGCATAACGACAAATTCTTTGGAATCTTCTTCGGAATATTCACACCAGTAATCAAGCTGTATGTTTTTCTGTTCGCATAAAGGACGGATAATGGTATTGATATAATTTGTAAAATCGCTCTGGGCGTATGGGAACAGGTGCAGTTCCAGCCGACCATTCTCCACCCGCTCCATGTCCAGCACATCGTTGATGAGCCCCAGCAGGAACTCACTGGATATATCTATTTTCTCCAAACATTCCTTTGTATCCGGTGGATTATCATTTTCCTGAGCCAGTTTATTCATGCCCATGATCACGTTCAAAGGAGTTCGCATATCATGGCTCATCCTGGACAGGAAATCACTCTTGGCCGCCGTGGCCTTCTGCAGTTTCACGTTCTGTTTCCTGGTCCGCTTGGCAAAGATTATCACAAGAATCACAGCGATGGCAAGTGCTCCCATGACGCCTGCGATAGCAAATGCATGGGTTGGATTGCTGATGACCCATTCCTGCAGGATATCTTCCCCCGGATAACTGTTCATACTATTGGTAACAAGCCGGTCCAGTTCCACTTCGGATACGGAATCCAGCATCTTATTCAACACCGTCGTAATCATTCCGTCCCCATCATTCATCACGCCAAAGGAGACTTGATGGGAATATTTTGTCAGGCTGTAACGCAGATCTATATAGCGGTACATAGCCAGATAATATTCTGCCACATAACTGTTGGCAAACGCAATGTCCGCGTCCCCATTCTCCACAGCACGGATGCATTCCGCATCGTTGTTGTACCACACCATCTGTTCCTCGGTATAACCGTCTGCAATATAATCCTGGGTAACCCGCTGATCCCTGACTGCCGCCACACGGCAGGTGGTCTCATCTATGACTGCATTTCGCTTACTTATTTCATAGTACCTGGCCGTTAGATAGGGCAGGGTAATATTTATCTGATTCTCATCCGCATATTTATAATCAAAATAATAGTCCGGATAAATGACAATATCGGCCTCCCCTTCTTCACCCGCCGTAATCTGGTGACAGGGTACGCCCAGTTTATCACTGATAAATGCAGCCATATCCGGGTAAAATCCTGTATAAGTTCCATCGGACTGTTGCATGGAAAGGTAGCCCTTGCTGCCATGAAAAGCAAAAGTCAGTCCGCCAAGGCCGTTCACATATTCCGTTTCCTCTTTTGTCAGCGGTATACTGTTCAGGTGGGGAAACCAGTATTTATTCAGGTTGTTCAGGTATTCCGGGTCCTCGTCCAAGATCTGTGCCAGCACGCTGTCGATCCCCTCCAGATACGGATTACCTTTGGTCATGGAAATATAGTTTGGTGACGAATCGAATCGCAGCAAAAGCTTCATGTCGCTGCGCATATCCACGATGTTGGAAATCACCGCGTCGATTTCTCCCGCATCCAGTGCTGCACGTTCATCATTATAGGTATCGTAATAGACCAGATTCTCATCGCCAAAGCCAAAGGATTCCGCAAAAGTTCCGAATTTCTGACCATCGTAGGAAAGATTCGCATACATATCCTCCGTAATCCCGATTTTTAGATTATGTGCGTTCTCGTAGTCCTCGTAATACAGATCATCTCTGGACTTTAAGGTCATAAGCACATGGCTGGTGTAGAATATGGAATTGGACGTGTAGCCAAGTGTTGTGGACGGAGTCTGGGGCATGGTTCCTGGCATACGGATATCCGCTTCGCCACTTAGCAGCATACTCTTTGTCTCCTCCCAGGTGTCCGCCTTTACATATTCAAACCGAATACCGGAATACTGGGTGATCTTATTCAGCAGATCCACTCCATAGCCGGTCTCGTGGCCCTTCTTATCATATTCAAAGAAACCTTCCAATGGATTAAACGCCACACGCAGCGTCACCGGTTCATTTTCTGCTGCTGCAGGCACAGAAAATAATCCTGTCAGCATTACAGCCAGCAGAATACATGCTGCCAAACGATAAAAGCGGGATTTTCTGCATTTAAGGACTTCTCTCATAATGCACCTGCCTTTCTACATTTTTTCTATATTCATTATACCATTTTTTGGGGATTTGTATATGATTTTGACAAGATATGGGAGGGATAAAATAAAGAGAGACGACATGCGCCTCTCCTCATAAGATCAGATATTTTCCCCATTGCTGCGGATGACTTCTTTATACCAGTCGAAGGATTTCTTTTTGCTGCGCTTTAGCGTGCCTTTTCCTTCATTATCCTTATCCACATAGATAAATCCATATCTCTTTTTCATTTCTCCTGTGGTAAAGGAGATACAGTCGATACAGCCCCATGGCGTATAGCCCATAAGGTCCACGCCGTCTAAAAGTACGGCTTTTTTCATCTCCTCAATGTGTGCCCGGAGATAAGCGATGCGGTAATCATCTTCTATGCTGCCGTCCGCCTTTTTCTCATCGATAGCACCGAAGCCGTTTTCCACGATGAACAGTGGCTTCTGGTAGCGTTCATACAGAAGATTTAATGCATAGCGCAGTCCGGTAGGATCGATCTGCCAGCCCCAGTCGCTTCGTTTTACGAAAGGATTGTTCACGCTGCCCGGATAACCGTCCAGGCCGTTCCCCTCCGTAACCACGTCCGCCTTGACTACGTTGGTCATGTAATAGCTAAATCCCACATAATCCACAGTTCCTGCCTTCAGAATGGTTTCATCTTCCGGCTCCATGGTGATATGAAAGCCTTTGCGCTCCCATTCTCTGCGAATATAAGAAGGATACTCCCCGCGTACATGCACGTCCCCGAAAAGATAACGGTCATGCATGGCCTCCACGGAATACATCATATCATCCGGGTGGCAGGAATATGGATAAATCGGCACGCAGGCTACCATACAGCCAATCTGGAAGGCCGGATTGATCTTATGGCCCTCCGCTACGATGTGTGCGCTGGCTATCAGTTCATGGTGCACCACCTGATACATACATTCTTCCGGATTCTCTTCCCGGTTGAAAATAACACCGGAACAGGTATATCCAAACAGTGGGTATTTATAATTTTTCTGGTTGTTGATCTCATTGAAGGTCATCCAGTATTTTACTTTATCTTTATAGCGTTCCATAACCGTAAGGCCATAATGCACAAAGAAATCAATCACTTTTCTGTTTTTCCAGCCGCCGTATTCTTTCACAAGATAATAAGGCATCTCGAAATGTGACAGGGTGACCACCGGCTGAATGTTGTATTTCAGCAGTTCATCGAACAGGTCATCATAAAACTGAAGCCCTGCCTCGTTTGGTTCCTGCTCGTCGCCCTTTGGGAATATTCTCGTCCAGGCGATGGAAGTACGGAAACATTTGAATCCCATTTCCGCAAACATTTTGACGTCTTCTTTGTAGTGATGATAGAAATCAACCGCCTCATGATTGGGGTAATAAAGATCTTCCTGCACACCGTCCGTGATCACGCGGTCCACGCCGTGTGCGCCTCCGGTCAGCACGTCAACGATGCTGACGCCCTTGCCGCCTTCGTTCCAACCACCCTCTACCTGGTGTGCCGCCACGGCACCGCCCCATAGGAAATTTTCCGGTAATTTATTCATAAAGCCTCCCATCTGCTTTCTTAGTGAAATGCTGTCATAACTTTTTCTAATGCTTCGGTTGCACCCTCTTCTATCGTCAGATCACTTACTTCATCCATGTCCGTAATAATATAGATCACCGTATTGTCATAGCCTGCCTTTGCGATCACATCCATATCGAATTCCACCAGCAGATCGCCCTTTTTCACGGTGTCCCCTTCTTTGATGTGGCTGGTAAAGCCCTTTCCTTCCAGCTGAACCGTATCGATGCCGATGTGAATAAGCGTCTCCATACCGTTATCGCCAGTCAGTCCGATGGCATGGCCTGTAGGGAACACAACCGCTGCCGTGCCGTCAAATGGGGCATATACTTTTCCTTCTGCAGGAATGATGCCTACGCCGTCACCCATGGCCTTGGATGCAAATACTTCATCCTTTACCTGTTCAACGGGGATAACAATACCTTTTACCGGGCTTGCAAGCTCTGTTTCCTGCTTTGCGGTAATGGCTTCTGTTGCTGTAGTTTTGTCTGCTTTTTCTGTATTATCTTCTTTTTCTTCTGGCTCTTCTGTTTTGTTTTCATCAAATCCAACGATCATGGTCAGCACAACGCCCAGCACGAATGCCACTGCGATAGATATCAAAAGCCCGATAAACTGTGACATATGTCCGCTCTTGAAATATGCCGGCAGAGTGGCGATACCTGGCATATTATAGCCCCAGGAAACCGCATTGAATGCTCCGGCGATGGCACCACCCACCGCACCTGCGATACAACCGCAGATCATGGGTTTTTTCAGTCTCAGGTTGACACCGTAGATAGCCGGTTCTGTGATACCAAAGAGTCCCGTGATTGCTGCAGAGAGGGAAACACCTTTCATATCCTTATCTTTTGTCTTTAAGAATACACCCAGTGCTGCGCCTGCCTGTGAAAATACTGCCGATGCCTGTAAGCCTGTAAAGGTGTCATAACCAAGGTTTGCATAGTTTCCAACGGTAACCGGTGTGATACCCCAATGTACGCCGAAGATAACCAGCACTTCCCACAGACCGCCCACGATAAGACCTGCGATGATAGGGCTGAGACCGTAGAGATAATTGTACGCACCGCCGATAGCGCCGCCAACGGCATTACCGATTGGTCCGAAGGCCAGCAGTGTCAAAGGCACCATGATCACAATGGTAAACATAGGTGAAAACAGGTTGCGCACCACAATGGGCAGATATTTATCAAAAAACTTCTGCACATAAGATGCAATCCAGATAGCCAGAATGATCGGGATAACCGATGATGTATAGCTTAAGAGCTGTACTCGGATTCCAAGGAAATAAACGGGATCTCCTGCACCTACCATGTTGATATAATCTGGGCACACCAGTGCACATGCGATGACCAGCGCAACGAAGGTATTCACATTGAATTTCTTCGATGCAGTCACGGCGATCAATACCGGAAGGAAGGTAAAGGCGGTCCATGAAATAAAATTCAGGATCTGGTATGTTCCGCCTGCCGTGTCAATAAGATTTGTCGCCACGAAGATACCAAGGATACCCTGCAGGATACCGCAGGCTGCCAGGGTGTATAAAAACGGTGCGAAGATACTGGAGATCACATCGATGATACGGCTGACGATACCCACCTTCTGTTTCTGGCCTGCTGCCTGTGAACTGTCCACATGTATCTGCTTGATCACGAAATCATAAGCGTCCTTTACGTGATTACCGATCACGACCTGATACTGCCCGCTGGCCTGTACCGTAGTGATAACGCCTGGGATCTTTGTTACCTTTGCCGAGTCTACCTTCGACTCGTCTTTCAGAATAAATCGAAGTCTTGTTGCACAGTGGGTAACATTGATGATATTTTCATCCCCACCTAATTCTTTTACCAGCTCGTTGGCTGTATTCTGATAATTAATTGCCATTTTACGGCTCCTTTCCTGTAACAGTTTCCTTCTCTGTGCACCCCTGGATCATTTCCTTACGTTCTGTGCCTTACATGCACCGAACTGATTTAGCAACGCGTCTGCTTCTTCATATTTTTCATTATACATAGTTATTTCAAAATTCATAGGGTTTGGAAGGCTTTAGACATATGTCTGACAGAATGAAATTTGTTACAGAAAAAAAACAGGGTGTTACCTGCACGTAACCGCCCTGTTTCACAGATTTACAAAAGATTTCTACCCAGTGTTTCCAGCAGATAGATCACCGGAACCTGCGTCGTTATATTGTATTCTTTTCTGACCAACTGCTCGGAAACATAGTAGGCCAGATTGCTGTCCGACATTTTGGCCAGCGTGTTGGATGAACCGTTGGTAATGCTTAAGATCCTGCAGTTGTGCTGCTTGAAGCGGTCCGCCAGTTTTACCACCTCCTGGGTGTTTCCTGATTCCGACAGGGCGATCACCACCGTGTCTTCCATATCCATGGCGATAGGATAATAAGGATCTTCAATATACTGGCTGTATTTTCCCAGATTGGAAAAATAGCGGGCTCCATATTTGCCAAGGATACCCGAGGTGCCAATGCCGATAAAGATCAGTTGTTTCGCCCCCTCGATAATGTCCACGGCCTGGGCCAGATTCTCCTGATAGCGGGTGGAAGAAACCGTACGAAAAAAATAGGTCAGCTCGTCCAGATTGCTGTCCGGGTCCATCTTCCGTCTGCTGGCCTGCTCCTCCTTCAGATACATCTTAAACTGCACCCGAAACTCCGAGTATCCATCACACCCCAATTTCTTGCAAAAGCGTATCACGGTAGATGTGGATACATGCACCGCATCCGCCAGTTCACGGATGGTCATATAGGGAGCTTCCGCCTTGTGCTCCATAAGATAACTATATACCAGCATTTCCAGATTATTAAATGACTGCAGCATCTCGTAACTGAACATTTTTTCTCCTTTTATCTCAAGAAGTTTCTTGGACCGTTTGTTTTTATATTTCCTGTAGTATAGCACAAACGATATTATTTTTCCATCGATAAGGAGTGTCCCTTTTCCTGTTTATGGACTTTGGGGAAATGCAGGAGCATCTCAAAACCCTGCATCCACTGGGATCTTGCTTCCATGGAAATATTCAGATCTCCTGCCATGGCCCGGGCAAGGTAAAGCCCCATCCCCGTTGCCTTTCTCCTGCCGTCCTGCGAGTCCCCTGTGAAGCCCTTCTCAAAGATATACGGCAGGTCACAGGGCTGCACGCCCCTTCCATTGTCACGAACAGACAGGGTATACCATTTTTCCTCCTCGGCCGCCGTCAGTTCTATTCGGGCCTGTGTGTCCGCTTTGCTGTATTTGACTGCGTTGCTGAGCAGCTGGCAAAGCAGAAAAGTAAGGCCGCGCTTGTCGCAATACACCTGTATTTCAGGGATCCGCCGTACAAGAATCACCTGTTTTTCCTCCAACAGAGGCTGATAATCCTCCAGCACCTCTTCCACCGCTTCATTCAAGTCAACCGATTCAAACAGATAATCCTTTTTCACCCCCTTGAGCCTGGCGTAAAAAAGCATCTGATTGACCGACTCCTGGATACGGTTTCGCACAAAGTCCAGTTTGAATCCCATGGTTTCCGAAAAATCTTCCCTGTGATTATCCAGCAACAGGGTCAGCAGGGAAAGCGGTGTCTTCGTTTCATGGGCCCAGGCTTCCACATATTCCTCATAATCCGACACCCGGGTCAACAGTTTTTGTGTCTCATTCTCCCTGCTTTGCAGTGTCTGCGCTAACAGGCGGATCATATCCCCCTCCGCCTCACTGCACAGTTTCAAAAGATTTTCCTCCTGAAACTCATCCGGATTATTCAAAAATGCGCAAAACGCCTCTTCTTTCTTCCTGTCGCGATAACTGTTCAGTGCAAATACACCGGCAAAAAGCACTACACTCGCCAGTATAATGCTCCCCAGCATGGCCTGAAATGCCTGAATATCTGCGATCCACAGCAGGGCTGCCGCCATCGCATCTATGCCAAATAACAGCAGCAGCCACAAAGCATAGCGCTTGAACACCTTCCAGTTATGCCCCATAGATGTCTCCTTCCCCGACCAGCCGGTATCCCATTCCCCGTACAGGGACCATTTTCTGTACCATATGCAGCCGCAGCATGGTCTTTTTTAGTCTGGTCAGGTTGACCTGCAGGGCATTTTCATCCACAAATTCAGATGTCCCCCAGAGTGCCGCACACAATTCCTCCCGGGTAACTATCTCCTCCCCGGCAAGCAAAAATACCTCCAGCAGCTTCCCCTGATTTTTCGGAAGTACCACGGAAGCATCATGAATATACAGCGTATAGGTCTGACGGTCCAGCAAAAAGCCTTCACCCTCCAGCAGATTGGCCCGCCCCTCATAACGTTTCAGGACATTTGTTATGCGGGCCAGCAGCCGCTCCTTTCTACATGGCTTCGTGAGGTATTCGTCCGCCCCCATATCCAGGGCATGGATCTCATCCCGCATCTGATCCCGGGAAGTCAGCACCACCACGGGAATGGCACTTTTCTGTTTTATCTCCCGGCAGATTTGGAAACCGCTGACATCCGGCAGATTGATATCCAATAAAATCAGATGAGGCGAGACGGAAAGCAACTGTTGGGTAACCTGGGTAAAGGAATCAATCACATGGGTTTCATAGCCGGCCCTTTGGATCATCTCATCCAATTCCTCCCGCATCATGATCTCATCCTCCACAATAGCAATTTGTTTCATGCGCCCCACCTCTCTGTCTCATCTGATCAAATTTATTCTTCCCGCTCCGGAACCATGAGTTTCAGTATGGTCCGGCTGCTGGCTCTTTTTACAGCACTCATATAAATATATTCTACCACGCAGAGCAGCAAAATCATAGCCGCGGAAAGGAACAACATGCTGGAAAGCGTTTGCTGCATACCATAGCTCAAAATCCCGGTAAGCAGTGCCCATACGCCAAAGATACTGCTGAGGGCCGCAACCACAATAGGGATGCCAAAATACCACCGGATCTGTTTTCCCGCCGAAGTACACACAGTCTCATAAGTCGCCCCCAGACGTATGAGTGTCTGGTAGCGTCTGCCGTTCTTTTGCTGGCTGGTCAAAAACTGTACGCCGATCACCGTATTGGCAATGATCAGGAAAATGATCGCCAGGTAAATGGTGACATAGCTTGCCGCAACCACATAAAACAGCTGCCGGCCCATATTCTGCAGATAGCTTTCATAGGAAAGACCTGTACCGCTCAATTTGTCGTTGGTCTCTGCTATGGCATTCATAAGGCTTTCATCCTTCACCTGTGCCGGATCCAGGACCGCATCCACATAAGTGTCGTAATGTCCTGTAGTAAAATACGCAAATTCATCATCGGGCAGGATCAGTGAAAAGGACAGGGTGATGGACCGGTCTGTCACGAGACTTGTGCTCTGGACTGTTCCCGTAAGATGGTAAACGCTGTCGCAAATAGTAATCTCCGGCTTTTCTGCCAGGATCTGATTCAGCATCTCTGTTATTGTGTCCCAGGTAAACTGGTCATCCATATATACTGCGGCTTCTCCCGCTTTTAAATTTATTTCCGGCTTGCCCGCCACTGCCAGCAGTTTGTTATAATCTGAGACGGGCATAATATGGGGATAACTGGAATAGCCAAGCTGGTTCAGCAAAACCCCCCGCTCTGTCGTGTCCGGCTGCTGTCTCACCGCATCCATGACCGTATCCAGACGCACTGCATGATCGTAGTCCTCGGTGGTTCGAATATAGCCCACGCGCATGTCAAATACCTGGGCGAATGCTTCATCCAATCCTTTTTTCTCCAGCGTTTTCGTCACCTGATCCGCCGTGCTGTCCAAAAAGGTGTAATCCAGCGTATGCTGTTCGGAACCGCTGTAATGTAGCGCCATTGCCACACCTGCCCCAAAACAGCAAAGTGCCGCCAGAATCAGCAGGGAACTAACTGCCAGTACATTGGACTGAAATATAACGTGTTCCTGAAGCTGCCGGAAGGTAAAGGTTTGCAGGCCTCGTTTTCCCTTTCGGCTATTGGCCAGCCGTCCCATGACAAACCGCAGTCCAAAAAAGAAAAGAAAGGTGCCGGAAAGCCCAAGTATAAGGGTGATACCCATTTTAGGCAGGCTCCCCCAGGACAGGCCATTGATCGCCATGGCGTAGGCAATCACCAGGCAAAGTATCCCTATGCACAGAGCGCCCGCATATACTATGGCTGGTCTCTGCTTCTTTTCCGCTTCCGGTGTCTCAACCAGCAGTTTTCCAATCTCCTGGCTGGCAATCTTCCCACTTAGGATAAGAAAAGCCAAAAGCTTGATAAGAAGAAATCCCACTGCCGTCCAGACGATTGCCCCGGGCGAGATAGCAAACCGATGCCCGATGATGCCAAGCCCCACCAGACGCGCGGTAATCAGACTGATCAGTTCCGACATCAATACTGCTATCGGCAGGCCAATAAGCAGTGCCAGCACACTGCTGCGCAGATCCTCCGCCAGCAGCATAAAGAAGAGCCTGACCCGGCGCATACCCATCATGAGATATACGCCGAATTCGTGCCTGCGCCTCTCCAGTTGGAATTTGCTGGCAAAGTAGATAAGGGAAAAAAGTATCACCAACGTCATGCCATAAAAAAGCGGTATCATCATCATTAATTTGTTCACGGCATCACTCTCCATCTTCTTCAGGAAAATCATGACGTCCTGATTGGACAAAGATAATATAATATAAAATGCAACGATGGCTACCAGCAAAGATGCAAAGAACAAGCCGTTTTCTTTCCTGTTTCTCTTGCTGTTGCGGGAAACTAATTTAGAGAACATTGGCGCTGCCACCTCCTAACTGTGCCATAACACGAAGGATCCGTTCATAAAATGCCTGCTGGGATTCCTCCGGTACATTCCTGCGGAGTTCGTGAAAGATCACGCCATCCTGGATAAACAGGATGCGCCTGCAAAAACTTGCCGCATTGGAATCATGGGTCACCATAAGGATCGTCGCCTGCTGCTCCTGATTCAGCCCGGTGAGTCTTTCCATGAGTGCCTTTGCATTTTTCGAGTCCAGTGCCCCGGTGGGCTATGTCCAATTAGTACAACTTTAAAAAGGCCCCGGCATCATAGCCAGGGCCTCCTTTTTTGCTCATTACTGCTTTTCAATATATGTGGCTTTTACGAATCCATAGATACGTCCATCAATTC
>JAQUWF010000021.1 GCA_028692975.1 Lachnospiraceae bacterium
TGAAGGTACGTAAATAGTCAGAGTACGGTCATTGAGTGCTCATAATATTCCTCGATAGCTCAGTGGTAGAGCGTTCGGCTGTTAACCGAAATGTCGTAGGTTCGAGCCCTACTCGGGGAGTTTTTTTTATATAAAGGATAAGGCTCCTTGGTCAAGCGGTTAAGACACCACCCTTTCACGGTGGTAACACGAGTTCGATTCTCGTAGGAGTCACTAGGGCGTCATAGCCAAGTGGTAAGGCACGGGTCTGCAACACCCTTATCACCAGTTCAAATCTGGTTGACGCCTCTATTATAAATGTTTGAGACTTGCATGTCTGTGCGGGTTTCAAGCATTTTTTTATTCACAGAAAATGTATGCAGGTGTATGATGTGCATACAAATGATAGATGACAAACGTTGAGACCCTTTAATATGGTGGAGGAGTATATGAGAATAGCACAGTTTCAAACCAAAGTTTTCGGTAAAAAGGCTGATAATATTGCACAAGTTACGGAGTATATGGAAGATATAGCGGGCAAACGGGTGGATATGGTCGTGTTGGGTGAAATGTTTAACTGTCCTTATGATACAAAGAATTTTCCTGTATATGCGGAAAAAGAGGGAGGTGACAGTTGGGCTGCTTGTAGCGAACTGGCCAGGAGGTACTGCGTTTATCTCGTAGCTGGCTCTATGCCGGAGATAGACGAGAGCGGGAAAATCTATAATACTTCCTACGTTTTCGACCGTGAGGGAAGGCAGATCGGAAAGCATCGTAAGGCCCATCTTTTTGATATTGATGTGGAGGGCGGACAGAGTTTCCAGGAGTCGGTTACTTTATCGTCCGGAGATGCCTGTACGGTTTTTGATACGGAATTCGGCAGGGTAGGTTTATGCATTTGCTTTGATTTTCGCTTTCCGGAACTGGCCCGTGGAATGGTGGACCAGGGCGCAAAGATGATTGTTGTCCCAGCTGCCTTTAATATGACGACGGGACCGGCCCATTGGGAGATCATGTTTCGCAGTCGTGCACTGGATAATCAATGCTATGTGGCCGGAACCTCGGTGGCCAGAGATAATTCTGCAGGCTATATTGCCTGGGGCCATACGCTGCTTGTCTCACCCTGGGGCGATGTAGTGGAGGAGATGGATGAAAAAGAAGGATATATTATAAATGATATTGATTTGGAATACGTGGAGAAAGTGAGAAGAGAACTTCCACTTTTAACTGCCCGGCGCAGAGACATATATAATTTATAAAAATTTTCCTTGACGATGCGGTGGTATATGTATTAGGGTATTGGAATAATAGCAAATGAAAAATCGTGAGGTGTGAATTTGAAGGCAAAGATCAGGCAGTTTTTGGATTATTATGTGGTATATGTGATTGTGGCGGTAGTGGTGCTGGGGTTTGTGGGATATTTTGTTAAGACGGTTGTCTTTGACCGGAAGGATGTGGTGTTGTCTGTTATGATTCTTAATGATGATACAACTTTGGACACTGATCAGATGGAAGCAGATCTCAGGGAAAAATTGAACATTACGGATGACAAACAGGACATCACATTGTCTGTCATGGACAGTACGGCTATGGGAAATAATGCGGTTATCCTGACGAGACTGCGAGCTCAGTCTGTTGATCTTTTGATTACGGATCAGAAGGCCTTTGATGTTTATACGGAAGGTGCGGCTTATGCAAACCTGAATGAAACGTTATCGGATGCGCTACGTGAGCAGCTGCAGGACGGCTTTGTGGATGGCAGAGCGGCTATTTACGATAACGAGGGGAATGTGACAGAGTATGAGGATGCGTTGCTTTATGGAGTAGATATCAGCGATAGTGAACGGTATCAATCTTATGGGAGCGCGTTGACTCATGTGATCGCCGGGATCGCGGTGAATGCCGAGCATAAGGAAATGGCGGCGGAGGCTATGGTGTATTTGTATGAAGATTGATAAATGATTTGGTGAATTATCGCATTGCATGGTTTGTCATATGGTCTTATAATATAAAGAAACGGCAAAGAAAGATCACGGTGATAATATGAAAGTGACTATTAGAGATATTGCAAGAGAAGCGGGGGTTTCACCGGCCAGTGTTTCCCTGGTGCTAAACAATAAGCCATGCCGCATTGCCAATGAGACGAAAGAGAAGATTGCGGAGACCGCAAAACGCATGGGATACGAGTTGGTACACAAGAGAGAAGAAGTACAGGCTATCCAGATCATAGGGATGATTATTCCCAGTGTGCGGGATGATTTCCTGGCGCGGTGCGTGGAAGGGGTTGGCATGTATGCGTCTATCTACGGTTACAAGACCATTACCTGCAATGTGGATGATTCCACGGAAAAATGTCTGGAATATATTGCATTGATGCGGAGCATGAAGGTTCGTGGCATTATATTGATTCCCCCGCTGGATATGAATATGGAAGGGAATAATGAGCGTTTGGGAGAGGCACTGCGTAAGACGAAGCTCCCTTTTTTGTTGTTGGATCGGGCTATAGACCGGGTCTTCTGCGATTTCATTACAGCGGATAACAAGTCAGGGGCTTATATGGCGACGGAGCACCTGATCCTTTCCGGGCATGAAAACATCGGCATTATCGCCGGGGCCAGAGAGGTATATAATACCAGAAAGCGGCTGGAGGGCTACAAAGAAGCCATGGCGTTTTATGATAAGTCCATTCTTCTGGAAAATATTTACTACGGAGATTACAAGATGGACAGCGGATATGCGGGAGCTGATTATTTTTGGCATCGTGGGATTACTGCTATTTTTTCCATGAATGATGAGATGGCTCTGGGTGTATATGGTTTTGCCCATGACAAGGGTCTGGTGGTAGGCGAAGATATTTCCGTGGTAGGCTTTGACGACGCGGATATCTGCAAGATGCTGAATCCGCCCCTGACCAGTGTGGCTCAGCCAGGAGAGTTCATGGGAAAAAAAGCCTGTGAGACGCTTATCAAGCGAATTACAAAAGAGGATAAAGAAAATATCCGCAACAACTACTTTGCACCCCAGCTTATGGAGCGGGCGTCTGTAAAAAACATATAAAACATGAAAAAATATATAAGAAAGTTCTTGGCCTTGATGAAAAATCAAGGCCTTTTTTGTGCAATTTAGATAAACAACAAGTCAAAATAAAATGTTTAGCGAGTGTTTACCAAATGAAAAGACAGAATACAAAAGAAATAAATTAAATAAAACAGATAATACACTTACATTTAACCGAAAATGGTGAAGTTTAATATACTATTTGAACAATAAGATAAACAAAACTAATTATTGACAAATAAACATACCATGATATAATTTCAATAACAATAAGATTTTACAATAAAAAGTAAAAGTTTACCAAAAGTTTATCTTTATTACCCAGAAATGGGAGGAGGAGGAAACAATGAAGAAGAAGGTTATTGCCACACTATTGGCAGTCTCGATGATGGGTTCACTTTTAGCTGGCTGTGGTATTTCCACGGGTTCGGAAAACTCATCTTCAGATGCGAAAACAGAAACTACAGATGAGAGTACCGATGATTCAGCAGAGGCGGAGAAAACTACGGATGAGTCAGAGGATATTACGAAACTGACCGACGAGTCCATGAAGGACCGGGAAGAAATCAATCTCTGGTTCTGGGGTGCGGAGCCTTATGCACAGGAAGCCATGAAATCTATCCTGGTGGACAAATACAATGCGTCTCAGGATAAATACCAGTTAGTGGTAGAGTTCAGACCAACGGTTGACTCGGATATGACCACCGCATTAGCAGCAAATCAGGGACCTGATGTGGTATACGGTTCTGGCCCATCTTTCGTCATGCCGCTGGTACAGGCTGAAAAGCTGGAGCCACTGGATACATATGCAGAGCAGTACGGCTGGAAAGACAAGATTCTGGAGCCGTATTATGAATCCGGTACCGTGGACGGCAAACTGTACAGTCTGACAAACGGTGTGAGCACCATGGGTGTCTTCTATAATAAGAAGGTTTTGGAAGATAACGGCTGGGCAGTTCCAACTACCATGGAAGAACTGGAAAGCGTTATGGACCAGGCCATGGCAAAGGGGTTGTATGGTTCGGTAACAGGAAACAAAGGCTGGCAGCCCGTTAACGAAAACTATGGTTCTTTATTCCTGACACATATTGCAGGACCGGAAACCATGTACAAAGTACTGACCGGAGAAGAAAGCTGGGTAAATGATGATGTCAAAGCCGCTATCACCAAGTCGAAAGAGTGGTGGGACAAAGGATATCTGGCAGGAGAGGATTATGTAAACTTAAACTTCAGCGATTCCTTGCAACTGCTGGCAGATGAGAAGTCTCCATTCTTTATTGGACCGTCTATCGCGTTCCAGTGGGCAGCTTCTTATTTCACAGACGATAAGGCAGAAAACATTGCATTTATCCCATTTCCATCAACAGAAAAGGTTCCGGATACCACGTACACCTTAGGCGCGGCCTGCACCTTATCCATCAATGCAAATGTATCCAAGGAACATAAAGATGAAGCAGCGAAGATTATCGATATGATGATGAATGCAGAATTCATGCAGGAAATGACAGCAGCCTGGCCTGGATACTGGGGCACACCGCTGAAGGATCTGTCTACAGTAGATACCAGCAAGATGTCCTATCTGTCACAGCAGTTTGTACAGGTAGTGCAGAACGTTTCCGATGCAGTGAATAAAGGAAACTTTGGCTATTATGACAACGTATTTTTCCCGGCGGCAACGCAGCAGAGAATCGTTAATATCGATGAAGTTTGGTTTGATACAACCAGCGTGGACGACTATGTACAATCGATTCAGACAGAATTTGAATCAGAATTTGAACAGGGCCTGGTACCACCAATCCCGAAACCAGCTGCAATCTCATAAGAATGATGTAACTTGACAAAAGTGACTGGTATGTTCGTAACACAACATGCCAGTCACTTTTAGCATAAAGGAGCGTGCAAATGAAAACGAAAAAAATGAATTGGAACTATTTACTGATAGCTCCGGCACTGCTGATCAGTGTATCGATCATCCTGATTCCTGGGATTATGACTATCCTGTACTCATTTACCGATTGGAACGGCCTTTCACCGAAAATCAATTTTATCGGAGTGCGGAATTTTATTGAGTTGTTCCAGGATAAGATATTCTTCCGGGCAATCTTAAACAATGTTATCTGGGTCGTTATGTTCCTCACCATTCCGGTCTGCGTGGGTATGCTGGCGGCCATGCTGCTGCTGGGGCGCAAAAAGACCAGAAGTATATACCAGGTAGGGTTTTTGATCCCGTATATCCTGGCACCTGCGGTCAATGCCATGCTTTGGCTGAATATCATGTTCAGTCCCATCTCCGGTGTGGTAGCCGCCCTGCGTAATCTGGGGCTGGACCTGAGCTCGCCTTTGGCCAGCATGAAGACTGCGATTTATGCCTGTGCCGGTGTTGATATCTGGCATTACTGGCCGTATCTGACCGTTATTTATCTGGCCGCGCTGCGCCAGACGCCTGCGGATCAGGTGGAAGCAGCAAGGGTGGAAGGATGTAATGCATGGCAGTTGTTCCGTTATGTGTACCTGCCAAACATTATGTCAACCGTAAGCCTTATGTTTATTATGATTACCATCGGTTCGTTCCTTGCCTTTGACTATATCAAGCTGTTGACCGGAGGCGGTCCGGCTCATGCGACTGAGGTACTTGGAACTTACGCTTATTCCTTCGCATTCAGTTCCATGAAGGTAGGTAAGGCGGCAGCTGTTGGTCTGTTTATCAGTTTCTTTGGATTGATCGCATCCGGTATCTACACGCGGATCAGTCGCAAAGAATCCATGGAATAGGAGGGGGAATATGGCAGCTTCATCAAAATCTAAAAAAATCACATCGAATGTCGTGGTGCATGTTGTATTGCTTCTCCTTGCATTCATCTGTCTGGCACCTATTGTGCTGGTTGTGTTTAACAGCTTTAAGGAGAATTCGGAGATCGTAAGAAATCCCTTGGCATTACCCAATATCCTACATTTGGAAAATTATATTTCCGCATGGACGACGGGGCAGTTTGCCAAAGGATTCTGGAACAGCATTCAACTCACGGGAATCACCATTATCATCGTACTGGTTTGTTCTACCCTGGCAGGCTATGTGCTGTCCGGAAAGCGTATTAAAGGAAGCGGCGGTGTGCTTTTGTACTTTATGATGGCTATGACCGTGCCAATCCAGCTGTTTTTGTTCCCGCTATATTACGCCTTCGCAAAGCTGAATCTCATTGGAAATATTCCGGCAACCAGCCTGATCCTGGCAGCGGTACAGATGCCTTTGGCAGTATTTCTCATGAGGACCTTCTTCCTGAATGTGCCCAAGGAACTGGAGGAAGCGGCAAGGATTGACGGTGCTTCCACGGCCCAGGTGATCTGGAATGTTATGCGCCCGGTGGTATCACCGGGACTGATTACCGTAGGTGTACTGGTCGGGCTGCAGGCCTGGAATGAATATCTTATTTCATCTACGTTCCTGCAGGGCGAAAAAAACTTTACTGCGACATTAGGCTTTCTGTCCATGAACGGAAGCTACGGCGCCAACATGGGACTTCTCATGGCGGCAGCGGTTATCCTTATCGGTCCGGTTATCATATTTTTCCTGATTATGCAGAAGTATTTTGTGGACGGCATGGTCAGCGGAGCCGTAAAGGGTTAAGACGTGGACAGTATCAAATTTAAACACAAGTAGGAGGTTAACGACATGACAGTCGAGCGTTATAAGAATGATATATATGCTGGTGTTCTAGGAAAAATCATAGGTGTTTATCTGGGGCGTCCCATCGAGGGATGGACCTATGAAAAGATTATGGATACCTTCGGGGAAGTGTTTTATTACAAAAATCATAAGACAGGAGCGCCACTGATCGTTCCAGATGATGATATCTCCGGGACTTTTGCTTTTTTTCGGGCGTTGGAAGACAATGCTTATGATCCGGAACTTTCCGCGGAAGCCATGGGCGATGCCTGGCTGAATTATATCGTGGAGAATGAGACGATCCTCTGGTGGGGCGGTCTGTGCCGCAGCACGGAGCACACAGCTTACCTGCGTCTGAAGAATGGGATTAAGGCACCAAAGAGCGGGTCCTTGGAACTGAACGGTCAGAGTATGGCGGAACAGATTGGCTCGGAAATCTTTATCGATACATGGGCGCTGGTCAATCCGGGGAACCCAGGGCGTGCTGCCCAGATGGCAAGAAAAGCTGCCAGCGTCAGCCACGACGGAGTGGCTATCGATGCGGCTGTTTATCTGGCTGTTATGGAGGCTATGGCTTTTGAAGAAAAAGATATGGATGTATTGCTGGATAAAGGTCTGGAATATATCGATAATGATGAATTCAAGAATCTGGTGGCGGAGCTGCGCAGCCGGTGTGCGGCGGCGTCAGACTGGTATGAAGTGCGCGGGTGGATCGCGGCGGAACATGGGTATGATAAGTATCCGGGTAACTGTCCTATGATCACCAACCATCTCACACTGCTCATGGCATTGATCATGGGTGGGGATGACTTTAACAAATCTTGCATGATCGCCTGCAGTGCCGGCTGGGATACGGACTGTAATTCTGGCAATGTGGGATGCCTGAACGGTATCCGTCTGGGACTGGCAGGATTCGAGAAAGGCACGGATCTGCGCAAGGCGGTGGCTGACCGGCTCTATGTGGTGACCAGCGACAGCGGTTCCTGTATTTCCGATGCGGTGCTGGAGACGAGAAAAATCTACCACGCGGCTGCGGAATTAAGCGGAGAACGGGTGGACATTCCAAAGGAGCGGTTTGCTTTTGAATATCCGGGATCTGTGCAGGGCGTGATGCCGTATGACAAGAATGCGGAAGAACAGGTATTGACTAATATTAAAAATGCTATGGAAGAGACTGGAGCATGTGGCTGTATGCTGGAGTATGCAGGTCTCGGTGCAGGTGTGCACGCATCGGCATCTATCGATACGTTCATTGACCTGCAGCCCAAGGGCAAGGATGGAACCAGTTATTTTGATGTGCTGTGTTCCCCTACTTTATACAGCGGGCAGGTGGTTCATGGTGTGATAGTGGCACCGGCGGAGCACAATCCGGATATGGAGTTTTTTATTGAATATTTCGATGAGAATGATATGCTGCAGGAATTGTATGGAGAGAAAGTGACCCTGAACCAGGGAGATAATGAGGTTTCCTGGAGCGTGCCGGATGTGGGCGGCCACGCAATCTACCGCCTGGGTATCCGCCTGACCAGCACGTATCGTCTGGATGGGCATGTGGTCATAAAGACGCTGGACTGGTCGGATGCACCGGTGGAATATAAGATGGGACGATCTATGGAGATGACTCCGTCCCTCACACCGTGGACAACCACAACGGCATGGTTGAAGACGTTCGTGTCCTCTGCGGATCATTTTAACCCGGATTATACGGTGACGTTTTCTATCTGCAATGCGGTGGAGAACGGTGTGGTGACTACGGGTACCGGAGATTGGAAGAATTATTCTGTGGAGTCGGTGATTACGTTCTCCCAGCAGAAACTGGCAGGATTGGTGGCCAGAGCCAAAGGGCACAGAAGATATTACGGCGCTGTATTTACGGATGGATATGCACAGATTTATCGCCAGATGGACACGGAGCGGAAGGTGATTGCAAGGAAAGCCTTTGATTACAAGATCGACCACACGTATGCGCTGCGGTTTGCTGTGGACGAGACGCAGCTGACCTTGTATGTGGATGGGGTTAAGATCGTGGAAGGACAGGACTTTACTTATGCTGGAGGGCAAGCTGGATTTGTGGTGGATGAAGGTGCGATATTGGGGGATGGATTTGTTGTGAAGGGGTTGTAGGGATGGTGGAAGGGGGGACGCATCGTCTGGCCTCGCAGCCTTCTTTTCACAGCGCTACGTTCCCCTTCAACTAATCGCTAACTCCGACTAAGACACTCAGCGGGGCTTCGTGCCTAAGTCTGCGTAAGCGCTGGATTTTCAGGCTCACTGACGCTTTCTCTGTGAAAAGAAGGCTGCGAGGCCAGCCGATGCTGGCGCATGGCTGGAGGTGCGGAATAGAAAAACTGTAAGGGCAGCTGGTGCTGGCGCACGGCAGGGGAAGAAGGTTGTGAAAAAGACGAGTAAGTTAAAAGACGGATTTGGATGGAAAATCGGATAGGAGATGAAAATGAGTATTAGAAAGTACGAAAATCAAATATATGCGGGTGTGCTGGGGAAGATGCTGGGGGTTTATCTGGGGCGGCCGGTGGAAGGCTGGAGTTATGAGAAGATCCGGGAGACTTTTGGGGACATTAAATATTATGTGCATGAGCAGGTGGGCGTGCCGCTTATTGTGGCAGATGATGATATCTCCGGCACTTTTGGATTCTTCCGTGGTATCGAAGATCATGGATATGACAAGAATCTTCCGGCCAAGGCTTTTGGGGATACCTGGCTGAATTATATTATTGAAAACCGCACCATCCTCTGGTGGGGTGGGCTGGGAAGATCTACGGAGCATACGGCTTTTTTGAATCTGAAAAATGGCATTCCGGCTCCACGGAGCGGCTCTATTGCTCAGAATGGTAAGACGCTGGCGGAGCAGATTGGCGCACAGATATTCATCGATGCCATCGCCATGGCGTGTCCCAATAATCCGGATCTGGCGGTGGAGCTGGTGCGCAAGGCGGCCAGTGTCAGCCATGATGGGATAGCCCTGGAGGCAGCGTGTCATCTGGCGGCACTGGAGGCTATGGCCTTCGAAGAAAAAGATCTTGATGTGCTGCTGGACCGGGCGGCCGCTTATGTACATGACCAACAGCTGCTGGATATTATCGCAGATGTGCGGGATATCTGCAGCCGGGAAAAAGACTGGCGGAAGGTGCGGGAGTATCTGGAGCCTAAGTATGGCTATCATGTATTTGTGGGCTGTTGCCATATGGTGCCAAACCATGCCATGGTCCTTGCTTCTATATTATTGGGCGGGGATGATTTCCAGAAATCCATCAGCATCGCATCCTCGGCGGCATGGGATACAGACTGCAATGCGGGCAATGTAGGCGCATTTAACGGTATCCGCCTGGGTATAGACGGCATCAATGCAGGAGCGGATTTCCGAACACCAGTGGCAGACCTTATGTATGTGGTGACGGCGGACGGCGGTTCTGTGGTGACGGATGCAGTTATTGAAAGCAAGCGGATCATTGAAACGGCGGCGAAAATGGCAGGGGAAGAGGCGGACATTTCCAAAGAACGCTACACTTTTGAGTTCCCGGGTTCGGTACAGGGCTTCCAGCCTTGTGCATACGACCATGGAGCCAGCGCTGACGTAAAGATCAGCAACTGTAATGAGTGCATGGAGGAGAATGGACTGCTGGTAGAATGTGCCCATGTGGCGGACGGTGTTTCGGCTCATGTGGCGACTCAGACCTTTATTGATTTCTCAAAGATCGCCGTGAATTTCTCCACGGTAGCCTCACCTACGCTATATTCCAGCCAGAAGGTGATCACCAGGGCGAAAGCATTGGATGCGGGCAACGTATGGATCCGTCCTTATATTTTATATTATGATATTGAGAATGAGACGCAGATCATGTACGGCACATTCACGAAAATAGGCAGGGATGAGACTGCCATTGAGTGGGAAGTGCCGGATACAAAAGGTATGTCTATCTTCAAACTGGGTTATGAGATAGCCAGTGAGAAACGGTTCGATGGCCGGGTCGTGATTACTTCCATCGACTGGAAAGGCGCACCCAAGCTGTTTGCCCAGCGGGGTATGCTCATGACCTCTATCTGGAATACTAATCCCTTGTGGCTGGCCGGGTTTGCCAGCTCGGCGGCACAGTTTGCGGCAGACTTTAACCAGACCTACTGCGTATCTCATATCGACGAAGATGGATTAGTGACCATAGGGACAAGAGAATGGGACAACTACAGCGTTGCCACAAAGGCGTACTTCAGTCTTCATGAGTCAGGTGGTCTTGTAATACGCAGCCGCGGCCATAAACGGTATTACGGTGCGGCATTGAATGAATATAAATACGCGACACTGTATGTGCAGAAGGATGATAAACGCACCATTCTTGGCGAAGTGCCTTATGCATATGTGGAGGATCAGCCATATGAATTGAAACTGAAGGCGGAGGGGAATGCATTGGAATTTTCCGTAAATGGACAGGTAATCCTGAAGGCGGAGGATGATACTTATGCTTCGGGTGGTGCCGGATTCCTTATCTCGAAAGGAACCATGACCTGCGACAGTTTCATTGTGGAAGGGTAATTATTCAGCAGGTCTGCGCAGTTACTGCGCTGACCGTAAGAAAATGATTCAGGAGTGAGAAAATCCCATCACCGCAGGCGATTTTCATGGATTTTCGAATCGTAACTGGTCAGGTACTGAACAGTTACGTAGAAGGCATAAATGTACAAGAGTAGGAGGCAGACATGAAGTATGTGATAGCTTCAACGGCAGTGACCGATGAGATACGTTTCGCGGATGGAAAGCATGTGGAGAAGGTGGCCGGCGGTGCCGGGATATATGCATTGTGCGGAGTAAAGCTGTGGGACGATGATGTGACACTGGCTACCGGTGTGGGCGAGGATTACGGAGCAATCTATGGAGAATGGTATGAGAAAAACGGCTTGTCTATGGCGGGTTTGATTCCGAAGGATGCGAAGACACCGCATACGGTAATACAGTATTTTGCCGATGGGGAGCGGGAGGAGATGCCGCTCTATGGTGCAGATCATTATAAGAAGGTGGAGATTACACCGGAGGAGCTGTGGCCGTATTTTGACAAATCGACAGGCATCTATATATTCAAGAACAGCAATAAGGAATTCTGGGATAAGGTGCTGGATATGAAAAAGGAATCCACGGCGAAGGTTATGTGGGAGATCGCCAATGACGCCACCTATTATGAGAATTTGTCTGAGGTGAAGCGCATTGCCCGGCGGATGGATATTCTGTCCATCAATCTGACGGAGGCGAAGAGCCTGCTCGGTATGGAAGAGACGGATGCTATTGTGGCGGCCTTTCAGACATGGCAAACACCCCTGGTATTTCTGCGGAGAGGGTCGAAAGGCTCTATCATGATCACCGCAGAGCAGGTGGTAGAAGTACCTTCGGAGCAGGGTGTTCATGTAGTTGACCCCACCGGAGGCGGCAACAGTTCTTCCGGGGCAGTTCTGTGCGGCTACTGCGAAGGCCGGGATCTGGCCACATGTGCCCGCATGGGGAATCTGTCGGCGGTCATGTGTCTGGGACAGTATGGTGTACCGGAGGTTATTGACCGTCAAATGCAGACAAAAGCGAGAGAGAAATTACAGGAGGAAACCACATGTTAAGTGACAGAATAAGAGAAAAACCTTCCATCAAACGCATGCAGGAGCAATATGAATACTATAAAAATGTGCCGGAAAAGGGCCTTGTCATCAAGGGCAGACCGGCGCTGACCCAGATCGATCACACAAAAGTGGGAGATTTCGTACTGATTACCGTGCGGGACCCCCTGTGTGCCTATGATGAGGATCCGGCGAAGAAGATCGCGGATCGTCTGGAGGATGCAGAACTTATCGGGAATTCCGGGATGTTCACCACCTACAGCGGGACTTACAAAGGTGCCAGGATCACCGTGGTAAGCGGCGGCAGTGGTTCACCGGAGATGGAATTGATTCTCTATGATTTTATGGAGTACACCGATGCGGGGACGTTCCTGCGGGTGGGCGGCTCAGGAGGCATGGGAGATGAGGTGCATCCGGGGGATGTGGTCATCGCCAGCGGCGTGGTCCGGGAAGAGGGCATGACCAAGGCGTATATCCCGGCGCAATATCCGGCAGCGTCCCATTACGAGGTGATCAATGCCATGGTGCAGGCGGCGGAGGAACAAAAGGCCCCCTACCATGTGGGCGTGACATTATCTGTGGACAGTGATTTCCTGGGTGGCGGCAGACCCAGCGTGGGCGGTTATATGCAGCCTTGGAATATTGAAATCGCCGGGATCTATAACCGGGCGGGTATCCTAAACGGTGACCGGGAATCCGCATCTATCGTTACGCTATCTGCACTGTTTGGGCGAAGAGGTGGATCTATCTGTTCCGTTGCGGATAACCTCTGCACCGGAGAAACCTTCCAGGCAGGCGGTGGACACAATCATGCCATGGATATCGCCCTGGAGGGCTGTGCTATCTTAAATCAGATGGATGAGCAAAAGAAAGCAGCCGGAAAAGCACACTGGTTTCCGGGAATCTAATCTAACATATGGGAGAATATTATGAGTAAATACGACAATCCAATGAGCAGACAGGTATTTAGTCTGCCAGAATTAATCAGACAGCAATACGAGGATCTGGAACCAAAGACCCGGACGGTGCTTTCTTTTCAGGAAATCTACAATATCCAGCGCATCGTTTTGACGGGCTGTGGGGATTCTTATGCGGCAGGGATGGCCACGAAGCACGCGTTCGAGATGCTGACGGGGATCCCCACCGAGGTAGTACCAGCTATAGAACTGAGCCGCTTCTATTGTGAGAAGCATCTGGGTATCGACTGCCTCAATCCGCTGGTCATTGCTGTGAGCAACTCCGGCAGCGTGGCGCGTATTTCAGAGGCGGTACAGAGGGCAAGGCTCCATGGGTGTTTTGTTCTGGGTGTGACGGGGAATGAGACATCTCCATTGGGGGTCAATTCAGACAAGATTCTGAAATTGGACATTCCATCTTTTGAGGGTGCGCCGGGGACGCGCAGCTATGAGGTGAGCGTTATGGCACTGCTGCTCCTGGCCATTCGCTTCGGTGAGGTACGCCACCAGTATCCTATGGATGAGGCCATGGACATGCGCTTTGATATCCGTGACCAGGGTGATCTTCTGGAAAAGATGCTGCCGGATATGGCTGCCCTTTGTGAGAAAACAGCGGAAGCGTGGAAGGATTTCCCCTGCTATGATTTTGTGGGATCGGGATTTGATTATGCCACAGCTTGGTACGGTCAGGCAAAAATATTGGAAGCGACGGGCAGATTCGCCATGCACATTAACACGGAAGAATGGTTCCATCTGAATTTCTTCGCCCGGGATGCAAAACATATGGGTACGGTGGTGGTCGGCAATACCACAAGCCCTGGATTTAGCCGGACCAAGGAAATGGTGCATTATGCCAATGAACTGGGCAGACCCATGGTGGTCATCACGGACGGTGCGGAGAAAGATTTCGGGGAGAAAACCACATATATCCGCGTTCCGTCACCGAAATATCCGGTGTCCATGCCACTGACACATTTTGCACCGGTAGCGCTTCTGGCAAGTTATATTGCGGAGCTGATCGGTGAGAAATACGGAAGAGGCTGTGAGGGCGACTGGGCATTCGCCGACGGCGGTGCAGGCGTGACAAACAGTGAGATCATCGTAAAATAAAGGAGAATCCAATGTTAGCGAATTTTAAGATTAATACAAAATATAACGATGTGTACGACATTGCCGAGCAGGTGAAAAAGGTGGTGGAGGAAAGCGGTGTACAGGAGGGGACCTGCCTGGTGTACAATCCGCATTCCACAGCGGGGCTGGCCGTGTATTCTCCCTGGGATCCGGCTGGTTTTGTGGATCTGGATGAGGAGATCAGAAGGCTTATTCCCACGAAAGTGGACTTCAGGCATCAGCACGATACGCCACAGGATGCGGCAGGTCATGTGAAATCTGCACTCCTTGGTATTTCGGGGAATTTCATTATTCATGAAGGGAAATTATTGATCGGCGGCTCTCAGGCTATTTATTTCCTGGAGTTTGACGGGCCGAGAAAACGTGAGTTTTATGTGAAGATACAGGCGGACTGATACCGATGCGAGAGCGCATATGGAAAGGACAGGTGTAATATGAAGAAGATTATTTTAGATTGTGATCCGGGTATGGACGATTCCATGGCTATTGTTATGGCGGTGAAATCTCCGGATCTGAAGCTTATGGCAGTGACTACCGTAAACGGAAATTATCCTATTGAGGTGACCTGTGTCAATGCAAGAAAGACGCTGGAACTTCTGGGCCGCGCGGATATTCCCGTAGGTAAGGGCCTTGGCAAGCCGCTGGTGCGTGATGTGCCGAAGGATCCGTTTACCCATGGAAGAGACGGCCAGGCGGAGAATTTTCTGCCAGATCCGATTATGCCACTGGACAAAAAAGATGCAGTGGATTTGATTATTGATATCGTGAAAGCGAATCCTGGCGAGGTGACACTGGTATCCACGGCACCTATGAGCAATATTGCCCTGGCGATGATAAAGGCTCCGGAGATCAAGGAGATGATACAGGAGATCGTTGCTATCTCAGGTGCGTTCGGCCTGAATAAATATGCATTTCTCAATGCTACCGGAGATACGCCACAGAGCGAGTGGAATGTGTATGTGGATCCGGAAGCGGCTGATATCGTGTATAATTCCGGCGTGAAGCTGACGGCTCTTGGGCTGGATGTAGCAACATATTTTGATGTGAATTTTAATGATGATGATCTGAAAAAACTGGAAGAAAGTCATAAGAAGGAAGCTGCTTTCCTGCTCCAGGCGATCCGTTTTACCAACGGCAGAGGGTTCGATGCATATTGTACCGTCATCGATTGTATGGCGGTGGCTTATGCTATCGATGCCAGTCTGGTGGAGACTATGGATGCCCATGTTGGCATCGAGACGAAGGATGGCCTGACCCTTGGAATGACGGTTATTGACCGCCGCCATCACCATGTGTGGGAGGATCTTCCGGTGGTAAGCGTAGGATGCAGTGCGGATTGCGGACGGTTCCTGCAGCTTTTGATGGAACTGGTGCTGAAATAGGAGGAGAAGAACATGTACAGATATCAACATGAGTTGGCGAAAAATGAGGCCATTTACATAGCGGGGCCAGAGTGCTTCTATACCTATGGGTATGATATGCTGGCGGCTATGCGTGTGCGGGCGGAGGCTTTGGGCTTTGGGGTGACCCTGCCGAACAATCATCCGCTGGATCTGGAAAATCCCGACTTGCAGAAGCGCGCGGATAGCATTTTCGCGGATCTGGAAACTATCATGAAGGAGACTACGGTGATTATTTCTGATCTGGAAGCGTATCGTGGAAGCGAACCAGACAGCGGGACGATCTATGAGATCGGCATGGCATATGCCAAAGGTGCCCGCAGCTATGGATATACCAGAGACAAGCGCAGTATGGCTACGAAGAATCAGCAGTCTTACCTGAAGGATGGAAAGACATATGATGAGCGGGGTAATGTGATGCCTTATGCGAATCTGCCGTTTGCACCAACGATTATGGGTTCCACGAAGATCATCGAAGGGGATTTTGACGACTGCATCCATATGCTGATGACGGATCTGGAGGAGGAGCAGAAAATGCGGGTGCTTGGCGCTCCTTATACACCGCGTATTCGGGAATGTGCACCGCGCACGTCGGATCGCCCGCTGGTTTATCTGGCAGGATTCGAGCGTTATGATGCCGATGGAGCGGAAGTGTTTGCAAAGATGAAGGAGCTGTGTGCGTCTTATGGACTGGATGCGGTTTCACCTCTGGACTGGGCCCATGGCGTGGAGGAAATCAAGACGGACAATCCTTACGTATGGGCGGCTAATGTATTCGATAATTATCAGCAGCATGTAAGGGATTGTGATGTGGTTCTGGCGAATCTCAATGATTACCGGGGCTATGAGGTCAACAATGACGTAGGCTTTGAGTGTGGTATGGGCTTCCAGCTGGGCAAGAAACTGTATGGTTATATGGATAATACAGACATCCTGCTGAACCGTATCCCGCATCTGGGGGAGGCAGAGGAGTACCGGGATCAGAGTGGAAACAATGTGGAGAATTTTGATTATCCGGCGAACCTTATGTTCGGCTGTTCCATGAAGATCTATGGCGGAAAGTTTGAGGAGATCATCACAAAGGTTGCGGCGGATCTGGAGAAATAAGGCGTTTGGGTGACAAACTAATCTTTGAATTTTGAATTATCCAAAGAGGTGCAGTTTGTTGGGAAGAAAATAAGGCGCTTAGGTAACAAATTAATCTTTGAATGCTGAATTACCCAAAGAGGTGCAGTTTGTTGGGAAGAAAATAAGGCGTTTGGGTAACAAATTGATCTTTGAATGCTGAATTACCCAAAGAGGTGCAGTTTGTTGGGAAGAAAATAAGGCGTTTGGGTAACAAATTGATCTTTGAACCTTGTTTTACCCAGAAACTGGAAGATATGCAGAATGTTTGGGTATTGGTATGAAAAAAAGAGTTTGTATTACCCAAAATGTATATTTGAACCAGACGAAGGGAAGTGTTTTGGGTAAGAAACTGTTTGCAAGGTGTTTGTTACCCAATCTGTCTGTGGGATGGGAAATGGTTTGACAGGTATAATAGATAATGGAGAAATAGAAGGAGGAAGTTCTTATGGGAAATACACCAACACCACATAATGCGGCGAAGGCCGGGGATATTGCGAAGACTGTTCTGATGCCGGGGGATCCACTGCGGGCAAAATTTATTGCGGAAACTTATCTGGAGGATGCGGTCTGCTTTAATACGGTACGGAATATGTTTGGATTTACCGGCACTTATAAGGGAAAGAGCGTTTCTGTTATGGGCGCTGGCATGGGTATGCCGTCCATGGGGATTTATTCTTATGAATTATTCAATTTCTATGACGTGGACAATATTATCCGCATCGGCTCGGCGGGGGCGATTCAGGAGGATGTGAATCTTATGGATGTGGTCATCGGTATGGGTGCCTGCACGGATTCGAATTATGTGGACCAGTATAATTTGCCAGGGACGTTTGCACCCATAGGGAGTTATGAACTTCTGGAAAAGGCTGTGGCAGCAGCCCGCGCCCAGGGAACCAGCATCAAGGTGGGGAATGTGCTGTCTTCAGATGTTTTCTACAGCGCGGATGATACAGTGAATGCACGTTGGGCAAGCATGGGTGTTATGGCTGTGGAGATGGAGTCGGCGGCGCTTTATATGAATGCAGCGAAGGCTGGAAAGAAGGCGCTGAGTATCCTGACGATTTCGGATCAGCTCTGCCGACATGAGGCATTGAGTGCGGAGGATCGACAGTTTGGTTTTAAGAAAATGATGGAAATCGCGCTGGAACTGGCGTAAAAATGCGGTGGTATCCGCGGGAGAAAAAATATGGATAGATTTAAGCGTGTTTTTGTGATTGTTATGGATTCTCTTGGCATTGGTGCTATGGCGGATGCGCAGGCATATGGGGATGTGGGCGCGGACACACTGGGCCATATCTCGGAGTCTGTGCAGGAGTTTTTCATTCCTAATCTCCAGCAACTGGGTATTGCGAATCTGCATCCTCTGAAGCAGGTGCCAGCGGTGCACCATCCGGATGCTTACTTTATGGCCATGAATGAAGCGAGTAAGGGGAAGGATACCATGACTGGGCACTGGGAAATGATGGGGCTAAAGACCACGGAGCCTTTCAAGACTTTTACGGATACCGGGTTCCCACCGGAACTTTTGGAGGAACTGAGCCGGCGCACCGGGCGCACGATTATTGGAAATAAAAGCGCCAGCGGTACAGAGATTCTGGATGAACTGGCTGAGGAAGAGATTGCCACGGGGCATATGATCGTGTATACTTCGGCGGATTCGGTGCTGCAGATCTGCGGAAATGAGGAGACTTTCGGGCTGGAGGAGCTGTATCGCTGCTGTGAGATCGCCAGGGAGATTACCATGAAGGACGAATGGAAGGTGGGGCGTGTTATTGCCCGGCCTTATGTGGGACGGAAGAAGGGCGAGTTCAAGCGCACCAGTAATCGGCATGATTATGCGGTGAAGCCTTTTGGCCCGACGGTTTTGAATGTGTTGAAGGAGCATGGGTATGATGTGATTTCCATCGGCAAGATTCACGATATTTTTGTGGGTGAAGGGATTACGAAGGCGATTCATTCTGTTAGTTCGGTGAATGGGATGGAGCAGACGATTGATGTGGCGAAGGAAGATTTCCATGGTCTTTGTTTCGTGAATCTGGTGGATTTTGATGCGCTTTGGGGGCATCGCAGGGATCCGGTGGGATATGCGAAGGAGATTGAGAAGTTTGATGTGAATCTGGGGATTTTGCTGAAGGAACTGCGCGAGGATGATTTGCTTATTATTACGGCGGACCATGGGAATGATCCGACTTATTCGGGGACGGATCATACGCGGGAGAAGGTACCGTTTTTGGCTTATGGAAAAGATTTGGAGCGGTCTGGGGCGTTGGCTGAGGCGGATACTTTTGCGGTGATTGGGGCTACGATTGCGGATAATTTTGCGGTGGAGATGCCGGAGGGGAGTATAGGGAGGTCTGTTTTGGGAAAACTGGTGTAGGGGGATGGGGGGACGAACCCGTCTTTACCCTGGCTGTATATGGGTTTGATTTTGATGGTTACGGGGACTTGAAAGTCTAAGGAAAAGCCGCCCGGCACTTGCTGAACCAACCACATTCGACCCGTTTGCTGATGCAAACGCGTCTCAGGTGGTTTCGAGATTGGGTTTTGTAAACCCAATCTCGTCAGCAAGTGCCGGGCGGCTTTTCCTAAGTCTTTCTACGTCCCCTCCACTGACATCAAAATCAAGCCCCATATACAGCCCGGGCGCAGACGGATTCTGGGGTTGTGGGGCGGAGCGGGTATGCTCGTGCCTGCGGCACATTGCGGTGGGGAGGGCTCGTGCCTGCGGCACATTGCGGTGGGAGGGCTCGTGCCTGCGGCACATTGCGGTGGGGGCTCGCTGCGGCACATTGCGGTGGAGGGGCTCGTGCCTGCGGCACATTGCGGTGGAGGGGCTCGTGCCTGCGGCACATTGCGGTGAGGGAGGGCTCGTGCCTGCGGCATATTGTGGTGGAAATTTTGTTGGAAAGTATTTTACAATTGTAGCATTAATTGGAATAGTGTGTTAGAATTTTAGTAGGTTTAGGGTAATTTCTTCGCATCTAATGGGCGGAGGAGGGGATGAATGAGTACTGGATGTTAGGTCCTCTGTGATTGGGGGATTTTTTTACTTTGGAGGAACGGATTATTTCGGGAGAATGGAGCAGATTATGGATGTGACAGGTGAACTTGACAAGTTGAATAGGGAAGAGCGGGCGGTCCGCGCAAAACTGATTGAAGATACCATTACGGGCGGTCTTATGTCTGGGTATGACGAACCGGGGTTCCCCTTTTATTTTGTTGGAAAGGAATTGCTGAATTACCTGGGGTATGAGTCGGAGGAGGCTTTTGTCGAGGATATTGGAGGGCTTATCAGTAACTGCATGCATCCCGATGATGTGCCGGGAGTTGAGCGGGAGGTACGGGAGCAACTGCAGAAATATCCCCGTTATGAGATCGAGTATCGTATGCGGAAAGCGGATGGTCGTTATATCTGGGTAAAAGATTATGGCAGGAAATCCACTTTGGCAAATGGAAGGGAAGTCATTAATTCCGTTGTTTATGATATCGATGAGCAGAAGCATACGGGGGAAAAAGAGCAGGAATATTATCGACAGCTGGACCAGATGCAGAATGCCCTGATTGAGACGCAGGCATCCATGCAGGCGGCAATCGCTGCGGCTAAAATTAATTTTTTTGAATATTATCCAGAGGGAGATTATGCCCTTGAACGTAATGGACGGGAAATTTTTGGACTGGAAGAGCGTCTGGAAAATTATCCGGAAAACTGGTTTGAGAGGAAGATCACGCATCCGGACGACGAGGCGAAGCTGCGGGATTGCTTTATGAAAATGAAAAACGGTCAGGATCAAAGTTGTTGTACGGTTCGAAATATGGTTGGTGAGGAATATCACTGGTATTTCTATAATCTTTCTTCCATCTATGATGTGCGTGGGAGAAGAAGCAAGGTGGTGTGTACTGCCCAGGATATTGAGGAGAGCAAACGGGCACAGGAAACCAACGAACAGTACAAAAGATTGTATGAAAGAAATCCGGGCTGGATTTTTACCTGCAAAAATGATGAGGCATGGACGCTGATCCATACCAACCAGAGGATTGAAGAAATTGTAGGCTATACAGTGGAGGAGTTTGCAAGAGAGAAGAATAACTCTATCGCATCCGTGATCCCACAGGAAGAGAAACTTTTTATACGAAAGACCCTGCGGCAGATGCAGGAGAGGGGATTTGGCACTTCGGCCACCTTTGATACTCCGATTTTTCATAAAAAGGGGATTAAAACCTGGGTTAAGATAGACGTGTATTGGGATGAAAAGGATGGGGAAGGATATTTCTATGCTTCTTGTTCAGACATTACAGAACTGAAGAAAAAACAACGGGAAGCGGCGCTGCGGCTCGAGGAAGAGAAGCGATACCAGCAGAGCATGGACAGTGAGGATATTCTGCTGAAAACCTATTGTAATGTGACGAAAAACACGGTGGACCGGCTGGAAACAAAACCGGAGATGACTGTTGCGGATCAGGCGGATACTTTTACGGGCGGCGTATTCCAGTTGATTGATGCGGCTTTCGGCCTGGAAGATAAGAGACTGATCGAGCGTGAACTTTCCAAAACCCGTATCGAGGAATCCGTGAAGGACGGCGGAATGTACTCCTTTGAGTATCGGAGAAAGGACAGGAAGCAGCATATTTTCTGGGTGCGTGTCACGGTACGTGCGCTGATCCATCCGGAAACGCAGGATGTGATAGCCTTTATCAGCATCCGGGATATCAATGCGCAGAAGAAGATATCCATGATCATGCAGCGGATTGCGGAGGTTGATTTTGAGGTGCTGGCACTTGTTTATGTAGAAACCAACGATATCGAATGCATTCGGATCACAGCAGCGGATGATCCTCTATTTATGGATTTCAATATGCCATATAATGAGGGAATACGTACATTTATAAGGGAGCACGCAGAAAAATCCGGGGAGGAATTCCAGGAGTTGTTCCAGATCCCTTACTTGCAAAAGGCATTGGAAAAGGATAAGGTATTCGAGGTTTCCGGCGGCATATGTGGGGAACAACACCGACGGAAAAAATGGGCATTTACTTATCTGGATAATACAAAGACTACGATTATCTTTAAACGAACAGATATTACAGAACTTTTCAAAAAACAGGAGCAGCAGAATGAACTCCTGAGCAACGCACTGTTAGAGGCTGAGGAGGCCAGCAAGGCGAAGACGAATTTCCTGTCACGCATGAGCCATGAGATCCGCACGCCCATGAATGCCATTATTGGTATGAACACACTGGCGGCTCAGTCTGTGGACAAGCCGGACCAGGTGGCGGACTGCCTGAGCAAAATCGGCATTTCCTCCAGATTCTTATTGTCATTGATCAATGATATTCTGGACATGAGCCGTATCGAGAGCGGGAAGGTGAGTATCAAGAATAATAAATTTCCGTTGGACGAACTGGTGAATAATATCAATGCCATCTTCTATGAGCAGGCGGATAAGAAGGGCATCGATTATGAGTGTATTATTTCAAGTTTCACCTACGACTATTACATAGGTGATTCCATGAAGATACAGCAGGTCATCGTAAACTTGCTGGGTAATTCCATTAAATTTACGGAACCGGGCGGAAAGGTGCAGTTGATGGTGAATCAGGAGCGGGTGGAGCATGGCAGAGCTTATATGACTTTCACGGTGAATGATACGGGAATCGGCATCAGCGAGGAATTGCAGCAGCGTATGTTTGAGCCTTTTGAGCAGGGAGATACCACGTCAACCACGCCGTATAAGGGTACCGGGCTTGGACTTGCCATTGCGCGGAATCTGGTGAGCATGATGAACGGATTGATCTCTGTCAACAGCATCGAGGGCGTCGGGACAGAATTCATGGTGCGCCTGCCGTTGGATATCTGCGAGGAAGAACAACGTTATCTGGACTTGAAATTGGATGTACTGTTGGAAAAACTTAATACACTGATTGTTGATGATGATGTGACTATCTGTGAGCACACCCACAGAATACTGCTGGACATGGGAATGAAGGCAGAATGGGTGGAGAGTGGAAGAAGGGCAGTGGAGCGTATCCGCAGCAAATGGCAGAGCGGAGAATACTTTGACGTGGTCCTGCTGGACTGGAAGATGCCGGATATGGACGGCGTGCAGACAGCCAGGGAGATCAGGAGCATTGTGGGAAAAGATGTGACGATTATCGTCATGACAGCATATGACTGGGCAGAGATAGAGCAGGAAGCGAGACAGGCAGGGGTGAATTTCTTTGTAGCAAAACCACTGTTTAAATCTTCCATCGTGTCCGTTTATGAGCATGCATTTAAGGTGAAAAAGCAGCAGAAAGCAGAGCAGCAGGCTACGTCTTATGACTTTACAGGCAGACGTGTGCTGCTGGTGGAGGATCATATACTGAATGTGGAAGTGGCGAAGCGGCTTATGGAAGCAAAACACGCGGAAGTCACTGTGGCAGATAACGGACTGCATTCCATAGAGAAATTCATGGAAGCACCGGAGGGATACTTTGACGCAATCCTTATGGATATTTGTATGCCGGTCATGGATGGATTGACGGCGACCAGATCCATCCGACAACTGCACAAAAGGTATGCATCCAATATTCCAATCATCGCTATGAGTGCCAACGCCTTCGAGGAAGACGTGGAGAAATCAAAAGCCGCAGGCATGAATGAACATTTATCCAAACCGATCGAACCACATATCCTGTACGCAGCCTTGCAGAAATGGTTCGAGCGTGACCGGACAGAGTGAAATGTGCTTGAGAGCAAAAAGGGCAGCTTCAGTTTTTGAGGCTGCTTTTTTGATACATCTTTTTCGGCGAATGTGTACCAAACATTTACTTCCTTTTCTGGCATGCTAAACTGGGGGTATCAAGAAGTTGATAATGTGGGAGTAAAGGAGAGGGGTAAAGATGAAATTTACACAGATGGAGAAAAAACAGTTGGTTATATATGGATTGGTGGCCTTTGCGGTACCGTATCTGCTGGGGGTGCTCATGTGGTATGGGTATAATCATGGGATCGATGTGAGCGTGTTTCCCAATGCGCAGATGATGTATCCGGCGGCGGGTGTGATGCTGGCTTTTCTGCTGACCAAGGGAAAAGATGAATGGATGCCAAGGCGGTTTTTTATAACGTTTCTGGTGCTGACGGGGCTCATGATTGCTATGTGTATCGGCAGCATTTTTATGCCCAGCCCGACCGTGTGGCTTATGGCTGTGCAGTTTGGCGTGATCGGGGCCAGTATTTTGGGGTGGATCATGCTGCTGACAGAAAAAAGGGAAAAACGGACTGCCTATGGAATGCGTTGGAAGAACTGGAAGAAAGCACTGTTTTGCATAGGACTTTTCCTTCTTTTGTATGTGCTGCGGACGGTTATCGCCTGCGCAATGAGCGGGCAGATGGAGATACTTGGCCTGATTGCAGGGAATCCACTTACCTGGATTTCGGTGGCCAGCCTGCCTATTAATTTTTTTCTTGTATTCATTGCCTTTTTCGGGGAAGAATATGGCTGGCGTTATTTCCTGCAGCCTATGCTGCAGAAACGTTTTGGACTGCGCTGGGGCGTGATTATTGTGGGCATTGTGTGGGGGCTGTGGCATATGCCGGTGAATTTGTTCTATTATAGTCCGGGTTCCGGCCTGGAGAGCATGGCGGCACAGCAGATCACCTGTATTACTTTGGGAATCTTTTTCGCATATGCGTATATGAAGACCCAGAATATCTGGGTGCCGGTGATCCTTCATTATCTGAATAATAATCTGGTGCCAATCATATCAGCAAATTATAGTGCGGATGTACTGCAAAATCAGCAGACTACCTGGGGCAGCCTCCTGCCGGCGCTTCTTTTGAACGGTGCCTGCTTCGGATTATTCCTGTTGGCAAAGGAATTTCGAAAAAAGAGGAAAGAGACGGCGGAGTATGCTAAAATAGATACAAATATGTAGTTTACAACGGAGGTAAGGCATGTATCTGGTAGCAGTCTGTGATGATGAAAAGAAAATAACAGAAGAAATGAAACGGATCATTACCGAGTGGAATCCGAAGATACAGGTGGAGTGTTTTGGCTCGGGTGAAGATTTGTTGGTGCATTATCATCCGTACCAGGCAATATTCATGGACATCGATATGGAAGGCATGAATGGTATTGAGACCGGACGGAAAGTACGGGAACTGGATAAGAAAACCAAGATTATTTATTTGACGGCTTATCGGGACTATGTGGTAGGGGCCTTTGGGGTTCATGCGTTCCAGTATCTTTTAAAACCGGTGAAGGAAAAAGAAATCGAGCATGTGCTGGAGGAGGTTTTCCAGTATCTGGAGAAGTCAAAGGAACAGACCATATTGGAGTTTGAGACGGTGCATGGTATCGTATGTCTGCCGGTGGATAATATCGATTATTTTGAATATGAGAATCGACGGGTACGCATCGTCACAGAGAAAGAATCTTTTTATATGAAAGAAAAAATTGGAGCGGTGGGTGAGCGTATGAAGAATTTTGGCTTTTCCATGCCCCACCAGAGTTTTGTAGTGAATCTGCTCCATGTGAAGAATGTGCGAGGCAATGATATTTTTATGGATAACGGACAGATACTTCCGCTGGCGCAGAAAAAACAGAAATCCTGGAAGCAGGAGCTGGTGACGTATCTGTCGGGAAGATTGGAAGGGGAGGCATGACGAATATAGTATCTTTTTTATTGGCTGCATTGGATCTGATTGTTCTGGTTGGATGTGCTATTGCTGTACTGCGTGTGATTCCAAAGGAGAAGGAAAGTGCGCTGTGGATACGGGTGCTTGCCTGGATCGGCTATGCGGTACTGGCTGTTATATTGCCGAGTCTGTTTTATAATGATATCCTCACGACGGTGGTGCTTAGCATCTATTATGTAGTGGTGGGGCGAGGACTATATTATAAGAACAAAACAGGCATTTTGTATCAGTTCATTTACTGGGTGATTTTCCTGATGACGCAGTATATGTCGGCGTATCTTGTGATGATGGTGTATTATTCCATTAATATTGAGCCACAAACAAGTGCTTATCTTCTGGTGATTCTGCGGATCAGCCTGATTTTGCTGGCAACGCTGATTTTGCGTATGCTTATCCGGAAGCGGTATGCCCGGGGTGAAAAATATCTGAAGATCCGGGGCATGATTCTCGTTCCGGTGTTTAGTACAGTATTGTTGTTTATGTATATTTTTTCCAGTGATGTATTTTTGCTGCGTTATGGCTATGGGTGGCTGTTGCTGTTCTGTGTCTTATTGATCATCATGAATCTGTACTGTGTGCATTTCTGGTACGATGTGGCCAAAAGCGGTGAATTAAAGCACAGGCTGAGTATGATGCAGCAGCAGAGTGAACTGACGCTGCAATACTATAAAGATCTGGAGGAGAATTATGGCCACTCCAGAAAGATCATTCATGATATCCGCAATCATCTGGCAGTTATCGAGCAGTCGGCTAAGATGGAGGAGTGCAATTATATTGAGGATGTGCACGCTATGCTGAATTCTCTGGGGATGAAGTTCTATACGGAGAATCGGATGCTGAATATTGTACTCAATGATAAACTGAAGGAGTTCGACCCGGAGCAGGTGGAATGCAGGCTGGGCGGGGTGAATCTGAACTTTATTTCGGATATGGATATTACAACGATTTTTGCCAATCTGCTGGACAATGCGGTGGAGGCCCAACCGGACCGGGCTGCTCGGGGTATAAAGATCAAGGGTGAGCAGATACATGATTTTATTGTAATTAAATTATCGAATCCATGGTGCGGCCAATATAAAGAAGGAAAGTCAACGAAGGATGGGCATGAGGGGCTGGGTATGCAGAATGTGCGCAGCACGCTGGAGAAGTATCATGGGGAACTACAGATTGAGCAGAAGCAGGAGACGTTTTCTGTAATATTGGCTTTTCCAAATACGGATGGTAAATAGGGAGGTATGGAAGATGAGAGGTAAGCTTTGTGCAGGGATATTAGGTATACTGATTTCGTTGTTGCTGGTGGGGTGTTCGGGACCTGGTTCGGAATTGCCGGAGGCTTTTGATGAGGAGACTGTTAAGTCAGAGGCTATGAAGGCGGTGGAACTATTCAATGCGCGGGATTATCAGGGCATCATTGATATGGGGGATGACAATCTGAAAGCGGCTATTACCGAGGAGGTTTTTGCCAAGCAGGGTGATCCTTATCTGGATAAGGATGGGGCGTTTCAGGAGATTGAAAAGACGGTGGTTCTGGGAAGCAAGGATAAGAATACCGGGCTGGAATATGGCGGTGTGGTCATGATTGGGGATTATGAGAATGGGAAGATACAGTTTACGATTTCGTTTGATGTGGATATGAAGTTGGTGCAGTTTGTGATTCGGTAGTGAGAGAGGGGGGACGGGCCGGCCACCGCAGGGGGCTGCATATCACACGCAAAGGCGTGCAACGCGCCGGTGAACTAACTGCCAACTGCGACTAAGAGACTCGGGAGTGCCCTCGTCTCTAAGTCTCCGTAGGCAGTGGATTTCACCTCTGCTAAATGCGCACGCTGATTTCTTTGCTTAGTGATATGCAGCCCCCTGTGGTGGCCGGCCCTGGTTTTGGGCGGCAGAAGATTTGGGATGGGCGGGCGGCCTGGCACTGAAAAGTGTTTTTACCAGCCAACAGCCTTGCGGTCCCGGCTCCTTTCAAAAATAATCTGGAGGCGGTTTTAAAATTGAGGAAATCCAGCTCTTAGAAAATACTTAGTGAAGAGCGCTCCGCGATGAACTTAGTATTTTCTTAGAGATTAGTTCCGCAATTTGTTGCCTCTTTTTTGAAAGGAGCCGGGACCGTGAGGCGTCCGCCTTATAACCAATACATTTGTTCTCAAAAAAACATAAAAAAACATTGTATATTGCCACAAAAGTGCTAAAATAATCTACATGGGGGTGTGGCTCAGTTGGGAGAGCGATGCGTTCGCAACGCATAGGTCGAGGGTTCGAATCCCTTCATCTCCATCGAAAAGAAAATATCTCCACGGATTTGAACTCCCGTACAACCGAATACTGCGACGAAAGCGGCGGACAAACATAAAATTTGTTTGCTGCTTTTTTGTTACCCAAAGCCTGAAGTTTTGAAAAAGACTTCGGGCTTTTACTATTTCATAACAAGGAGAAAAACGCCGGAAGGCCGACAGCGCGGCGGTGCTGAAAGAAACGGTGGACTGAGGGGCGGTTCATCATGGACTCCCTTGAATGGCCCACTTTAAGAGAGATTACAGCAGAAAAAAAGACATCAAGCAACTTGCTATCCTGTTTGAAATTGCGAAATATGGGCTATAATATCTAATACGCAAACAGAAAACGAACAGGAGAAAAAATGATGGATATTGTTTATGAAATGAGCGTGGATATGCTCGAAGGATTTCGATTAAGACTGACCGAGGAAGAAAAGAGCCGAAACACGGTAGAACGCTATCTGCGGGATGTGCGGGCGTTTTACCTTTTTCTTTCTGCCGGTGGAAAGGCAGTTGTCAGCAAACTGCGGGTAATGGAATTCAAGGAAAAGCAGCAGGAAACTGACGCACCCGTGACGGTCAACGCCAAGCTCACCGCAGTCAACAGCTTTCTCAAATTCATGGGCTGGCAGGAGTGCCGCGTGAAAATGCTGAAAATCCAGCGCCGCATCTTCCGCGACGAATCGAAGGAACTGACCAAGGCGGAATATGTGCGACTGGTCAATGCCGCGAAGCGGAAAGGCAACGGAAGACTGGCACTGCTACTGGAAACCATCTGTTCCACCGGTATCCGTGTTTCAGAACTGCGGTATATCACCGTGGAGGCGGCGCAGATACGAAAAGCGGAAATCAACTGCAAGGGCAAGCGGCGCGTGATCTTTCTGCCTGCAGCATTGTGTCAAAGCCTGCTGCGCTATGCAAGGGAGCGGCAGATTGCCTCAGACTATATCTTCCGAACAAGAAGCGGAAAGCCTCTCGACCGCAGCAATATTCATCATGATATGAAAAAAATGTGCGAAATGGCAGGTGTGGAGCAGAGCAAGGTATTTCCACACAATCTGCGCCATCTTTTTGCTTTTACCTTTTATGCTGTCGAGCGCAATCTCGTCCATCTGGCAGATATTCTCGGACACAGCAGTGTAAACACCACACGGATTTATACTATTTCCAGCGGAGAAGAACACGCCAAAGAGGTGGAGCGGCTGGGGCTTATCGTCTGAAAAACAAAAAAACCACACATTCTCAAATGTGTGGTGAACGCTCCGAGGCGTAAATGCAAATTTACATAAATATGATACCACAACAGGCGCAAAGATGGCAATACCTCTTGACGTATTTTCTCGAAAGTCCTCGAAAAAGTTACAAACAAGCATAGCAAAGCAAGCCGATTGCTGCATAAAACAATCGACTTTTATTTGGCACACCTTTTTGAGAGAAATTTGACTGTTTTCCGGCCTACTTGCGTATGATATCCCAACGCTTTGCGGTTTTTCCTTCTCCCTGTACCACACATTTGAGAATGTGTGGTATGCGTTTCCTTATCAGTATAAGAAAATTCCAAACGGTTGGGATTTGGAAAGGAGAAGGCCATGCAGTAAGGACCCCCTCCGCGCATGGCACGGAAACTACAACAATTGTCAACTTCCCGCTTATGGGACGAGAAGGAGCTGATTTGAAATGAAGAACAGAACACATAACAAATTTCATTCTCTGGTGGCGCTCGTGCTTTGCGCAGTAATGCTGCTTGGGATGATTCCTGGCGGGCTGGCAATGGATGCCCATGCCGCTGGATGCACTCACGAGCATACGGACGAGTGCTACACGCAGGAATTGACCTGCGGAAAGGACGAGCATACACATACGGAGGAATGCTATGTGCAATCCCTTTCCTGCGAAACGGAGGAACACGCCCATAGCGAGGAATGCTACGACGAAAACGGTGTGCTTGTCTGTGGGAAAGAGGAACACAGTCACACCGATATCTGCTCCACTTCGACGCTCATTTGTGGTCTTGAGGAACATACCCACAGTGCAGACTGTTACACTATGACATTGAATTGTCCTCATGTTTGTGACGTGTCATGCTTTGCAGTCGAAAATTCGGCAAAAGCAAGCGCGGCTATTACCTTAAAGAACTTTAAGATTACAGAATGGCGCTCCGGCACATGGGATCAGGATAAAAATGACTACGCCGGAAATGACAGCAACACTGCTAACAATCGGGTGCTTAGTCTTGATAACATCGTTTATATAACCAGTTATAGTGTTGAAACAGCCAGCGGATATGGGACAGCAACAGGCGGCACCTATTATTTTGAAGCTGTTCTGCCTTGCAGCAGTGATATTGCAACATGGAATACCAGCGGAATGAGTTGGCTGGATCATCCTACTGTTACAACAAATGAAAAGGGACATCAAATTCTCTCCGGAGGACTTAATCTTGAAAATGCACAGTCCGCTCCGAGAGTCGGCAGCCTTGAATGGCTTATTCATGTTAACTCAACCACAAACGCCGAAAAAGTTCCGGCACCCACATTCACTATGTGGGTTGATGCCGAAGAAAAGCCCGAAAATGCTGCTTCTGTGCCCGGGAAAGATATGTATGTCAGCGCGAAGGCAAACTATAATGCACAAATAAAGTACGAAGGACAAGAGGGCAGCGGAAATCGAAAATGGTCTTTGGCACTTCAACTCAAGAGCAGTGCCCTTGAAAAAGGTATGTTGGGAACATCCATTCCCAACGGGACATTGGCTTTTGATGTTGAACTCGATCAGAATCAGCAGTTGGTCGGCTATAAACTAAACAATCAAACCGACACCGGCACAAATATCCCGGCGGCGGATTATGGCAAACTTGCGCCCTTTGACGACGGCAGCGCAACGCAGGAGCAAAACTTTAACACCGTATATGACGGCGGCACTGTCACAATGAAGCAAAAAGGAACCCGTGTGCAGGTAAAGTTTACGGGCATTACTGTTCCGGAACAATTCTATGCCGATTATGTTACGCATAATGCGGGGAAAACCAATAAATATCAAGGTGTCGATTATAACGAGGATACATACAATTTTGCAGCGGCCTATTTTACCTGCACAAATGCTGCAACCCCCTCTGCTGGACAAACGGTAACCGCAACGGCAACCATAAGTGATTCGACAATTAGCGGTCTGAATAAAGGCGAAGCGCTGACAGACACCTATGAAAGTGACAACACAGCAAGCTATATTTATACAACTCCGGTTTTGTCTCCCCCGGGCGGTTCAACAGGACCGTGGCAGGGAAACTGTGTGGGCAAGGTCGATGTTAACAGCGGTGATGTAGGCCAGTACAGTGATGACGGTCAAATCCAGTTAAATATCGGCGACCGCTTCCGCTATAAAATCGAGACAAGTTATGCACAGGCATATGGAAACGGATTTGGTACAGAGTCACTCGGTCTTCCGGTATCCGACCGCGCTTTTGTGAAGTTTTCCGGCAAAGCCTTCGAGGTCGTGGACGACAGCAGTTATACAGAGTACAGCATCAGCAGCGTATGCCTCTATAATCCGGGAACCGGATATGTTAATGCCGAAGATGAGAAGAAGGTGACGGAGAGCAATGTCCGTCTGAAATATGTTACCTTGAAGACCGGATCGGATTGGAAAAGCGAAGAAGTGATGTTGAATACCCGTTACAGCACTTCCCAGTTTAATGTGTATCATTCTGTTGCGGCGCTGAAAAGAAGCGGAGAAGTCTGCGTCGGCTTCCTGCTTGATACAACATATCCTTCGTATACCTATGATAACGCCTACCATGAAACGGCCTATGAACTACCTGTGCTTCAGGTACGGGATACGGCGATACTGGACAGCGACGGAGAGTTTTTGGACAGTTCCAGAGTGAACGACAGGGTTTACGCGCAGGTCGTAGATTTAACAGATATTAAAATCAGACCGACAAAGGGGGCTTCCGCTATCGGAAGTATTGACTATGACGCTGACAGACTTTCTTCCACCTTCCTCGACAATCCGGGCGCTGGATATACGGATGAGAACGGAAGCGGAATCTTTCAGGTAAATGTTACCGGCCCGTATGGTCTTGCAAACCGCTTGATTGGCTATCGAAAAACAATTTATAAGACAAACGCACAGGAGACTGTTCTCGCTGAGCATCAAGGAAACGAAAGAATTCACAATTCTGTGGCCGGCAGCCTTTCGGGCTCATCCATTAAGATCAACACTTACACGACTTATGTCAATAAGCAAATCGCGCAGCGTACCGATGACGATGCAGAACTGAACGCTTTTATGGTTGACCGTGGTCAGAGAAGAGCCGATTTCCTGATTAATGCCGGGACGAACTGCGATGCTGACGTGCAGGTTACGGATACCTTGACCATCACGGATACTATTCCGGCTGATCTGTACCCATTAGACAGCACCATTACCGGAACGACAGCGGCAGCTATTGAAAGAAGATGGGGCATTGCATATGGCGGCATCGCTATGCAGGATCCCACAACAAACGGCGGTGTGGGCGTGACATGGGAGAATGAGAATACAACCAATACGGTTTCGTCCAAGATGAACGGCACCGGGCAGTGGAAAAAAATGGTTGCAGATACGAAGAATTGGCTGTCTGTTCCATACATCTATTACACGCTAAGCGAAACTGCAAATGAAGATGGCACAACAACACTTGTATGGAAGATTAAAAATATGCCGCTGGGGTATGCCGTGCCGACAATCCATTACGGAACGCAAATCGGCACACCGGAAAACGGCATTACAGATGTAAAAAACGGCGATGCGTTAATAAACAAGGTAAGCATTCAATCCGCTGTACTTCCGACTGTCAACACGGACGAATCCAGAGTCAGCGTTTATAAGGTTTCAGGTGGAATTATCAGCAAAAAGGCGGATAAAGAAACGCTAACCTCCATCGAGGATCCTATTGGATATACCATAGAATTTTCCAACAACTCAACAGAAACAGGACAATCAGAACGCGATGATATGTATGTCGCTGATGTGTTCCCCTATTCTGGCGACTCAAACAATTCAAGCGATCCGGGAGATTATGTGCTTGAAAAGGTTAGTTTGTCCGGGCGAATAAAGCAAAAAAATAGCAGTTCGGATTTGAAACTCTATTATTCTACTGCTCCGGGTGCGCAAGTTGATGCATTTCTGAAGGGATATTTGAGTTATAGGACCATAGATTTTCCCACTTCGATTTGGGAAACTCCTGTCACCATGGAGGTTGATCCAGTTACCGGACGAATCGATGATACAAATATCAAAACAGCTCTTGAAGGAAAAAAGGTTACCGCCATTGTTTTTGTAGGAACGGGTATTGCAAGAAACAGTACCTTTGCAGTCCATTACGGATTGGCCTATAACAGCGAGGCTGCAAAAGCGGAAGCCATTGCCGATATGCACCTCAGTAATACCGCAACCCTTCAGGTGGGAGGAAATGTGGATCAACAGGCAGCATCTACAGCTACGATTATCGGCGGCGTTCCGTTCCAATTTACAAAAGTTGATGGCAGTGGAAATCCCTTAAAGGGAGCAGAATTCAAACTGTACAAACTGATCTGCACGGATACTTCTCACAACCATGATGCAAATGTCTCCGATTCAATTCGTGATGGTTGCTACACAGCCATGCAGGAAAACGGCGAGGATAAGATTTTTGGCAGCAGCGAGAATGGTATCGTTGATTTTGACTTGCTTCAAAACGGAACATATATCTTGGCTGAGGTTAAAGCTCCAACAGGATGTGAACTTCCGACCGGGCAATGGAAACTCGTGATTGACGGTTCTGCAGTGAATAGGGTTACTATTACAGCAATCGGTACGGTTCCGGCATTCTATCGGGGTGCCCAGGGCGCATACTACTTGCCGAATTATCCCAAGACGGTTTTGCCATCTTCCGGTGGTATGGGTACAATCCTGTTTACAGCGGGCGGCGTTATTTTAATCGGTGCGGCAATCCTTATATTGGTTCTTACCAGTAAAAAGAGACGAAAACCAAAGGATGAAATGAATAATCAAAGGTATTAACTGTGAAATATTTTGTAATCGCAGAGATACATAAATGTGGGTAGACAAAAAAATAAGTCTTAAAATTTGAAAGGAGCATTATCACATGAAAAAGAACTTTAGTAAACTTGGAGCCATGTTGATCGCTGTCTTTATGCTCGTCAGCATGTTCTCCACAACCGCTTTTGCAGCGGTTACCTCTCTTCCTGACAACGAAACTGAGCGTGTGCTCAATCTCTACAAGTATTCGCCTACGACAAGCGCAGGTGATCACGGCGACGGTACTGTGGATGAAGGGGCAGCTACCGGCAGAATTCCACTGGAAAATGTAGAATTTGAAATCTACAAGGTTCCGGTAAAGCAGGCTACTTCGGCAACTCCGACTGATGCGGAAATTACTGCAATCAAAAAGGAAACAAATCTTGTAACAACAATCAAAACAGATGCAGCCGGGCTTGCAACACATAACTTCGGCAAGGGTAATGCTAACGATGGTATTTATCTGATCGTGGAAAAAGACAATCCTGCTGTTTCCACGAAAGCGGATCCTTTCTATCTGAATATGCCGCTTACAAATCCTACTGAGGATGCATGGATGTATACCGTTACCGTGTATCCGAAAAATGATGTCCCTGATGGGCCTACTCCGGATAAGGATGTAACATCGGTTGGAAACAAAGTAGATACTGCGGATATCGGCGATATTGTAACATGGATTATCCGCGGCGATATTCCTGCAGACCTATACCGTACTGTTGTGAATCCGGAATATGACGCCAATGTTCAAGGCTCAAGTCCCACATTGGAGGTTTATGCAAAGAATTACTCCTTCACCGATGATCTTGATACCCGTTTGGATTATAAGGGCAATGTCATTGTAAAACTGTATGACAAAGCAGGAACAGAGACAACGCTTGATTCTGACTATTATTCAACTTCCGACACTACGGCTGTAGTTGAGAATGCAGGTGGGACGCTGAAGGTGTCGCTTACCAATTCCGGCATGAAATACATTATGCAGAATCTGGGCACAGGTACTGAAACACCCGAAATTCGTGTGTACTTTGACACTGCGATCAATGACACTGCACAGGTAGCGACCGAAATTGAAAATAATGTAACGCTTGATTACACCAATTCATCCGGCAATAAATATGAGCCGACCGAGCCGGAGGAAAAACCCCATGTACATACAGGCGGTCTTCTTATTGATAAATATGACAGCAAGACTTCCGCTAAACTTGCTGGTGCAGAATTCATGATTGCCCGTGATGCGACGCAGGCTGAAATTGATGCCGGAACCGGCGTGGAAACAATTAAGGTTGGTGGCGTGGACAAGAGAGTCGTGTTCATTGATTTCTACGACACAGATGCCATTGAGGGAGAGCGTGTAACGAAGGTAACGACGGATAAGAATGGAAAAGCTGTTCTTAATGGTCTTGCATATGGCAGTTATTATCTTGTTGAAACAAAGGCACCGGACGGGTATAATTTGCTTTCCGCACCGATTACAGTTACCGTCAATGATACAAGTCATTTAACAGCCAATGCAATAAAGGTGGAAAACTCTTCTAAATTTGAACTCCCCGTGACCGGCGGTGAAGGTACGCTATTGTTCACCATGGGCGGCGTGTTACTGATCGGTATGGCATGTATTCTGCTTGTCCTCACCAGGAAGAAAAGAGCCAATGCAAAATAATCGTTGAGGCGAAAATAAGTTACTCTGCAACGGGCGGGGATGGAAGCAATCCGTCCCCGCCCTTCCTATTCAGCAGAAAAAGCACATAGACAGGAGTGTTTTATGAAACGAGCCATTATCATTCTCATTATCCTTATAGCCGGAATCGGGTTGCTATCCTACCCGTTTATCAGCAACTACCTCACAGAGCTTAATGGCTCGGATGCTATTCAAGAGTTTAATGCGCAGTTTGAACAGCAGGAGGATGCAGATACAGCCGTCCAGCGAACTCTGGCAGAGGAATATAATGCCAGTCTTACAGGGCAATCCATAAAAGACCCATTTGTGTCGGACAGCGGAATCGTTCAGCCGGATAATTATGATGAAATACTTGATTATGCAAACCATATGATGGGCTATATCGAAATTCCTAAAATTAATATTTACCTGCCGATTTACCACGGCGTGGCAGATGATGTGCTGAACAAAGGTGTCGGCCATATGAGCCAGACCGCCTTCCCTATCGGCGGTGAGGGCAATCATGCTGTTCTGACCGGGCATTCGGCACTGCCTGAGGCCAAGCTGTTTACAGACTTGACCGAACTTACCGAGGGCGACACCTTCTATATCCACATTCTTAATGAAACGCTTGCCTATCAGGTGGACAACATTACCATTGTAGAGCCGGAAAACACCGAGAACTTGCACCCTGTCGCCGGAGAGGATTATGTGACGCTCATTACCTGTACGCCATATGCGGTTAACAGCCACCGGCTGCTGGTGCGTGGAATGCGTATTCCCTACACAGAGGAACAGCATCAGGAGGAAATCAAAAACGGTGGCATGATCTTTGCCAAGGTAGACACACATGCTGTTTTTGTCGGAGTGGTTGTGGCTGGTATCATGCTGGTGATTATCGTATTGGTAATTATCCGCAGGCGCAGAAACAATAAAAATTAGGGAGCGCATACCAAGGCGTGGCATACAAGAAGGTAGCCTATGAAAGCAAAAAACAACAAGACGAAAAGTGGAATACGAGTCGCTGTGCGTGTGCTGGCGTTGCTGCTTCTGCTTGCAGGAATCACGGCGTTGGTCTATCCTTACGCACTTCAATTCCTGTATAACCGTCAGGCAGGCGATGATTACAAGCACTTTGTGGAGGAACTTCCCGATATCCCCGCAGCAGAGGAGCAGGTAAAGCAGCCCGTTGATACAGCAGAGGATATTCCGTATCTGGAGTTATACCGAAAAATGCAGGCGTACAATAGCGAGCTGTATCTGAACGGACAAGCCGAACTGACCGATCCATGGGCGTATGAGCAGACCAGTTTTCAGCTCACCGAGTACGGCTTTGAAGAAAATATCATTGGGTATATCGAAATTCCAAAAATTGATGTGGTGCTGCCCATCTATCTCGGAGCAAGCAACGCCAACATGAAAAAAGGTGCGGCGCATCTCAGCCAGACCTCGCTCCCCATCGGCGGAAAAAATACCAACAGTGTCATCTGCGCACACCGCGGCTTTTCCACCGCCACAATGTTTAATCACTTGGTGGATTTGGAAGAAGGCAATGAGGTTATCATTACCAACCTGTGGTATACCATGACCTACCGTGTAACGGAAACGACCACGATACAGTCGGACGAGGTAGATAAGCTGATAATACAGGACGGCAAGGAACTGCTGACATTGTTCACTTGCTATTATCAGAGCGGACGCAAAGACCGCTTTGTGGTTTACTGTGAACGCCACCTGCCGTCAGACACTTCCTGTGAATAGTGAAAAAATTGGCGCAGCCATAACACGGGTGAACTATGCCCGTAGTTATGGCTGCGCTTTCCTTTTTTTATTAGATTACAAGAGCGTCCCGCATCAATGAGGCCTGTTTTTCGCTTGAGGCCAGCAGGCGGAATTTGCGTTTTTCTACGTAAAAGGTAACGGTAGGTGAAAAAGCAGGAATGCCGCAGCACCCTTTGGTGGGGATGCTTTCTACGGAAACTACGACATTGGAGATAGCATTTCTGGCAATGTAAGTATTATCCGGCAGATAGACGGCCAGTTTTCCAAAACGATATTGTCCTAGCTTTGTTCCATTCTTTTTGTCTGCCATAACACCTTCTACCACAGGTGTACTCTCCGCAGGCATCAGTTTTCCAAACATAAGCACCCTCCGTTCTTTTTGATTTTATGGTATCACGGGAAATGGAATTTGTCATGTAATTTCCATGATTTTTGTGCGATAATAAAAGAATGAAAAACAGGAAGGTGATAGAAATGAAATATAGGGTAATGGATATTATAGAGGAAGACTTTGGCTGTGAGGGAAGGCCGGAAGGATATGCGCCCATGGATACCGCGGTGCTTGTGGATGCGGAGAATGAAGAAATACGAATTCGGGTCGCAGATACGGAATTGTATGAGAAAGAAATCAATGTGGGTGATTATGTGAATTTTGAGAAATGCAGTGGAATAGAGAAAATGGAAAAGGAGGGATAAATAAATGATCAGACCAATTATGAAAGACGTTTTATTTTTGGGACAGAAATCAGAAATTGCTACAGCAGCAGACATGCAGACTGCACAGGATCTTCTGGATACGCTGCAGGCGAACCGTGAACACTGCGTGGGCATGGCAGCCAATATGATCGGCGTGAAGAAGCGGGTCATTGTTATCAATATTGGTTTCATGGATATGATTATGTTCAATCCGAGCATCGTCAAGCGTGCAAAGCCATTTCAAACAGAGGAAGGCTGCCTATCTTTAAGCGGAAGCCGAAAGACAATACGATACGAAGAAATCGAAGTAGACTACCAGGATATAAACTTTAAAAAGCAAAAACAAAAATACACCGGCTGGACCGCCCAGATTATCCAGCATGAGTGTGATCATCTGGAAGGAATTATTATTTAAGAATAAATGTGCTTTTTGTGTCGCATATTGACGTGGAAAAAGAGTATGTGTTATACTACGAAAAGAGAACAAGGACGTTCAAAAGACGCCCTTGTTCTCTTTTTTTGCTTATTGAAAAGTATTATCAATTGCGAAGTGAAAGAAAAAGGAGGAAAAAAATGAGATTAAATCCAAAGGAACAGGAAAAACTCATGCTGCATATGGCGGGGCAGCTGGCTAAGGAGCGTAAGGACAGAGGGCTGAAACTGAATTACGTGGAGTCCGTGGCTTTTATCAGTTCGGAACTGCTGGAACTGGCGAGGGACGGAAAAGACGTGGTAGAGTTGATGGCGCTGGGGAAACAGATTTTGACTAAGGAAGATGTCATGGATGGTGTGGCAGATATGGTGCATGAGGTGCAGGTGGAAGCCACATTCCCGGATGGGACCAAACTGGTGACCGTACATAACCCAATTCAATAGGAGGATCAATATGAAAATCGGAGAAATTATGGCAGCCGATAGAGAAATCGAGCTGAATAAAGGCAAGAAGACAACAA
>JAQUWF010000127.1 GCA_028692975.1 Lachnospiraceae bacterium
GGATACTTGCCATGCTCGGAATTAGCGCGATACTGCTTATTCGGGACATGGCAAAAATTATTTCTTCGGGGAAAACGAAAAAAGAGACAACGGTCGTATACGACTGTCATCCGCAAAAAGAGAAAATCGCAAATTGCGCCAGATCTTTTCAAAAACTGGCCGATACCTTTTACCGACTGCCGGATAAACAGGAGAAACTTTCCCCCTACGAAGTGGAATCCATTACCCGCTCCGCAAAAGGCCCTCTGTGCAGCCTCTGCCAGCAGCGGCAGATCCACAAGCAGTTGGTGTGGGACAACCGTCTCATCGAAAACAGGTATGCGGTGGCAGAACAGCTGGAGGAGGTGGCACATATCGTTTCCGGTATGGCGCGGGAACTTTACGATATCGCGATTCTGCCCGTAAAGGAGATGGACGAGCTGGAGCGGTGTCTGCGGAAACGCCATATCCTGTTGAAAAAAGCCTGGCAGGTGCTGGACGAAAAGGAACACCAGCAGATATTCCTAACTCTGCGGACCAGGGGCGGGCAGTGCATCCCGGTCAGCGATGCGGCGGAAGTGTTAAGCCAGGTGATGGCTTGCCCCATGGCACCGGTCCAGAATAGCAGGAATATATTAAACAGTACGTTTACCACAGTTCGCTTTATGGAAGCGGTGCGCTACAAAACATTGTACGGCGTGGCGAAAGTGACCAAGGACCAGGAGACTGTGTCCGGGGATAATTACGCATGCCTTACCCAGATCGATGGAAAATTCGTCCTGTGTTTGTCGGACGGCATGGGTTCCGGTCTGCCGGCCTGCCAGGAGAGCGAGAAGGTCATCGAACTGCTGGAGCAGTTTCTGGAATCCGGATTTACCAAAGAGACGGCCACGCGAATGATCAATTCAGCACTGGTGCTGCAGCGGCAGGAGGAAATGTTTTCCACGGTGGACATTTGCGTCATGAATCTTTATACTGGTATGTGTGAGTTCCTGAAAGCGGGAGCCGCATCCACCTTTATCAAGCGGGATAACCGGGTGGAGATCGTCTCGTCCGCCAGTCTGGCGGTAGGACTTGCTCAGCGGACAGACTTTGAGACTACCGGAAAGAAACTGAATTCCGGGGATTATCTGGTCATGGTCACGGACGGTGTGTTGGATGCTCTGCCTGTGACGCAGGAAGAAGATGTTATGAGAGATATTATTCTGAATATGAAAAACGTCAGCCCGCGTGAAATGGGCAAACGTATTCTGGAAAAGGTGCTGGGCTATGCCCGGGACGAGGCCAGGGATGACATGACGGTCCTGGTAGCCGGGATATGGGAAAAGTAAGGGACACAAATGAGAAAAAAGGTACTGGAGTTTATCAGAGAATATGACATGCTGGAGGCACAGGATCGGGTCGTGGTGGGAGTATCTGCCGGACCGGACTCCGTGTGCCTTCTTTTGGTGCTGCTGGAGGTGCAAAAGGAGATTCCCTTCCAGGTGGGGGTGGTCCATGTGAATCATAATCTGCGGGGAGCAGATGCCCAGGCGGACGAAGATTTTGTGCGGGATCTGTGCGGGGGCGGGCAGATAGCCTTTGCCGCGTATTCTTATGATGTGGCAGAGATCGCTGCCAGGGGGAAACTCAGCGTGGAGGAGGCCGGGCGCAAGGTGCGCTACGAGGCTTTTGCGGATTTTGCAAAGAAGTGGGGCGGGACGAAGATTGCCCTGGCCCATCATCAAAATGATGTGGCAGAGACCATGATCCATAATCTTGCCCGTGGGACGGGGCTGGCAGGCATGTCCAGTATGCGCCCCGTGCGGGGGAATATAATCCGTCCGCTTCTGTGTATGAACCGCTGGGAAATTGAGCATTATTTAGAGGAGAATCACATAGATTATCATACAGACAGTACCAATGAGGAGGATCATTATACACGAAACCGTATCCGTCACCATGTGATTGATTATCTGACGGAGCATGTGAATACCAAGGCGGTGGCGCATATGGCAGAGGCATCTCTTCTGCTCCGGGAGTCTCAGGATTATCTGCTGGAGCAGGCGGCAAAAGCCAGAAGGCGGTACGTGGAGGAAGCGGACGGGAAGATACGCATCGATGTGGCGCTCTTTGAGGAACATCCGGTGATCCAGAAATACGTCCTGCGGTCCTGCATTGGCAGCAGTGCGGGAGGATTGAAGGACATTACCCAGGAGCATCTGCATATGCTGGAAGAACTGGCTTGCCGGGAGGTGGGCAAAAGGATCCATCTGCCCCGGGGCATCTGCGTGGAAAAGGAATACCAGGCGCTGCTCTTTACACGGATATCGGAAAAGCCTGTGCAGAAGCCGGAGATATGTGTAACCCTGCAGATACCGGGTACACAGGATGTGGGAGATGTGCACATCACCTGTGTGACAGAATCCAATACAGGTGCGGCAATTCCAGAAAAGATGTATACGAAATGGCTGGATTATGATAAAATAAAAGGTAATGTCACGCTGCGAAACCGTCAGCCGGGAGATTATATGGTAATCAATGGGGCGAACGGCAGGAAAAAATTAAAGAATTATTTCATTGACGAGAAAATACCGCAAAAGGACCGGGATCATTTACTGCTTCTGGCCTGCGGACCGGAGATACTTTGGGTGATCGGGTACCGCATCAATGCGTATTATAAGGTTTCATCTGATACAAAAGAGATCATAAAGATACAAGTACAGGGAGGAAATAACCATGAATGAAGCAATAAGAGTCTTAATCAGTGAAGAAAAAGTTACAGAGCGGATTCGTGAGGTAGCAGCCCAGATCAATGAGGCTTATCAGGGCAAATCCATACATCTGGTATGTGTGCTAAAGGGCGGCGTATTCTTTACCTGCGAGCTGGCTAAATATCTGCATGTACCGGTAACCTTTGATTTTATGTCGGTATCCAGCTATGGTGATGACACCAAATCCAGCGGCGTGGTAAAGATCGTCAAGGATCTGGATCAGCCCCTGGAGGGCAAGGATGTGCTGGTGGTAGAAGATATCATCGATTCCGGACGGACACTCAGTTATCTGCTGAAATTGCTGCAGGAACGCCAGCCGGCCAGCCTGCGCCTGTGTACGCTTTTGGATAAGCCGGATCGCAGGGTTATTGATGTGGATGTGGATTATACCTGTTTTGAAATACCTGACGAATATGTAGTCGGTTACGGATTAGACGCAGCACAGTTGTACCGGAATCTCCCCTATATAGGGGTCGTAGAAGAATAAAGGAGAATTTTTGTGAAGAAACAAGTACGAGGAATAGGGTTTTATTTTATTATTCTGGCATTGGTAGTAGGAGGCTATTTCTTTATAACCAGCCAGATGCAGAAGGATGCGCAATACAGTTACGGTGAATTTACCGCCGCATTGGAGGCGGAGAATGTGAATTCCGTGGAGATCAATCAGAATGCACAGACACCTACCGGACAGGTCGTGTGTCTGCTGCAAAGCGGTGAGACAAAACGGTTTTACGTAAGTGATGTCAAAGAGATACAGTCATTTATGGAGAAATATCCGGATGTAGCGGTAAGGGTCAATGATGTGCCTCAGGAGAGTATGTTCATGTCTACATTCTTCCCGATCATTATCATGGTGGTCGTGGTGGTACTGCTGTTTTCTATGATGAGCAGACAGATGGGCGCAGGTGGCGGTCAGAATTCCAAAATGATGAATTTCGGCAAAAGCCGTGCGCGTATGTCCAAAGATACAGATAAGAAGGTGACCTTCCATGATGTTGCAGGACTGGAAGAGGAGAAGGAAGATCTGGTGGAGATCGTTGATTTCCTGAAAGATCCGGCGAAGTACACCAAGGTGGGTGCGCGTATTCCCAAGGGCGTGCTGCTGGTGGGCCCTCCGGGTACCGGTAAGACGCTGATCGCCAAGGCTGTTGCCGGCGAGGCAGGCGTTCCGTTTTTCAGCATTTCGGGTTCTGATTTCGTGGAAATGTTTGTCGGCGTGGGTGCTTCCCGTGTGCGTGATCTGTTTGAGGATGCAAAGAAGAACCATCCGTGTATTATTTTCATCGATGAGATCGATGCCGTGGCCAGAAGGCGTGGTACCGGTATGGGCGGCGGACATGACGAGAGAGAGCAGACGCTGAACCAGCTGCTGGTGGAGATGGACGGATTTGGCGTCAACGAGGGTATTATCGTTATGGCAGCGACCAACCGTGTGGATATTCTGGATCCGGCTATTCTGCGTCCGGGCCGTTTTGACCGTAAGGTGGCCGTGGGTGCACCGGATGTGCGCGGCAGGGAGGAAATCCTTCTGGTACATGCCAACAATAAACCGCTGGGAGACGATGTGGATTTGAAACAGATCGCCCAGACGACTGCAGGATTTACCGGGGCGGACCTGGAGAATCTGCTTAACGAGGCGGCTATCGTTGCGGCAAAGCAGCAGCGTGGCTATATTGTACAGCAGGATATCCGTTCGGCTTTCATCAAAGTCGGTATCGGCGCTGAGAAGCGCAGCCATGTGATTTCTGACAAGGAGAAACGCATTACGGCTTATCACGAGGCGGGACATGCGATTCTTTTCCATGTGCTGCCGGATGTGGGACCTGTGTATACGATTTCTATCATTCCTACGGGAATGGGTGCGGCAGGCTATACCATGCCTTTGCCGGAGCGTGATGAGGTCTTTAATACAAGAGGAAAGATGCTGCAGAATATCACCGTGGATCTGGGTGGACGTGTGGCAGAGGAACTTATTTTCGACGATATTACCACGGGAGCTTCCCAGGATATCAAGGTGGCAACGAATATTGCCAAGTCTATGGTCATGAAATATGGTATGTCTTCCAAGATCGGCATGATCGCTTACGGGGATGATCAGGATGAGGTCTTTATCGGACGTGACCTGGCACATACCCGCGGATATAGTGAGAACGTGGCTATGACCATCGATGGCGAGGTCAAGGCGATTATTGACCAGTGCTATGAACAGGCGACACAGATTATTGCACAGCATCGTACAGTATTGGATAAATGTGCCCAGCTTCTTCTGGAAAAGGAGAAGATAGGACGCGAAGAATTTGAAGCGCTTTTTGAAGAGGAAGCAGCTTTGTAGAAGGGGTAGTAACCAGAAATGAAACCAGGAAATTATGACTTTGTGACGAGAACTCAGGAATATATTGCGAAGATGCACCCTGTTTTTAATAAGCGTGCTGTTTTCAGCGATGAGACAGAAAATTACAGGACACCGGCTGAGCCGGAGCCGGGTGATATGGTGACCATCCGTCTGCGCACATTGAAGAATAATGTGGAACTCGTATATTTTATCAGCGGTGCTACGCGCCTGCAGATGGAGATCGAGTCTTCCAGGGATGGTTTTGATTATTATGCGGTGCAGGTTCCCGTAGGCACGGAAACGATTCACTATTTCTTCGAACTGCAGGTGGACCGGCTGCGCTGTTATTATAATCAGCTGGGGGTTACCAGGGATCTGCAGGAGTATCATTCGTTTGCCCTTGCGCCTGGATTCCATACACCGGAATGGGCAAAAGGTGCGGTCATGTACCAGATTTTTGTGGACCGCTTCTATAACGGGGATAAGACCAACGACGTGGAAAATCATGAATATTTCTATATCGGGGATCACACTGTCAAGGTGGAGGACTGGGATAAACCGCCGGCGGCTATGGGCGTGCGGGAGTTCTACGGCGGGGATATCCAGGGTATTATAGATAAACTGGATTATCTGCAGGATCTGGGTGTGGAGGTTTTATATCTGAATCCTATTTTTGTTTCACCTTCTAACCACAAGTATGATATTCAGGATTATGACTATGTGGATCCGCATTATGGAAAGATCGTGGAGGACGAGGGTGATCTCTTACATGAGGGCGATAAAGACAATACCCATGCTACCCGTTATATCAACCGTGTGACTGGCCTGAAGAATCTGGAAGCCAGCAATGCAATCTTTGCAGAACTGGTGGAGGAGTTGCATCGCCGGGGCATGAAGATCATTTTGGACGGTGTGTTTAACCATTGTGGCTCTTTTAATAAGTGGCTGGACCGGGAGCGCATCTATGAGCATGAGGCTGGTTATGAGAAGGGTGCGTATGTGGATAAGGATAGCCCGTACCATACGTTTTTCAAGTTTAATAATGAGCATGCCTGGCCTTATAATGAGTTTTATGACGGCTGGTGGGGGCATGATACGCTGCCGAAGCTGAATTATGAGGAATCGGAAAAGCTTTTTGGCTATATTATGCATGTGGCGGCGAAATGGGTCTCTCCTCCGTATAATGTGGATGGATGGCGTCTGGACGTTGCGGCTGATCTGGGACACAGTCAGGAGTATAATCATTTCTTCTGGAGGGAATTCCGCAAGACGGTCAAGGAGGCTAATCCCAATGCGGTGATTCTTGCGGAGCATTATGGGGAGCCTTCTACCTGGCTCCAGGGCGACCAGTGGGATACGGTTATGAATTATGATGCTTTTATGGAGCCGATTTCCTGGTTCCTGACGGGTATGGAGAAGCACAGTGATGAGTACCGTGGTGACTTGTTGGGGAATGGACAGTCTTTTGTGGATGCCATGCGGTACCATATGTCCAGTTTTATGGCACCGTCTCTGCAATGTGCCATGAATGAGCTTTCGAACCATGATCATTCGCGTTTCCTGACCAGAACCAATCATGTGGTTGGCCGCGTGGCGCAACTTGGCTCCAATGCGGCGGATCAGAATGTGAATTTTGGGATTTTCCGTGCGGCTGTGGTGATGCAGATGACCTGGGTAGGTGCACCTGCCATTTATTATGGGGATGAGGCCGGTGTCTGTGGATTTACGGACCCGGACAATCGCCGGACATATCCATGGGGACATGAGAATGTGGAACTGATTGAGTTCCATAAGGAGATTATTAAGATTCACAAGGCGTTTAAGGTGATTAAGAATGGGTCTACGAAGGCTTTGTCCTGTGGGCATCGGTTTATTTGTTATGGACGGTTTAATCAGGAGGAGCAAATCCTGGTGGCGGTGAACAGTGGCGGGGAGAAGATTTCTCTCAGTATCCCGGTTTGGGAGATGGGCATCGCGCGGACTGGGTCTACGACTATGCGGCAGTTGATTTTGTCTAATGGAGATGGGTATTCTATTGAGGCGAAGGTGTTTGATGTGGTTGGGGGATTTTTGGATTTGGAGTTACCTGGGTATGGGGCGATTGTTTTGCTGCATGCTGGGGATGAGGTATAGAGAAGGGGGGACGCCAGCCGCAAGGCCGCGCCCCCTTTTCCCATGTACTTTTGCGAAACCTGCGTCGTCCTCCTCAACTAATCGCTAAGAAGCAACTAAGCTCATCGCGGTGCGCTCTTCGCTAAGTTGCTTCTAAGCGCTGGATTTTCGGACTCCTTTGGCTGAAGGTTTCGCAAAAGTACATGGGAAAATGGAGCGCGGCCTTGCGGCTGGCTGGGGTTGGCGGGCGGGGAAGGCTCGCCTGCGGCATCGCGTTGAGGGCTCGCCTGCGGCGTCGGTGTGTTATGTAAACTATTTTGGCAGCGGAAGAGTATTTATGACGAGGCTGCCCAATATGATTTGGGCTTTTGGCAGCGTAGGGTTATTTATGATGAGGCTGCCCAATATGGTATGGGCTTTTGGCAGCGTAGGGTTATTTATGATGAGGCTGCCCAATCTGGATTGGACTTTTGGCAGCGTAGGGCTATTTATGATGAGGCTGCCCAATCTGGATTGGGCTTTTGGCAGCATAGGGTTATTTATGATGAGGCTGCCCAATGTGGATTAGGCTTTTGGCAGCGTAGGGTTGTTTATGATGAGGCTGCCCAATATGATTTAGGCTTTTGGCAGCGGAAGAGCATTTATGATGAGGCTGCCCAATCTGGATTAGGCTTTTGGCAGCATAGGGTTATTTATGACGAGGCTGCCCAATATGGTATGGGCTTTTGGTAGCGTAGGGTTGTTTATGATGAGGCTGCCCAATCTGGATTAGGCTTTTGGCAGCATAGGGTTGTTTATGATGAGGCTGCCCAATATGGAGTGGGCTTTTGGTAACTGAGGGTTGTTTATGACGAGGCTGCCCAATATGGTATGGGCTTTTGGCAGCGTAGGGTTATTTATGATGAGGCTGCCCAATATGGATTGGGCTTTTGGCAGCGTAGGGTTATTTATGATGAGGCTGCCCAATCTGG
>JAQUWF010000022.1 GCA_028692975.1 Lachnospiraceae bacterium
TCGTGTTCATCTTGTTGAACTTTTAATCCAAAAAAATATCACTTACTTTCTTGTTTAATGCATTTGCAATTTTAAGTAACGTCTCAGTTGTTGTCACTGTTATGCTTCCGTTTTCCAATCCTGATATAATTGTTCTTGATACATTAGCCTTTTCCGACAATGCAGATTGGGACATCTTCATCTCTTCTCTGCACTCTTTTATTCTATATCCCACTTTTATCCTCCTTTCTCTGTTCATCATGTTGAACTATTTGTATAATATCATCTTTCTTTTTTGTTGTCAAGTATGTTGAACAAAATAATTGACTTTCACATGACTACATTGTATAATATGTTAAACAGCATTTGAAAGAGGTGAAATAATGACGCTTGGCGATATTGTAAAAAAAATATAGAATGGATAATGAAATAAGCATGGATGAATTTTCAAAGAGATGTTCACTCAGTAAAGGATATATTTCAATGTTGGAAAACAACACGAATCCAAGGAATAACAAACCAATTGCTCCTACACTCCCATCTATACAAAAAATTGCCAACGGGATGAATACGGATATTGACGCATTGTTAAAAATGCTTGATAACAATCAAGAAATAAATCTTAAAGAGGAGCAATATATAAGCAACATCTATTCAATTGAGCTAAAACGCTTTCCTCTTCTTGGAGAGATAGCCTGCGGTGTTCCAAAGTTTGCCAATGAAGACCGTGAAAGCTATGTTATGGCTGGGACAAATATCGATGCTGACTTCTGTCTAAAAGCAAAGGGCGATAGTATGATGAACGCCAGGATATTAGATGGGGACATCGTTTTTATTAAACAGCAGGACATAGTAGAGAACGGAGAAATTGCAGCTGTCGTTGTGAATAATGACAATGAAGCGACACTGAAAAGGTTCTATTATTATCAAGAAAAGGCCCTGATGATATTAAAAGCGGAAAACCCTGCGTATGAAGACCTAATTTATACCGCTGCCGAATTAAATCAAGTTCATGTTTTAGGAAAAGCGGTTGCATTCCAGAGTGACGTCATTTAAATTTATCTTTGTGAGTATTTTGAGTAGAATCATGTTCAATATTTCAAATAATTAGGGGGATAACAGGATTGTTAAATATATTTTTTAAAAAACCGAAAAAGTATAGTCCGGACTTCAATAAAACTGAATATGATAACTGGTTGAATTTTATGAGTACTGGTGGAACAAGTACTGAATGGAAGGCTCTAATAAGTAAAAACAATTGGAAATTCAAGGAAGATGATACTGAAACGTCTTTGCGTTATGAAAAAGAATTCCGTCCAATTTTTAACAAGTATTTAGCATTTGTAGAATCCATTGAAAAACGATGGTCAACGCTTTATGCATCTAAAGATTATAACAGTAGGCTATCTGATAGCATTGAAAAAGAATGCTATACCGCAATTGATTATTATGAGAAGGTCAGAAGAATTGATTTAAAATATGGAAAAAATCCTATGATGGGTTCAAGTCCCGCTGCCGGCAGTATAGTAAAACCCAGTATTAGTGGAAATCCGCTTAGATACTGGGTTTTTTTGATTTTATCTATTTGTACTGCGTTGCGAAATATGGGTATAAAAACAGCAGTTTAGAATGAAATGCAACACGAATGCAACACGAAATTGTCTTGTATTTGCTGCTCGTACTGCACCTCCGTTTAAACTTATGCAACACATTTACTAAGAGTGTTTTAAAGGGCATGTCTTCAACTTATGTAAACCTATCATAAAGTCAAATAATCATCCCAGGCTTTCTTGCCTGGGCTTTTGTTTTATAATGCCAGCAGATCCTTCCATGTGGCAGGTCCACAGATTCCATCCTCTGCCAGGTTACGCAAGTGCTGATACTTCATCACCGCATCACGTAGCCCTGGACCAAAGCTCCGATCAAGTGCGCCCTTGTAGATTCCTCTGGATCCGAGGATCTCCTCGAGCAGAAGAACAACTACTCCGGTATCGCCGATCTGAATCTGAGGCGGATTGAATGCGTAGGTTGTATTCGGCTGATCCGGTTTCGCCGGCGGCGCAGGCTCCACATCTGCTTCTTTTTTCTTTGCCAGATAAAATACCTTGACGTCACCGCCAAAGTCTTCCCACGAGTGCCATCCGTCCCGTGGAGCATACGCTGGATCATGTACGTAGCATTTGCCACTTACATACTCGGTGATCGTAATAAAATGCCCGGCGTTTGCGAACATACCGGGACCCATCAGAAGTATTCCGTAGTACTGGCCGGATGCCATGGCCGACTTCCATGTCTGCTCTGGACCGCTTCCGTAGGCGCCATGAAGGTTATTGTAATTCAGCTGCTGTCCCGGATATCTAAAGGCAGTCAGTGCCGGGGCAATCCCTTCCCAATACGTCCCGCTGCCGTCAGACGCATAACCATGTGCCGTAAGCCAGTCAGCTACCTCTTTGGGGCTATTTCCAACTATGTTAGCTATTGAAGTTGGACCGCATCCGGAGCCGGCCATGTTATCGCCGGCATACGGATAACTCCCCCAGCGTGGATCTGCTTGTCTATAGTTTTGCATATGCGCTTTCCTCCTATCTTAAAGTGCGATCAAATCAGCCCATGTGGCAGGTCCACAGATTCCATCCTCTGCCATGTTACGCAAGTGCTGATACTTCATCACCGCATCACGTAGCCCTGGACCGAAGTTCTTGTCCAGTGCTCCTTCATAATATCCTCTGGATCCGAGAATCTCCTCCAGAAGCAATACACTGTTGTTGTTACTTCCCATCATTACCTGATCTGTATTAAACATATACTTGTTACCTCCTGTTGTATTTGTTGTTATGGAAGGAGATGCGCTCCCTCCGGCCAGTTTCGCTTTGAATTCGTCCCAGGTCCAGCTGGTGCGGTACCTGTTGTTATTCACATAGGGTGCCGGACAATGCTTATTTACGATGTCATAATGCCGCAGGACATGATCTGCTGCTATGCCAAGCTCTGACATTAGATGCTTTACCAGCTGGATACATGCTTCCTGGGTTTCTGTGGTGAAGTACCACTTTGGATCATCGGCATCCCCGGAATTTCCATCGCACTTCGGACACATCTCAATTCCGATGCAGTTATAATTATTGGCTTCGGGATGCTTCTGGGTGTAATATCCGGCGGTACCTACCTGCCATAGCACCGCATCGTGGCTGGCTGCCTGATAGATCGTGCCATCCCAGTAGATATAATAATGTGCACCATATCCACCTGAATCAATCCGGTTGTTCTGTCCTACTACTCCAAGATAATGAGCGACAATATACTTCATCTGGTTTCCCCACGCCGGTACATTGCTGTTGTCAATCACATTTATAATGTTCATCGTTCCCTCTCTCCTGCAGGCGGTAGACAAGCCGCCTGCAATAAAAAAAAGAGCTTACTCGCTCTTTCCATCTATAGTGTCCTCTGCTGCATTCTTCTCAATCTGTGTTTTTATGTTCTTTACAATTGGCTCCAGGAATGCCGGAATATTTACGCCCATATCCTTGATGTTCTCCAGGATGCTGATTAATTCATTGCATACGATCCAGATCGCTACAAAGCATGCCACAAGGAAGGTGAACGGCATCGTATATCCCATCGTTGCGCATGCGTAGATCAGCAGCTGATCGATCAATGCCCCTACCACCACAAGCAGCCACATGCATACTTTTTTGGCGATTCCATGGATGCTTTTATAAGAGTTAATATCCTCCTTGCGATACGGACTTGCCATCAAGCCGGTCACATAGTCTATGATGTTACATCCCACCATGATCAGTACCGGTATAGTAAGAGCTCCGAGCAAAGATGATACGAAGCTGAATACCAGTACAAAAAAAGTTTTAATAACATTTGATTTTTCCATAATTTTTCCCTTCTTTTTTGAGTTTACAGTAAAATAAAAAGACCATTGCTGGTCCTGCCCGGATTTCCATATATTTTCCTTTCCATGGCTGCTTTACTACTTGGTTCTTCTCCACATATACACCTTGATATATGGAGGTAGGTTGTTATGCGCCGCAGAGAAACCAGCAGCTGCTGTTGAATTCCACTCATTCTGTTTCGTGTACAAGTAGTTTGTTCCTGTCGGAGATTTTCCTCCAACGGCATTAACACCGGCGTATACATCTCCTTGTCCACCGCCCCACAAGAACACACGTCCATCCTTTAAGCCATGTGAGTGTGAGGGCATCTCGGAATCCGTTAAAGTATGCGTAGCTTCACCGCCAGTACTCAATGCGGTATCTCCCGATACAGATGGATCAACACCGATCAGCGTTCTCCCCTGTGCAAACTGCTCCCATGTCGTTCCAGACATATAAGTCGATGGATTCGCCGCACTTGTAGAGATAAACACACTTCCAACCGGGTAGACTATATCAAAGATATCCCGCCCATTTTTCGATATTCCACCCACTTCGCAGCTTCCAATCACCTTGAGATTCCCATTTACCCTAAATTTTTCATTCGGATTCGAAGTATCCGGTTTACAGTTGACTCCGATTTGCCCGTTCTCAAGAACTCTCATAATCGGGTTACCATCCACCATATCAACTACCGTTTCATAGGTGTTTAATTTATCAGAGATCTTAAAGCGAAACTGATAATTTGTATTCTGATCCACAGTGATAGCACCTGCCTTGGTGTAGGAGATGTTTTTGTCCACACCGTTTGCAGCATTTGCCGCAGAATATCCAGTGAGGTTTTGGTAGGTAAATGAAGTAGATCCAAGTTTAGCGAATGCATATTGCATAAGAGCAACTTGATTTTTCTCCGTTCCACCAGCAACCAGCCTGGAATATCTGCCAGTAAATGATATGTCAACCACTCCGCCACCTCCAAGCTCTCTTACAACATTGGGAACAACGATGGGAGAAGCGTAACTTAATATCGTATAGGTCTTTGTGTATGCAGGACTCTGCAACCCACGGCTGTCAATCGTATGGTAGCTGATAACATAATTTTTCGCAAAGGCTAAATTCTTGATATTAAGAGAAAAGGAAGTAGTACTTGTGGTAAGGTCGTACTCCTGTGTGGCATCTCCATATTGAAGCACAAGACTTCGCAAGGTAGCACCGTATCGACTGGACATATTCGATTTCGTGGCACTAAAGGTTATGCTGCTGATATTCTGCAAGAGATAAGTGGAATCTCCCAATATACTTTTCGTAGTTGCGTCAAGAGCTAAGGTGCATGACGGTGTTGGTGGAGCCACGGAAGCCGCATTATAACTAAAGGTACATAGCTGTGTCTTTACCATAGCACTTACCGTGATTGTATTTGGAACGTAAGAAGTAATGTATACTTCCAGTGTGGCAGAAACGGCATACTTTAATTTGTCATGTATCGTGTTTTGTTCCGCCTGTGTGAACGCCAAACTGTAAGACCCATTCACAACTCCAATGCTTCTTGTCACCACATTTTGCATCGTCACCGGAGTGCCTCCATAGGTATCAGGGGCATACAGGTATAAGAAGACTGACAGGGATGCCCCATCTGAGTTGCTGATGCTTAGCGGAATGGAAGCTATCGATGAAAGTGTATTACTTGTTACAGATACAGCATTACATCCCACCTTCGTGCTGATAGAGATCGGCGAGCTGGTAGTTGCTACGCCTGTATCTTTGCGAACCACTTCAAGCTGTATACTGTACCTTGTATTCGGGGTGAGTCCGGTTGCTGTTACTGTGCCAGAGGATACATTAGAAAGTCCTGTTCCGACTCTTCCTCCACCATTTACATGCAGGTATATAGCGGAGCACACGTCTTTTGCTGCAAAGTCAAAAGAAATGGATGTCCAGTCAACTGTCTTTGTTTTAAAGGACGTGATCGCAGTCCCTCTGGGAATCTGCCCAAGGTTTACATTGTCGGAACAATTAATGCTTTCCACGTAAGAGCCAGACCATGTGATCTGACATGACAGAGATCCGGATATGTTGATGATGGCGTTTCCGTTGGCATCATGTGCAACAACCGCTGATCCGTTATAGATCGCAACAGGACCGCTTCCTCCTACGTTGCAGGAGAAGTTCTGCCGGACACCATTAATGCTTACCCATCCACTCTTTGCTGCAGACGTAGCCCAGTTTGAATACCTGTTAATACATACCTGCACGCCAACGGTAGAGGTATTTGAGGAAACGTTGTGTGTTGAACTCCAATTAATATACAGATATCCGCCGCCAAATGCAGAGCCGTTTATAGTTCCACTTGCCATTTATTTACCACCGCCTTCTAATCAACCATAAACGCCAGAAGAGACATCGTGTTGATGCCAATTCCTTTAAAACCTCTAAGGCACTTGTGATTGATTCTTTCCATGTTTACTTTCGCAAATTTTCCGTCCAACTGCTTTACTGCTTCGTTATATAAAGTGACAGCTTGCTCCGATGTTTCGTCAATGGCATAGGTTCCATCCGTTTGAAGTGTTCCGTAGCGATTGACAAGCCCTGACTGCAAACTATGGTACTTTTGCAAAGCTTTTTCAAACTGCTTGAAATTATAAAGAACCGCCCATTCTAATTCCATGGGAAGTCCTGTCTGTGTTTCATATTCTTCTAATATCTCGGCACAATTATCTCTCCAAACTAAGAGTGTGCCATAAGTAGCTTCGATTTTCATTCAGTCCTCCAATCATAATAGTAATGCTCCGCTGCTCAAGAAGTCGATTCCTTTTATGCCGCTCTGTAGGGCAGGGACGATCTTCAAATTAGTTAAATCAATACCTTTCTTCACTCGCAAGCGTTCCGACACAGTTTCATCCTGATTTAGATAGAACACCTTCACATTGTTATAACATCCAGCGAATTCAGTAGGTGTTATCTTTGTAGTGTAGCTGGAATTCCCACTGCCAACAGTGATACCGGTCTTATCGATTTGAGTTGTTCCACACAGCACACCATTTTCCTCAAAGTCCGCACGCCAGTAGTTTTTATTCTGGTTGATCAGAGATTGAGCATCCGATGCGGATATCTTTGAAGCAATCGAAGTAGATAGTTGTTCGATGGAAGACTGCATGATCTGCATACTGTCCTTCGTCACATACGATTCGTATATCGTTCTCTGGAAGGAGCTGACGGTATTTACAGTTTCATTCAATCGAGTAGATATCGCTTCCACGACATCTTCGTTTGCTTTTGTTGATATCGTAGTCTGCACATCCGATATCGTTGATTTAATCACATCAATATCAGATTCCGTCTTCGTCTCCCTGTCACGAATTGACTTTCCTACGGTCTGATCATACTGGTTAACAGATGTATCTACATCTGTTTGCCATATTTTATCGGTGATCTTATTTGCTACATCATCTGTTTTTCTCGACACACCTGCCACCGTCTCGGTGATCGTTGTGATCTGATCTTGAATATCCTCAGGAGCTGGAGTCCAATCCGTGGCTTTGTTGCCTTTTTCGAGCTTTTCCCATTGTACAGATACAGTCCCAGTTCCATTGACGCCAGTATCTCTTCCTAAACGTGGAATTATAACGTTACGAATACTATTTCCACCAATCGGAATTGTATACGTTACCCAATATTTTGTCAGTACTGTAGATAGCGTGAAATCACATAATCCATCAGTTGCCTTACTTATTTGACCTTGACTACCAGTAACTGATGTAATATTTGACGGATCGTAAAAATGCACTCTGATTCTATCGCCATTTACGGTAGACTTTGCCCAAAACGAAAGCGTATATGTATCTCCGTTAAGAGGTATCGTAGTTATCCAGTTTTTACAATCTTTATAACCGCTTGATGGATATGTATACATATTAGCGGTCGATTCGGTTGCTTTTAACAAATTCCTACCACCAACCTCAATCTCATTTACCGCTTCCCATGATGAATCACAGACAGCTGCTGTATAAAAAGTAGATGTAGGATTTTTATAGACTATCTTATCCCTTCTCCACATATACTTCCCAGTACTCCACGCAGGAGGAGTAGTAACCCAGCTGCCTCCTGTCTGAGTAGTTTTTGATGTGGAAAGGTAAAACTCTGGTATCATAGACGCAATGCCAGTACCAGTTGCACCATCGTTAATTCTTGCCAATGTTATAATCGTGCTTGCCTTTACAGCCACGTATCATCACCCCTCTAACTGGACGATGTAGCTTCCGTGATTTGTCAGGTCTCCGGCACTAATCGTCAGTGTTGTGCCTGTTGCGTTAGCAGTTGACGCTCCATCCTTGTACCATTTAATAACACCTTGCGCAGCAAGTGCGCTTCCGGTCAACTCTGTTGCCCCTTTATAGACGTGGGCTGTCAGTGTTGTGGCAATCTCCGTGTTTTTAAATATGGTTCCGTTGCTCGAGATAGCAGCCACGGTGAGTGCATCTTTACCGTTCGTTCCATCGGTACCGTTTCTGGATATTGCATAAGATACGGTAGACTTTCCGTCAGAATATGTGACCACAGTCTTTGTCCATACATACTGGCCAGCAGCACCAGCCACAGGAGCTGTAGACCACGTACCGGTCGGTGGAGTTGTTCCTGAACCACTTGCCTGATAGGCAACAGCAGTATCGGACACCGTAACACTGGTTCCATTGGTTCCATTGGTGGCGTTCCTGGAAACACTGTATGCCGTGGTTGACTTACCGTCTGAATACGTAACCACCGTCTTTGTCCAGAGGTACTCTCCTGCACTGGTTGCTGGAAGAGAACTTGACCATGTTTCTTTCGGTACTGTTGTGCCAGAATTGCTTTTCTGGTATGTAACAGCGTTGCCGGACACCGTAACGCTGGTTCCGTTGGTTCCCTTGTATGCGATAGAATAACTAACTACCTTACCGATCGTTATATCTCCGATAATAACCGGTATGGTGAAGGAGCCGCTTGTTGTAAGGGCTGAGGTAGCCGTTACGGTTATCGTTGGCTTTGGCGTCTTACCGTCACTGACTGCGCTTAAGCCTGCGGGGGTAGATATCGTCCCTACGGAGCATGCAACCTGTTCACTTCCACGCAGTGCAGATACTTCAATTGCAAATGTCTGTGTGCCGCTCACAGAGTTTGTGGTGCCTTGAAAGGTAAAGTTGTCATTTGATAAGAAAACCGAGTACCCATCTGTTAAGTCAATTAAATCTATTTGTGTGCTTGCTTTTATTGCCATTATATTTCTCCTATTCTATTTAATAATCTAGACAACAGTTAAATGTTAATCTCATATATACATCGTCTGGTGTGACGCCGAATATAAATCCTCCATCGGACATTCTTGGATCATCTTCCGGAATCTGCGTATACTCTAATTCCCCAATCTGCTTTGACTTCCATATAATCTTTGCCTGGTCTCCAAAGTGTTCTCGCAGCTTGGAAGAGGTATCTATAACATGCTCTCCCACATAGACAGTGACCAGCATCGTTGTTGCAACGCCTGTGTTCTTAAACACGGTTCCGTTTACGCTATAGACTTTGACGGAAACAGAATCCTCGCCTTTGATAAGCACCCATTCATACACGAACGGGTTCATAATGCTGGGCTCTTTAACCGGCTGATTCACAGCTGTACCAAGGTACTTCTTTCCATCTGGCTCCAGCGATATACCGGTACCATATTTATCATCAGCATAGGCGATCCATGTGTAGAACTGCCTGTTTTGGGCTATGTTTTTGAACTGCTCCGCAAGATCTTCCAGTTTCTCTGATACTCCACTGCTTCGTATCAAGTAGTCACCAAGCGTAGCCTTTTTACTTCCATTGGAAACAGACACCTCAAACTTAAGAACACGGGCTGTCAGATACAGCTCTCCTGTATCATCCACTATGTTTACCGTATCGCCAATTCTGGTCTCTTCCGGAAGGATTGCGATATTCACTTCATAATTCACTTCCATATCGCAGATCTTTTTAAGCTTGCTTACCGCTCGGTTGCATAGCTCTGATTGGCTTGTAGTGTCATAAGAGTATGGAACAACGATATGTCCTTCATCTGATCCGGACTCTGACAGATATCTGCTCCACTTTTGCAGGGACTTCCTGGACTTTAGCAGCGTTCCGCTTAGATAGATATCTCCATCATCATAAGCGAACCCATTTAATGTTATGGGCGTCTCAGCTCCCTCCGGGGTTCCTCCGGTAACAGTCAATGCTGTTGCAAGATTTGCCACGGATTTTTTAGTGATAATATTATCAAGATCCCGGTTCATGCGCAGCTCAATACCTGAGGAGTTTCCTCGCCTTTTATAAATGTTGATATATTTGTGTGAAACACTTAAATGATCTACTGCAAAGCTGTAGCCGATCTCTGCGTTATCAAATTGCGTAGCAACACTTAAGATTCTTTCTGTTGCGGTCTGCTCCCCTTCCCACTTCAACTTTCTGGAAAGATCGCTGACCTCATTTATGCCGATCTCAAAACCGCTGTCATAGGCGAATTTGTTGATATAATAATCAATTGGATAGGCTTTATCGGCGTCATACGCTCCAACTACTTCATTTAACAGGTCAAGACCTGCATCCTCGGCATACACATACAGCTCTTTCTTTTCTACATTACATTCGGATTCAATGATCGTATAAAACTCACATTCATTTCCATTTTTACGCAGGATATAGTTGCCTACCTCCGCCCATGTTTCCGCCTGTTTCCTCTTTTGATCATTGAATTCCATGTAAAACTCAAAGGTTGTCACTCCTACCTTAAGCTCATCCGTCTTCAGATCATCTTTTATGACGATACCGTTTGAAAGCCTTGTGCCTACCAGTCCAAGTATGTTCATTCGCCGGTCTGCAAAGTAAAGTATCACAAGTAAACCTCCCTGTACCTTAATTTAAAATCTGGTTTCTGTGCCCAATTTGAATAGAGGCACTTTACCTGATTCAACCCAGGTCTTAAGCAGAAATCTTCCCAGTCATTCCCCAATGCTCCAAGTCCAAATTGCGGAAGTCCTTTCAGGGTTACATCCCCAGTGTTGCTATCGGCTGACAGGGTATCTCCTTTTCCGAATTTGTTTGGAACATCACGCCACTTATCCACATTTACTTTGTGGAAGTTAAACACATCTACGCCCATCCAGTGCATGAACCTTGATCCATCCCTGTCACCCCACTGTTTCATGGCAATCTGTATCTTTGCGCACTCCATGTCTTCGACTTCCGGTACCGTAAAGGAAGGATATCCACCATAGTAGAAAAATGTAAGCTTACTTCCCTCCTTTTTCAGATCACAGTTTCCCCAATCCCAATACCAGGGATTTTGGGACTGCAGGTGATTTGTTTGGTAGGAATATGTTTTTAAGATCCTGCCGTTTGCAACAAGATCGTAGTAACCGGTGTTTCCGGTACAATCAACCTTGTACCAGTTCACACCGGCGATCATCTTATCATCTTTTGTAAGCCAGTTAATGCACATCTCACCTGTCTGTCCCATCAGAGCTGCATAAAACAGTACATGAAAGTAAGAGTAGAAGTTTTTAGCTCCTACTTTTCCGGAAGAATCAGCCGGTATCGTTATGGTCCTTAACCCGCCATTGGCACTTCCAACCGTATCTCCCTTGGTTCCAAATGCCAGGAAGTCTGTATTGTTCCAATTTACTTTTTTAAGCGTGCCCTTGGAGCCATACTGTGGATGCATGACATCTACTCTGGTAATATCATCCGGCGCCTTGAAGAAGTCCTGAATGGTCACCAGCAATTCATTCGCTTTGTAATCCTCCCCGTCAACTTCTTCCACATTTCCGAATTGCAGTATATGATTTCTTTCGTCCATATAGGCGATAAAACCATTATCCGAATTAAACGTGGCTTCCATGATCGGATGTGCCGGATAGGTTCCTTTATAGTCCACAACAAAAGTGCTGCCGCCATCCAGTGAAGGGATCACTTCTTTTTCTTCCACGGAATACTTAAATGGATCTGAACATATAAATTCAATCTCACCAGTGACACTGTTGCTTCCCGGCGGAACCTCACCACTATTTACCTTGGTGCCAAGGAAATATTTGTCCTGCTCATCGTTAAATATAAGCTTTCCCTCTTCCACATCAAGCAAGCCGTTGAGCTTGTTGTATGCCTCTCGAAACGCTGCATTTGACTTGGATATAAGCTGATATGTCACCGTTATGGTTCGTGGAGTATACCTCTTATACCGATATTTCTCTCCGTCAGCCGTTCCAATCTGTGAGCTTGACAGCTCGGTGCCAATGACTTCCCTTCCGCTCACATGAAGCGTCCGGTAACCCGGTATCTCTTCTTCCAGCCAATGGCCGTTAAAGTTAAGAGCCTCGGAGGGCAACGCACTGCCCGTCTGAGACTCCATCACATCAATGAACCTGTACATACGCCCTCCTTATCTACACCCTTGCTTACGTCCACTTCTTTTTTCGATTTTTCCAAGTTCTTCCTTTGTATAAGTTGCTGTTGCCTTTGCTACTTCTCTTCCCTCTATCTCAACAGGCACATAGATGGTATAAGTCTCATTACTACTATAACTATACTCATCATTGAGATCGCCGGAATAACCGCCGCTGTATGCAAGTTCAAGTTGAGGAATCCGCATGTCCGGTATGTTAAATAGCTTTAAGGAAGCAGCCTTTATCTCTTTTACCTTGGATAGAATTCCGTTAGCGAATCCGGTTCCATAATACCCACCAAGCTTATCGCTGACTCTTGATGGGCTATGAATCTGAGCCTTGGCTCTGATAGCGGCTTCCGCAGCTGCCGCCAACTGTGCCGCCGTGCTTTGTACAGCTCCGAGACTTGCACGCATACCGTTCGCAAGTCCTGCTCCGATGTTGTAGCCGCAGCCGTAAGCACCTCCTGCCGCTGATCCAAGAGCTGATACCACAGATGCGCTTGCACTTCTTGCCACAGCTGCTGCCATCACCCCACCTGCAGAAATCCCGGCGTTGAATTGACTCATAATTGTATTCGCCACAGAAGGTGCCGGGCTTAATCCGCTCTGTAAATTCGTTATAAACCCGGTTCCAATCTTCGTTCCAGCATCTAAAGCTTTTTTGCTGGAATTATCAAATGCACTGGTGAGGGCGTTCATGGCAGATTTTGCTTTTTCACCAACCGCATCCAGACCACTTCCAACTACATCTACCGATTTGTTCATACTCGATAGGGAAGACTGTGTTGTTTTTGCATTTAAAGCTATGGATTTCATACTGGAATTCACAGCTACTAAAGCCGCAGCCATAACCAGTGTGCCTGCACTGCCGGCGATCATAGCAACTCCAAACGCTACGACTCCAACAGTAGCCACCAGACTTCCGGCTCCAAGTGCAACCATAGCGGCGGCAAGAAGTATCGATACTCCCAGCAGCATGGTTAATCCTGCCCCAGCTGCCATAGCTCCAGAAGCGGTTGCCGGTAATGCTGCCGCCAAAACTGTAACAGCTGCGCCAGCCACCATAAGAGCAGCACCTAATAACAGTGCACCGGCTCCAAGCGCCAAGACACCTGCTGCAGCAACCAACACAGCTACGCCCACCAAGGCAAGCCCGGCTGCAACAACTATCAGGCCGGCTCCAAGCACTACGCAACCGGCTCCTGCAACAAGTGCACCTGCGCCAAGAACAACCAATCCAGCCCCTAACTGAATCATAGCGACCGCCCCAGAAGCTCCATACTGCACTACAGTTGGAAGGGCTGCTCCTATGATATTTAAACCAGCACCTGCTATCACAGCTGCGGTAGCCACCAGTATGAGCCCTGCTCCAAACAGGATCAGACCTGCACCGCCAACTATTAAAGCTGGACCAAGTGCCGCTGCTCCCACAGCAAGAAGTGCTATAGCTGCAACCATTCCAACCATGCATGCAATTGCCGGTGTACCCGCTGCCGCCAGGTTAATGGCAGCTGTTGATAAAAGCATCATACCAGCTCCGGCCAGAAGCACCGCCGCACCAAAAGCTACAAACCCAATTGCTCCAGCCGATAAAGCTGGTCCAAGCGCCGCAGCTCCAGCTGCCAGGCCTACGACTGCTGCAACCATTCCAACCAACACGCCGATCGCCACCGGTCCAGCACTTGCTACATTTGCTGCAGCAGTTGCTAAAATATAAAATCCTGTCGCTATCATAACAACACCGGCTCCAAGTGCAAGAAAAGCCGCTGCCGCTGACAGAACTTGTCCTGAGCTTGATGCGCTGGCTGCTCCCGTTGCTTTCTCCGCAGCTGCTGTGCCGAACAATTTAGCCGCAAGACCTCCAAGGCCTTTCGATGCAAGCTGTCCTATCGCTCCTGTAAATGCTCCTACAAACGGAGCAACCGCTTTTACGACTTGGAATCCCTTAAAGGCAAGTGCAAGACCTGCCACATATGGAATCGCTGCCACTATCGTATCGGAATTATCTGAAATTATTCCAGCTAATCCCACAAGTCCATCTTTTGCTATTCCAAGCACATCAGCAAAATTATTCACACTCTCTGTCGAGCCAAAAGCGCCTGTAAGACTGCTCACTTCTTTAACTATCGAGCTTACCGCACCACCAAAAGCATCCTTAACCTCTATTACATAATTCTTAAATACATTCCAATACGGAGCTATTTTGTCGATAGCAACAGGAATTGCATTCGCCAACCACTCAAGTCCGGATCCTACTTTTGTGTTCATTCCATTGATTGCATCTACTATACTGGACTTTGCAAAGCTATCATATATATTCATAATCCCATTCGATACGGTAGCTTCAAAATTGCCCATTGCGCCCTCAAATGTAGTAACGGATTGTGCGGCGTCTTTTGCCATATCAGTCATTCCGATGTTGTTCATGGCCTCTGCTAATAAATCTGCAGTTACTGCACCATTCTCCATTGCTCCCTTAAAGTCTCCTCCCAAAACAGGATTTAATCTAATTAATTCTTTTCTCAATCCTCCTGCAAGCTGAGGAGATGCGTTAATAATCTGATTCCAGTCCTGTGCGTGAAGAGCTCCAGAAGCCATTGCCTGAGAAAACGCTAATCCTACGGACGAAAACTCCTTTGCTCCACCTCCAAACACAGCCACAGCATTGCCAACAGATTCTGTAATTCTGTCTGCGTCTTTAACTCCATTGGCTGACAGCGAGCCAAACGTGCTCATTACATCATTCAAACTAAATACTGTCTTATCTGCATATGTCTTCAAGGAGCCAGTCGCTCCTGCAATTCTCTGTATCTCCTTTTCACTTGACCCACTAAATCGCATAGCCTGCTGCAATTTCTGCATCGAATCAGATGTACCAATTGTTTCTTTCGTGAGATCCCCTATGCCACTTGTGATAACAGAGAACGCCTTCTGACCGACCCCCATCAGCACGCCAAATCCAAGACCACTTGTAAGTGTACTCTTCAAACTGTCAGCAGAGGATGAGGCTGATTTCATAACAGAGGAAAATCCGGAGTCTGCCGCTGATAATATTGCTTTCACTGAAAAACTTTCTGCCATGTTATCCCCTACTTTCTAAGCAGCCTTCCTATGCTGGCTAATCTGCTTTGTTTTTTCTTATCAGGTAGTATCTTTTCCACTTCTTTTCTGTAATCATAAAAACTGCTGAATGTCTTATAAACAGGCTTCGATTTGTTCTTTCCTACTTTTTTTTCAGCCCTTACGGCAAGATTCAAAAAGGCCTGCTGGTGAGTCCGGTAATTTTTATCTACCTCTCTCAACTGCACAGCCTTCATAAGCAGTTTATATTCCGGAATCGTTATCCTGTCCACCTCAGCAAAACTCTTAAAGTCAAGGTATCTGAAACAGTCCAGTGCGATAGCTTTGTACGTTTCCTCAAAGCTATCTTCCTGTTCTACACTTCCGCCTTCTGCTTCTCCTTCTCCCTCTCGATATTCTCGAGCACGCTCAGAGTATCTTTCTTCGTAGCATTGGCTGTCTCTAAAAAACCCATGACCTCCTCAAACAAGGCATCGATATCTGTGCTTTCGTCTTCAATGTATTCATCCAGCAGAAGTTTGGTAACTCTCGGTGTCTGGGTCTTATTTGCGATGTCCAGAACCTCTTCCAGTCCTTCCACATCGCCATCATACAGCCTCATAACTGTGTACCTGAGTCCCACATTCTTTTTCACGTTTGGCATGCCATCCACAGGCATCGCCACTGTCTTATTGATTTCTCTTAAAAAGCCCATACCAAATTGAAACTGATACACTTGATTTTTAATTGTTAATTCCATCATCTATGCGTACCTCCTTATGCTCCTGTCTTCTGTGTATCTGTAAACACATAAGATGCAATGTCCTGCTGCTCCGTTGTTACCGTTGCTTCACCGTCCACGCCAGTTCCATTGACGCCGAATGTGAGAGAAACTTCAGCAAAATCCTCCGCATTTGCCGTTCTTTCGATCGCTGTCAGGTACCCCTGGAAGTATTTTGCCTTAAATTTATTAGACCCTGTAACAGCTGGCTCTGCAAGATTTATCTCCCAGATCTCGATAAGGGAATCATCATCCAATGCCTTTTCTAATTCATCCACCAGGGGATCCCCCTTCTTTAAGATAGAGGTAGCTGTGATCTCTACCTCTGAGGTTCCTGGCATCCGGATAGACCCATCCTTTGTTGCTGTCGAATCGGCATTTTTAGACTTGGTACGTCCGTTCTCTGTTGTGAATGCCAGAGCGGTACCATTTTTTGTGGCAGCCGTGCTCTTTACCCGGTAAAGATACGCGATCTTTTTGCCCTGCACCGCCTCTGCGAATAGCTGCAAGTTCATATTTTCCATAGTCTTTCTCCTTTAACTGAATTTGAACTCTGCCTCTATGATTCCATGAAGCAAAGGTTCTTTTGTTGTTGTATCCGGAATAATTCGCTGATTTAGGTTCCGGACATTCCAGGCAAAGTTTGCTGTATGCTCAATTCGCCTGCATACCTGCTTGATCTCCAACAGCATCGAAGACACCTTACCTCTTTGCTTTGGACCGTTGTGCCACACATGAATCGTCTGGTACACATTTCCAAACACAGCGGATTTGTTGGCATCATCTGTCTGCTGGCTATCGCCCAGATAGATAAAGGGATATGGCGTTCCATCCGGAGGAAGCCCCCCATCATAGACGTCGTATCCCAATGCTTTTATATCCAATAACAATTTTGTAAATAACTCCTGCTGTGGATCCATCTCATCACCTCGTTAGCTTTTTCATATCAGATTTGAACTTCTCCTTTTGCTCATTAAAAGCGGGCTTAACAAAAGGTTCTGCTTCCATTAATCTTGTGCCGTATTCTACATATTCATCATAATCCATTGCAGCACCAGCTTCTGTTGTCATGCCTCCGTCAGTAATATTTTGATTAATACTGCTGGCTGTATCTCCGCCAGAATATCCCTTTGCGAACGCTGTCTCAGTATTCTTTTTCATCTTTTCTGTCATTTTTGCTCCATTATGTGATACAACCTTTTTCACATCATCAAGCGTACAATTCTTCTTTAGCTTGGCTTGCAACTTTTCCATTCCAACTATTTTTACGCCCATCACTGCACCTCACTTACAACATATACACTCTTCACTCGAAACACCCTCGAGTAGTCCACATGATACGTCTTTCTTCCGATTCGTACCCTGTCAAAAGTCTTCTCATAATGGTTCTGTAGCCGGATCGTGAGGACGCTCTGCCGGATATCTCCATACACAAGCTTCATAGTTTCAATGCCAGCGTCTATTACATTGGCATAAATCTTATCCTCAGACACGGTATCCGGTGCATAGTTCCCGGTAGACGGATCATAGGCACCCGGTATGATAGACTGGAAGTATACTGGTGTATCAAATCTCATAGGAATCGCAACCTCCCCTCCACAGATTCATTCTGCACATTCAGATAAGCCTGTATCTCATCCTTGTACCCTGCAAAGTCATCATCCCGGTATGAATTACTCTCGCCCTCCACAGACATGCTGTTCATGCCCTCGGAACCAATACGATTAAACCGTATGATTGACACGTCAACAACTATATGCTGCAGTTCCTTTGGCGGCTCAATTCCACCAAGTAGAATCTTAAGTCTACTGGTGGATGAGTCAAGAATCCAATTCAGCTTTGCATCGAGAGACGTATCGCTCTCATCAATTCCAAGCATCATCTTTAAAACATTCAGCATGGCGCTACCTCCTATTTTTCGGAGGTTTTCGCTCCGCTCTTTCTGGTTGTCTTCCTTACTTCCTTCACAGGTTCCATGAGAGCTTCTGCTGGATCCTGTACATCCTCTTCTACCACTTCCTCAATAAGTGGCACATGCTGCGCATTATCGCTTCCTGAAAGCTCGTTAACCCTGTCTGTGGTCACCTCAACGCCCTCACGTGGGTATTCATCCCCCACGTTGTATGGATGCTCGTTATCGTGCAAATCCGTAAAGAATTTTACCACTCTGTACATCTGTTACCTCCTTATGCTCCTGTTGTTTTATCAGTTGTATCACTTGTTGCGCCGCCGCTTGTTTCTTCGTTGATAGTTCCAATAAATATTCCATCTGCATATTCAACATAGAACTTAACCCCTGACATGATCAGAGTCTTCACCACCCCATTATCTCCACCCACATAATGAGTCATACCAATAAGCCCTGTTGCATCAGAGATCAGGGAGAAGGTCTGTCCTACGTCACCAGAAGCCGGTATGTAAGCTCCGTTAATGTTCTGTGTGACAGTTGCCACCGGTTTCTTAACCTTAACCTGCGGAGAGATAATGGCGGTTCCAAGTCCAAGGAAGTTCTGGATGAAGGTGAATCCAAATGCAGTCTGCATGGTGATCTGTGCGGTACCAAGGTAATCAGCAACATCTGTAGGATTGATGAAGAAGACCGGTGATACGTCCTCATCTTCATATTTGTTCTGCAGTGCAGCCCAAAGAGCAGCAAGCGTCTTCTGCAGGTTGGTTCCAGATACTTTTCCTGTGCCGGTGTTCAATGTATCGTACAGCATCTTCTTAATATCTTTCTGTACTTTTCTTACAAGCTTCTCATCCGTTGTATTTACGGCAACCTCCCTGCCGGAACGCTGGATTGCTTCGGCGGTAGTCTCTTTCCGGTACTTAGACAGCGTTAACTCGTAGGTCGCAGCAAGCTTACGTGCCACATTTGTGAGCGGAATAGTCTCGCCTTCCGCTACCTGGGCAGGATCATTGGTCACCGTAGTCTTATACACCCTGATCGTGTTTCCAGCTGTCATTGGCGTCAGATCTGTGATTCCAAGCAGAGTCTGAAGTTCTGTGATGTTCTTGCTGATTCTCGATGTGAAGTCCACAGAGATCGCTGGTTCCAGATCTGAAGTGGTAATGATATTCTCATCTGCCGCAAAAAGCTGAAGTGCAAATTTTTTGTCTTTTTTCATGTTTAGTTTCCTCCTATGAATAAATTCATGTTTTCTTTGATGGCCCGCTGTCTCTCCCTACGATCCGTGATCTTATCGATATCGGATTTAGTAAGTGAGTGTGCAGGACCTCCTGTCCTCGGTGTCTTTCCTTTTAACTTGTCCGCTACTGCATTTGCTACAGCTTTATCGAACAGTTTGGCAAAGGAGTCTACATTTGCTTTTGTTTCTTTTGAATCCTCTGTTACCATCGTGAAAAGCAAATCATCCGGAAGATTAATGTTCCGATCAGCCAGGATGCCACGTGCCACTTTTGCCATCTTATCGATCGCATTCTGGTGCCGAAGTTCTTCCAGCTGACTCTTCGTCTCTTTCAGCTCGCTTTGCATGCGCTCATCTGCAGACATACTGGCCAGACGCTGTGCTTCCTTTGCAGATTTATCGCTTTTCTTGCGCTCCTCTGCAATCTTCCTGGAAATAATGCGATTCAGATCCTCTTTACTGTACTTTGGTTTATGCGCTCCCTTCTTTTTTCCTTCCGGGTCATCGCCTTCTGGGTCTGCGGGATCAGCAGGGTCACCGCCTTCCGGATCCGCTGGATTAGCAGGATCATCCGCAAAAAGCTGCAGATTCATTGCCATTGGTATTCTAAACTTTTTTAAATTCTTATGTTTCATATTGCTTCCTTTCCGCCACAGTCCATTCCATAAGTCCAAGACCATTGCTTGAATCGTAGTTTAACGAGGTCTCGCTCACAACGAGTTACACCACCCGGACATAATCCGACCACCCATTGACAATCGCACAGATGCCAACGAAAAAGGAATCCACCAGAGTTTGCGACTTCTCTGAAAGATTCCCATAATTTATATCAGCCCTTCCGGGAGATACACTGTATGTAATTTTATCCTGCGTCAGATCCTCAATAGAGCTGATCAGCGTCTGCGCCAGTGTTGATACACCAGCACAAACAATGTCCTGTCCTGGTGGAGCATATCCTGAATGACCAGATATAGTGATTCCGTCCTTGCGAACGCTTACCTCAATCAATCCACATCACATCCTTTCTCCTTAAACATATCTGGATTGTCCCTGAGCAGCATGTAAAACGCATTCCCGAGTTTTTCCACCTGCTTCTCTTTGAGCTTTATGCCATGCATTTCATCTAAGCCGTGAATTAATTCGTGGATAAGAGTTGCTTTCTGCTGTTCTTCTGAACTTCCGGAATTAATAAGGATTTTCTCCGGAAAATAATGAATCTGTCCGTATAGGTCATCGCCACCATCATGTAGATTTTCTATATGCTCTACTGAATAGTTTCAGGTTTCTTCAACTTATTCCACTCTTCGGTAGTACCGCCCTTATCCAGATAATCCAACCACTCTTCGTAGTCTTCATCATCCTCATACGGTGCCGTGGTACAGTGGCATTTCGGATGCATAGGAGGAGCATTCTCTCCAGGAAGCATATCCTCGACTTTAAAATGCTTTCCGTCAAGAGCTTTACACACCTCACACGGTCCCATAGCATTTGCGGTAAGAAATGTGTACTCTGAGAACCCATTCTTTATATATGACTGTTTTGCAGCTTCTGTCTGCACTCTTCTAAGCTCTGTTACCATCAATTGTTCAGCATTTGTCTTACTTGCTCCAAATAACTTTGTTAAATGCCTTGCCATTTGTTTAGAACTTCGTCCCTGAATAAGGCTTTGTTGCAACAGTTTTGACAGCTCCGCTTTCATCATGCCCTGATACATCCAGATCCGGTCTGAATACCTGGCATTATGAAAAGATGAATTTACGATAGCGTTCGCAGCTTTGGCGTTATCTTGAATTGTTTTACCGAGGATCCCGGCTTGCCGTTCGAACTCTGACAGTGTCCTGTCGGTCAACTTTTCCTCGAAGAACTTCTGCAATCCGTCAAATCCGTCTACCAGTTCCAGCCCAATGTTTGCCTTGAGCATCTCGAGCCGGTTGATCTTCATGGTGGCGTTGTAAAGGCGCATCTCTTCATTCGCCTGATCAGAGAAGTTCTTCTCTTTCACATACTTGGCAGCCTTGCGCCCATAAGCTTCGATATCAAGCTTCGCCACACGCTTCTTAGCTTCTGCCAATGTAATCCCTTCTTTGGATGCATATTTGGCATAAAACCCATTAATCTCCTTTTGACATTGATCCATCATGTAATCATAGTAGCCATTGATGATCCTGGCGTACTCTTCCTCAGTCTTAAGATTATTCTTTAGGTTCTCGGCTTCCCGCTGTTTCCAATAGTCCCTACTGTTCACCTATATCACCGCCCTAGATTGACTAGATGCAGATTCCGCATCCAGCTTTTCCATCTCTTTTGACACGTTATCCACGATACTGAGTACGCCGAGCTGTGTCTCCTTTGATACCACACCTTCCAGCTGTGTGGCAATCTGGCTCTCTTCCATGAGATTCGCCGGAAGATTCTTTGTAAATGTATAGCCAATCCCAATCCACTGTGATGAATCCACCGTACATGCCGGATGTGAAAACAGTATCCGGTATCTCCGATTCAAAGAAGCCTGGAATTTTCTCTTCTTGGTATCTGCCAGATTCGACATAGCCTGCAGTTTAAACTTCAATGCAACACCGGAAGATGTTCCTGCAAAGCTCTCATCAGACAGATCTGCCACCATAGTCATCTGAAAGATTCCTTTATACAATCTGCTAAGAAGGTTCTCCTGCGTTTCATCAGCACATTGCTTCTGCATGAAGTCAGCGATAACACCCTTCACGTCCTCTGTTTCCAAATTTATGATCCGTTTATCTCTGATAAAACGAATATCTCCGTCACTAATCTTGGGGCCTATGATCTTCAAATACGCATCAGCGAAGGCATCAACATCATTTGCCTTTTCTGATAAAGCTTTATTGAATGCATTGATAGCAGACATCACTCCTTCAAACATCCCCTGGCGCTCTTCGTTTTCTACAAATTCCGATGCAGGAACATCGTCAAAGTAGTGTTCTGATGGCTCTCCATCCCAAACGTAAGAGCCGTTTCTGACGAAGTGTTGCACAATCCTGTCATTTGACCATGACCCACGCTCCACATTATTTGAATCTCGATAGTACCTCACAAAGTACATTTGGCGCATCAGCACCGAGTCATCATAAATCATAAAGGACTCTAACGGGGATACCTGCTGTATACACAGCTTGCTGTCTTCATCGGCGTAGTAAATCTCATTCCCAGTTCCGAAGATATCACTAAGCTTTCCAAGCTCGGCATTGATATCATCCAGATCGTTGTACTGGCTGAGCAGCTCAAGAAAACCTTCCACAGCAGCATCATTATGATGCACCCTGACTGGAGTCCCCAAGAAGTACCCGTTCATCGTATCTACGATATACTTTGCAAAGCCGAAAGCAATACGATTATCCGGCTTCCATGCCGGTTTCTTAGCTTGGTGGAATATGTCGTAATCTCCTTGATATGCTGTATCCAGTTTCTTAAGCCTCATATTAACTTCTTTTTTGTGTCTTCCTATATACTCCGCCAGCAGCCCCGGAGTCATATCAGTACCAGCTGGCAATCTATAAATCATATGTTAAATACCTCCTGTAAGCTCCGTATTAATACCATTCTTTCGTTCGAGTATTCGCAAGAGACTGGCTGCGCTATCTGGGCTGTCATCGTGTTCCGCATGCTCGTTATAATCCAGTATCTCATTGATATATTCCGGATCCGTATCTTCCAGCCAGAGGATATTCTTCCAGTTTTTTCGAAGATAAGTGGATATCTTGACAAATTTATTCATTGATTCACTGTATGAATTGGTCTGGTACCCAAGTTTACGGAGCTCCTTGGCCAGATATCCCTTGTCCGCATTCTTCTCGCAGGATATTGATCCGGCTCTTAGATTCCTATGATGTACTCCAATCTCGGCGATGCAATCATCAACATGTCTATCCCAGCGCTTACCAAATCCGATGATCCTTCCATCCTTCAGCTTGTTGAATATGGTGCAGGCCGTGCCATCAGCTCCATCATAAGCAGCATCAATATGCATCCGGCCGCCGTAGATCAACTCTGTTTTCTTAGTAAACTGCGGCTCCTTGAACATCGCATCTTTATCCGCTATATGCTTAAGCTCATAGTTGGCTACAAACAAACTGTCTGACATGGACTGTCGGAGCTGTTCCAGCTTATCTCGAGCAATGAGTCCAGTAGAATAGCAATCATACCGCTTGACATTCGGCATGATGGAGATCGCATCCTCCTTATGCCACGGCGTTCCTGTGTTAATGAAGCGGCCAGTACGATTCTTAATGTTCTGGAGCTCCATGTACTGTATCTTAGTCCGCTCCCGCTCCGCTCTGCTGATTCTGTCTTTCAGATTGACGATATCATCCGTCACGACTATGTCAGCATGCTTACCGGTTATGGATGTTCCAATACCAAGCCCAAGCACCTGGCTGACTCCTCTGGTGGATGTGCACAGGTTTGTGTGTATCTCCGAGTTATTACTTTTCAACAGCTCCAATTCTGTGCCATACAGCGTCCTCACAATCTGCTGCATTACTCCTGTGCCAAGGATTTTCTGTGACTGATTAAGCACCTCCGTCACATCATCATCTGTCTTACGGAAGAATATCACATTCTCATTCGGCTGAATGGCTGCATGGATTGCCAGGAACAGTGACAGATCAGTGGTCTTATAAGACCCTCGATGTGCGAGCAGCGTCTGATCAGCGTCTGCGTACAAAAAAGACCGCAGCCACTCGTTATGTAGCTCGGTCAAATCTGTAAATCCTACCCAATGTCCAATTTTATACGGATAATTCCACAGGAGGTCCAGAACCTCTTGCTTTTTGACGTTCAAAGTATTCCTCCATCTCTTTTAACGATTCATCAATAGCCGGAGTCTTGATATCCAGCTTATCATTCCACATGCCAAGGTGACGGCCGAGCAGTTCCAAAGCTTTCTCTTTGTCGTTCAGCTTTAACTCAATGCCAAACTTCCCATCTTTTATTCCGGCAATGGCTCGCACCTGCTCCTCGGACAGTTGCTCCGTATCCTTTATCTCCACGCTACCTCCATAAATCTCAGCATAATCTGTCACTCTTGCAAAAGCGATTGCCGCAAGTTCCTCTACCACTCTATCCTGCGTTACCTCAGTGCGTTTTTGACGCTCTTGCATGCGTTCCTGTATATACTCTTCAACCTTAACATTTCTTAACATTCTCGCCCCTGCTGCCGCCGCTGTCGCTTCCTTCTTCACGGACGGATATGCAATCCGGTAAGCCCGAGTAGCATTCAAATCTATCAGGTATTCATCTGCAAATATCTTCTGTTTATCTGTCACTCAGGTTCACCTTCTTTCTTGCATGACAAAACGCCCCATATTTCTACGGAGCGTTTTCAATATTTATCCCGGTCCCGGGACATGCAGTTTATCGTCATATACTGCCAACTTCTTATGGCGCCATTAAGGCGATGTCTTCTAACGGTCTTTATCGCTTTGCGATTGGCGTACCGTAAAAACCAGATTCAGCAATCAGGCTGTAACACCTGATCACCGTGATACTACACATATTGGGGAGGAGAATTGATTGATAAGTCTGGACAAATCTGTTTATTCGTCCAACTAACCTGTATACACTATAACACATGTTCAATGGGACATTCTAGGACATCTTAAAATCCATGAGTGCTTCTCCATGTATCCTGCTAACATGTCTTCTTGTATACCCAAACTCAGCGGATACCTGTTCCCAAGCCATTTGTTGTATATATCTCAAACGAAGCACCTCCTGCTCTGTCTCTTCGTCTATCTTACCGATCTGTGCTTCTATCTCTTTACGCACCTTCGCTTTTTTTAGGCGCTCCTGCTTCAACTTTTCTATCTGCTCATCCACCAGAACTATATAATCCGACAGATCCTTGCATTCACAGGAATGCGGCATATCGTCATTTACTACGCTTGGAAACATCTTATCAAGCCGAAGCCTCTGTATCTCATCTAATATCTGCTGTTCCCTGCGGACCGAGGCTGCATACCTTCTTAGATACTGTTTCTTCTCTTCATTTTCTTCCTGAACTGTCTTTTCCATCAGACTCACCACCTCTCCATGTCTTACCTGACTTCAAATCCCGCACTGCCGTAACTTCCATACCACACAGATGTGCTACCTGATTCAACACCTTCATCACCTCTCGGATATGATACGGCACCTTTGCAGCACTTCGAACTGCTTTATCTGCTGTAGGATCTTTGTATCCTTCACCATTCATCATTCAGCTCCTCCAATGAATCGTCGACTTGGTTTCTTGACTGTTTCGGCTTCTCCGGCGTTACGTCTGGTGTGTTTATCTTGCAATCAATCATGGGCACCTCGTACTCTGGTAACTCCATCCAGGCGATTACCTGTGCCTCTCCGGTTATTTCCCTGTCTGAAGGATACCACCATTTTTCACCAGCGTAATTTGCCACACGGTGAGGCGGAATCCTATGGGATGCTTTGTATTTTATATATACAAGCACTCTGTTTGAGTGTGTAGGCAAGTCACCGTCCGCTACCTTATGCCAGCTATATTTTTTTACCAACTCCCGTATCTGCTCCGGTGTAAAACCAGCGTCTTCTGGCGCTTCCCCCAACTGTTCCACGACCTCACCTATGTCATAGGCTGTGGAGCACTCTTCGAGTATATGTATCTCCATTTTTAAATCACTAATGTTTGCCCTTTGCATCTCTATCCTGTGATTAATTTTGGCGTTGTCAGGCTCATCAAGACCCTTATATTCCGCAATACGTTCTTCACATTTTCTTATTTCAGCCATTCTTTTTTCTTTTTCTGCATCTGCATCAATTAATCTCATTCTTCGCTCCAATCTAACCTCTGACCACATTTCTGGCAATACTTTTGCCCATATTCCACACCGTGCAACGTTATCTTACACCCAGCCGGACAGGTATGCTTTATGTATGGTTTTTCTCCTGGCTCCTCATAATTACGCTCGATAGGTTTTTTGGGAATCTGTTTTTCGAGTGCGTTAATCGCCCTATCAAAATCAAATTCTACCTCTTCTGCATCTTTCTTTCCTCTTCCATGTAAATTTTGAATTATAACCTTTTCTTGCATATGTTCCTTGATTTCTTTTAAATTTTCTATCGTACGCCGGTGTGACCACGGCAGTTCCATATATTTGCTCATTTTTTCCACGCTCCAATCCGTATTTTTAATAACTTCCAGCAGTTTTTCATATTCCGGACACTGGCAGGCAGTCATTACGTATGTATGAGGCTGTTTATAATTGTACCCGTACTTTTCTATATGTTCTTTGCAGGCTTTCTTAGTCAGGAACAATGCATCTTCATTGACAACATGAAAATATCTGTAATAATTCACATAATATGGTGCATAAAACTTACTGTTTTTTCCTTTGCTCTGATATTGTTTGCCCGTTCAATCACGTCCTCAATGTCAGTTTTGTCAATTTCATAAAAGTCCTCATACTTTTTATCGAACTGTTCCGCACTGAATCCATAATCAGAAATAAATTCATCAATCACACTCTGCACATCGTCTGGTTCTCCGATGCTGCAAACCATTTCACCGTCATATGCTTCCCATCCATCTGCGTATTCTGAGTTAAAACCAAGTTCCCGTTTTTCCTCTTTTATTCCCCAGAAGCGAGGATCACGGTTGCCATCTGTCGGCTGTGTCTGCAGCTCATGTTTCAAATTTTCCATGAATTCCGCATATTCTTTTTTCATTCTATTTCCTCCGGCTTCTCGCACCGTTCAAACTCTATCACCCACACCCATGGATTAGCGGACCAGCCGTAGATTTCAAGCTTCTTTTTATCTACTGTTTTGTTCCATGTGTACTTAAATTCAAAGATATAAGGGTTTGTAGTACCATAAAGTTCCATTTGTGTAGAAACGTTTGCATGTTCGAAAAGACTGTTATATGTCTTATTCACTTCACTCCATAAAACTCCTTCTGCCCTCGTCTGTTCCTCGGTAATATCCTGCAGCCGCTCAACCCGGACATCCGTAACCTTTAACCAGATGTGGACTGCTGCCTTTGGCATGTTGGTGGATGGGCGCCATGTTCCATATGACCCAGGTTGCAAAATTCCATCCGGCCATGCTTTATACACATATCCTCCTTCCCATTCATTCCATGTTTCCCGCACATAGAGGATATCGCCTTTTTCGCATGGTGGCATTATCAGTTTTTCTATAAAATTCTTATCTGGTATATTCGGATTGTTTTTTTCTGCACGGACTTCCGAGGACAGCATCTATCCTATTCTTTTTTATACGCACCCTGTCGCATGTCTTCCGCCCGTCCAAGATTGCCCGGACCATCTCGGTGCTAAATAGTACTGGTAGTACTCTCATACTTTTCCTCCATCCTTTATCCCAACTGTATGCTCCATAACGCCCTCATAATTATTCAGCACCCTTTTCCTCAACGAAGAATCTCCCTCACCAGGCATACGTATTGTAACAATTTTTTTTGCCAATACATCCAGATCAGCTCCTTCGGCCAGCATGATCCTGTCAAGTAGTGTCGCTGGTTTTATATCTATAACCTCAATCATCTTTTTCCTCCCATTCCTCATAGCATTTCTCACATCCAAATTTTTCGACCAGACTACACCCTATATATCCATCCTGAAAGACAGACACATTTGCTTTCAAACATTCTTTTACCTGTTGCCCGGAATACTTTATAAAATGCTCACAGTGTATTGTGGGGTGGAATATACCACCTCTGCACCAGTATGCCTGGTCAGTCTTCCAGTTGCTCCATGCGGTTCTTGGAGGCCTATCTGGGTGCGCTTTATCGTATGGGCTTATCTTCGATCTATGATCGTCATAACATTTGCCATACGGGCACCTGGAAGACCACCAGTATAGACATCGGTTGCAGATGTATGGTTTGCAAAGCATGGCTGACCCGCTTATTTCTTTTTCATATTCGAATATATTGATTTGTCCGTTCATCCCAAGCGCCATCTCTATTCCTACGCTGGCTCCGCCGCCACCGGCGAAGCAGTCTATTATCAAGCTTTTCACGGCGTTACCTCCGGTATAAAATCAAACAGTGTAGGCGTATTGATTTCATCTTCTGCAGACTGCAGGTAGCCAACACCATCTCTGAAATAGTCTGCATTCAGTTCGATACCATATCCATTCCGCTTCATTTTTACCGCTGTCATAGGAACCGTCATTAATCCACCGAAAGGATCCAGCACGGTATCGCCTTCATTGGAATACCGATTTATTACTCTCTCTACTATGTCTAACTGTAGTGGACACACATGGAGTTGCTGCCTCCTGCGGCTCTGAGATGTATTAAGTGTCCTCATGCGGTTGATATCGTCCCATACTTCCAGTTTGTTCCAGCTACCAGGTGCAACTACCATGAACGTTGCCGGAAGTTTACCCTCTTTATCCAGTTCTTTCGCCAGTTTTACATGTTCCTCATAGTCGTATACATTCTCTCTGCTGTACTTACGATAGACTGCCTGTAGGTTTTTAACGGAAACATCTTTCAGTTCTTCTTTTCCTATCAGTCGGTCCCCAGAACTTCTCCAATATCCGTGCGCATCAATCTGCCACTGCGCCCTGGTATAAGCATCTTTGGATTTTGTAACGGGATCATCCGCATAGGCGTTACTTCTATCAGTTGGAAGCTTTCTAAACAGCAGTATATACTCCGGGCATCCTACTCCCATCTTAGAACCATCCTTGCACTGTTCAGTCCAACCGAGTCGGTATGTCTGATTGTTTTCCCTTACCACATCGGTCAATACTGTGATCATTCCAAAATACTGAAATCCATGTTTTATGTAATGTGAAATACACAGCGCATGAAACGGTTCAATAGTTGGCATACCGGTTCCTGTCACATTTCCAAATAGCACACGATCCTTTACATGAATAGCCGCCACCCGCCCAGGTCTCAATATTCGAAGCAGTTCCGGTGTGAGAAAGTCCATCTGCTCAAAGAATCGTGCCGTATCCTTGTTGTGTCCAAAGTCATTGTAATTTGCTGAGTATTCATAATGATTCCCGAAAGGAATAGATGTATGGATCAGATCAATGCTGCTATCTGCCATCCTTCGTGTTTCCTCCACGCAATCGCTATACACCGCCGTATAATGCTTCCCTTCGATTTTCACTGTTTCCACCCCCATCTTTCGCTTCAGCCGCCTTTTCATATTTGCAACAGACATTCCGTATTTTTTCACAATTCCGACCATTTTATCTACCATGTAGTTATGGTTTTTCCACTTTTCAACAAGCACATCCTTGATCTGACGCTCATTTTCCATATAGATAATGTCGATCACAACCTGTTCTTTCTGTAAAAACCGATAGCACCTGTGAACAGCCTGTATAAAATCATTAAATTCATAATTAATCCCTACAAAGATCTCCCGGTGGCAATGTCTTTGAAAATTGCAGCCGGATCCGGATAATGATTTTTTTGTTGCGAATAGCCTTGTCTTTCCGTTGGAGAAATCAATGACTCGTTGTTCCCTGGTCTCATAATCCTGAGATCCATAGATCTCTACTGTATCAGGCATTTCCTTTTTAATTGCATGGCGTTCATCCTCCAAATCATGCCATAGTACAAAATGTTCATCTGGTGACTTACTGACGATCTCTTTCATTTTCTCTACACGCTGATCGATGCTGTCCCTCTTGATTTTTGCAGCATCTTTTAGACCAGCAGCAGCTTCATTAAATAATTTCATTTGTCCATCCATCTCAGCAGAATCACCGTAATGAATTGGCAACTCATGCCAGTTTACCTGCAATGGTGGCAGCTCATATCCGTCATTGGAATAATCCTGATTCAAATCAGATGGTTTCGTTATAAATAATGCCCAGCTGCTTACCCATAACCAGAACTCATCCTCCATATTCGGATATAGTGTCAGGTTGTTTGCCTTTGTGCTGTCTCGTTGGAAGAATCTTGTAAGAGACTGCCCTGTGTCCATGATGTCAAGATATCCCGCATAATGTATCAACTCCTTGTACCTATTCGGAGAAGGGGTTGCCGTTGCAACAAGCTTATATGGCACTCCTTTGAACTTGTCCATAAATGTCTGATAGGTCTTGCTTCCGAACGACCTTAAAACACTCGCTTCATCAAGCGATGTTGCCATGAAGAGTCCAGGATCTATGTCACCATCTCTTACTCTCTCGTAATTTGTCAGAAGAATGTTTTCACTTGCGTCCTGTATATCCTCCATGTTTCTCACATACCTTGGCTTTTCATATCCGAGAATATTGACCGCATCTTGTGTAAACTCTTGTTTCACTCCAAGTGGAAGGACAATAAGTGCCTTTCCTCCTTTTTCTTTTATTACCTGGTGACAAAACTCCAACTCCTGCACCGTCTTTCCAAGTCCAAAAGATTCAAATAATGCACGCTTTCCCCCTTTTATCGCCCAGGCAACAGAATCCCTCTGGTGTGGCTTCAATGCTTTATTAATCCTGTTCTTGTCTATCTCGAAACCGCTATCTGTCGCAATCTCTATTTTTGTTCTCAAAAATTCCAAGTAGTCCATTTTTTCAAAAGGAACCGATGCATCTTTACCCGGCCGGGGTTCCGACTCCTTTCGATTAATTTATTTAGTTTTTTAACTTTAAGATAGATCTCAGACGCAAAATCCTTTTTCTTCTTCGACTTTGTCGGGACTCCTCTCTTTTTCACGCTTGGTCCATATTTTATCAATAGCCTTTTGCGTACCCCACAAAATCTGATATGATGGCTCATCACCTTCTATTTCTTTTCGAAGCTTCTCAAAATCACTTATCATGCAATTCCATGCTGTATCATTAATTATTTCGACTTGCACATATTTTCGAAACAGTTTCCAACACTGTGTGTATGTGTTATAGTATAGTTTAAGTTGCTCTTCTGGCATATAACGCTCCTTCTGTAACCGAATAACCATTTTAAAAATGAATGGTTACCATTTTGGATACCAATTTTTCCAGTATTTATGCGGCTTTCCGTGGTTGGTAACCGGGTAACCGCTTTTTTTCAATTTCTTAATGGAATAAAAAAAAATATAAAACATACATATTTTTTTATTTTCTATATAGGAAAACCTGTGGTTACCCGGTTACCTGGTTACCTTTTATAAAAATGGAAGATCCATCTGACCATCATCCGTGTCTTCAACTTTAATAAATCCATCTGCATCCACCTCGATTCCATCATCAAGCTTCAAAAAAATACATCTCGTAACATTTCCATTAATCTTCTTTGGCTTATTCATCCTGCCTGTTCCGGTCTGCAGCAATCCCTTCCGATCCGCCCATGAAAGAAAGGACTTTTTAGAAAATCCACCCTTCTTACACATGTTATCAAAAACGTTAACATAGATAATTGCATACCCTTTCTCAATGCATCCCCATGTTTCCACGGTTTCAACCATTGGGTTAAATTTAACAGAATTGATTGAAACTTCGCCAAGAATAAATTGATAGCACCGTTCATTATCCGATATCTCATTTCGATCAATAAGAACTTCCTTTGCCTCATTCAGGCTTATGTACTGACCATCGCAAAACAATTTATCTGTTATAATCCTGTCTGCTGTAAGTACGACAGACAGTGATATGCTTTGTTTCTGCATCTTATCATCGTCAAATATCTGCTGTTGGATTTCACGATTGATAGATCTGACTTCATCGGCTCCCATATCTTTTAAAATCTGGATGAACATTGGCCCAGCAAATCCATAGTTACGCTTAATAATATCTGCAGACTCCTGCGGATTAGGAAATATGTGATCTCCAGCTTCTACTTCCAGTATACGGTTAATAGCTCCTCCTTGATTGACATAGCTGTTCAAAGGGTGTTCTCCGTTCGTTATAATAACATTCTTCCAACGATTCTCACGATTTATGCCCAGTTCCTTGTTGGAACGGCTTTTTCCCTTTCCGGAACAAAGATCGTACACTATTCCCTCAAAGTTATCACGGATACGGCTGGAGGTCTTACTTGTGTCATCTAATATCAGTGGTAAATGATTCAGCATATCCGCCTTGGCTTCAAGAGCAACATCCGTAGTTTTAAAGTCACCCATATACTGGCTTTCATCCGGATTTGCCCAGACAGATGCCGCAACCATCAGTGACACTGTTTTACCACCCTCTGTCTCGCCCCACAGATCTACAAAGAATGGAAGCGTTCCAAGCAACTGTACAAGAACGCTGGCAAATGAAGCTGCCAACAGGAACTTGATTTCAAACCTCCCAGTGCGTCTCAGAGCCTTTATATGGTCAATCCATAGATTCCTGCTGCCTGTTTCACAAATGCTCTCAAAGGCGTTCTTAAAACGTGTGTCACCATCAAATATCACCTGTTTGTCATATGGTATAAAATCGTTTTTTATCCAGCCGAGCTTAGAACTCGAATACTGTACGTTTATGCTTGACTCATTAAGGTTCTCAACATCCGACAGGTACTTTACAAGCAGCCTTGCGTTCTCAGATGTCACAGCTATTCCACGCCCCGATAAAGATACGATCTTATTGGCAGAAGTGACCATTGTTTTTGGAACTATAATCTCTGTCCAGACCCGGTTCCGCTTGTAAGCTATCTTGATCTGTTCTTCACCAGTCTCAAGGTTTCTTAAACGCTCAATTGGAAGAATCGGATGGTAGCATGCTATGGCTTCCACATTTCCACTGTTTTGCGCATAAATTCCGTCCTCACGTGCTATCCACGATCCGCAGTACATCCGATCATACGGACCTTCAAAATTTGTCCAGTTATCAAGAGGCACATTACGCTTGTCGTTTTCTCGTCTTGCCATCTCTCGCTCTGCTTTTCTATAGACTTTTACCAATTCAGTAAATTTAGTCTTGACGCCAAGTTCTGAGGCTTTATCCTCGAGCCGCAGCAGCATTCGTGCTTTTACAATCTCGTCTTCCTGCTTAAAAAGCTCTGCAAATACCTCTTCGGACAACACCGTATTTTTATCGAGCTTCTCCAGCTCCATCTATCATCACCTCAGTCCATTCGTTTCTTCAAATATAGCAATTTGCTTCACCAATTCGTTCTGGCACTCACACCATTCGCTTGAATATGGCGTAAGCTTTCTGATCCACCTGCGGTAGATACTGATCATAGAACAGTTCAATCTTCTATTTTTTTCGGAAAGCATCTTCTGTTTCTCCTGCATATCTCTTTTTTTCTGAGCATGATACAGTTTAAAAGTAGATTCCTTAGTTTGTTCATAGGATCCTCCAAGTCTCGCAAACGCTTCCTTAAATGTAAGATTGTCCATGTTCTGAATAAAGTCAAATATATCTCCGTTTGCACCGCATCCGAAACAGTGATAGTCCCTTTTATATACTTTCATGGACGGTTCCCTGTCTCCAGAATGAAACGGACAACGCACCATGCCTGCCCTGTTGGGGCGCATATCATACATGGCAACTATATCATTCATGGAATACCGTTCTTTGATCTCTTCTTTATTCATAAGCAGCTCCACTTAACAGGCTGATAATCCTGCTTCCTGTCTCATCCTTATCACAGAACAGAAATCTGCATCCATACTTGCGCTCCATGGTACAAAGTATCTTGTACAGGACATCGCCCTCCATTGCATTTGTTTCAACATTCTTCCACTTCCCGTGCTCATCCTTTATTCGCTTCCACCTTCTTGGATTATCCCACCAGATGACATCCTCCAATTTTTTGATGTTCTTCCCGTGTTCAATTAGAAATATCATCTTTATCTCGCTATTTTTTGCAAGAATAAGCTCTCTTCTAAATCTGGCATGGTCCTGGCACACATTGCTACATAGCTCTGAAAGATTCTGCTTCCTGTCAATAATGAGCCTTGGATTGTCATAATTCATATAATCACCAACCATTAACTTACTTACTGGATGTGTGATTCCTGCCTTGTCAAAATCTGCAACTATCTTTTTAATAGCCCTGGCCTTTTCCCTACTGTCTATCTGAATTATCATAATATTCAACTCCTACTTGAACGGAAGTTCTTCATCTATGCTGTCCGAAACATTCATAAATCCGTCTCCCGGATCAGAGGGAAGAAATCCACCTTTACTATTTGATTGCTGACCAGAGGACTTACTTTCCCCAAATTCAACACTTTCGCACACAACATCGGTTGTATACACTTTCATCTCCTCGTTATTGGTATAACTCCCCGTCTGAATTCTTCCTGTGAGATCAATCTTCATGCCTTTGAAAAAATACTTCTCGACAAATTCTGCTGTTTTTCCAAATGCTACACAACTGATAAAATCAGCTGTTGGACCGTTGTCCGTCTTAAATCTACGATTTACAGCGATCGAAAAACGTGCAATGGTAGACCCACCATCGGTATACCTCACATCTGGATCCCTTGTTAATCTTCCTGCAAGTGCAACGTTATTCATTACTTTCCTCCTTCCTTGATGGCGTATTTTCAAATTTTTTCATCACCTTATTAAACTGGGCGATCGAAAATTCACTTATGCTTGAAGCTTTAAAAAGATTAAGAATTACATCTTCCTTCACGCCGGTACGATTTAATTCCTTTTGTATCGTCTGGATCATTATGTCAGTTACTTTTTCTTTATTCGGATCCGGCGCCTGTTGCTCTTCGAAATCTGTATTCTCCGACGGTTTCCCATCTGGCTCCTTCCTGTGTTCTGGTTTTTTATTTACATTTTTCTTCTGATCGGGCTTATTCATTAATGGATCAAGCTCCGGTCGTTTCGAATCCGGATCGACCATCTCTTCTGTAGGAATGCAAAACACTTGAAAGCATGCATACTTATAGGCTATAGCCATAGCTTTATTAGTGCCCTTATCCCCCGTATCCAACCCCTCACCGATCAATGTAGTTTCAATGCTTGAACCGTCCTCAGCGTAAAATGTAAATTTAATCCTACAGATAACCAATGTCATCTTTCCACCATTGCGAGTCTCTCCGGCATTACTTCTTGTCTGCTCTAATATCTCTGGAACGATGAACACTTTGTTCTTTGCGAGTGCTGGATGAAGCACATTATATACATCATCCACACTTCTGAATTTGAACCCCTGCTGCTTATTTACCTTATCTTTCGCCACGCAACCGATCTCTGACATTACATTTGTAATTGCCTCATATATCTTTGGCACTCCTGCTTGTTCCATTAAGCTTCGTCCTCCTTGTCAAATACAATGTTGTCTACTGATTGCATAATTATCGTAGATGCGAGCTGCATCAGAGATAATGATGACTCATTATACAGATCTATCAGGATATTATAAGCCTCTTCCTTAATTTTAACGACCTGATTTCCTGTCGCCTTAGTTCTCTTCTTTGCCGGAATATGTATCTTCCCATCTCCCATGATTAAACCTCTCTTCTTGCAAAGTAAACACCGATGCTATTAAAAGCCATCTCCACCTGCTCCAATTCTTCCTCTGTCGCAACTACCTTGTAAAACGCAGTAACAGTATCCGGTTGTGTAAAAGGAAGTTCATCCACTTCGTCCTCTGTCACAAAAGGAGTTTTAACGGATGTGACAGCCATTGGTTCCACGGGGGCGTGTACTTCTTGCTTTGCAGCTTCTGACTGGAGTCTTGTACGCTCTTCCTCTCGAGCTCGCTCAATCTCAGCAAGCTTTTGTCTCTCCTCCGCCTTGGCACGTTCAATCTCCTGCTGCAGCCGCTGTTCTTCCTGCCTTGCCCTTCGCTCCTTTTCTGCCCGCAAGGCTTTTGCCTTATTTGCTTCATAGTTATTGATATATGTAAGCGCTCCTGTTAGATCCCTGTTTTTCTTGTATAAATCGATAGCCTCTCCGGCAACATCTGACTGGCTTTTCTGAAGGATAGAAAGATCTGTCATTGCCTTGCTTACAATCTGTTCAATTTCCTCTCTGATTTTTTTCTGTGAAGTTCCTGCAAGGTTCCATTTCTTATCATAAATTTCCTCGAGTGGAAGGAATGATGCAGCTTCCGTTATCAGCTCCTCCCAAATCTTTTTCACATCTTCTTTTTGCTTCCGAATACGCTCTTCTTCCATATCCTTTAACTGCATATCAATCAACTGTATCGGTTTATCGATAACGAGCAGTAATTCCTTAACTTTTTTTTCAAAATCGTTATATGGAACCATACACTGGTTCTTAACTTCCTTCCTGCGTTTTTCTACAGAATCACGAAGTTTTCTAAGACTTGCGAGTTCTCCTTTTGCAATGGTTTTGGACTCATTTGTGAAAACAGCCCCCTGGTAAACAGCCAATTTATTCTGCAGATCCGTTTTGAGCTCTTCGAAGTTGAATTTTATACTTCCCGGATCCTGACTAATAACAACCTGTAATTCATTCATGTTTTATTTTCCTCCATCCTTGCATAATTCCGTCAATATAGCACCTATGCTGCATCCAAGTTCAGCGGCTATTTCATCCGCATCCCATCCAGCATCCTTCAGAGCTCTAATTTTCCCAATATTCAACTCCTTTTTAGCCTTTTTTGCAGCACTCGACTTCTCTGGTGGAATCTCTTTCTCTTCAGTAGCAAAAGGCTTTATATCCTGTTTCTCTTCGTTTGCCGGTATGCTAAACACCGCCCCTGCATTGGCAAGCTTCCTCACCTCTGGAAGCGTAAGCTCGCTCATAGGCTGCGGAACTGCTATCAATACATCGTCACGTCCTCCATAAGCCATAAGATCTATGGCTTCCTGATATGTTATCTCTTCCATAATTCCTCCTTGTGTGGTATAATCATCTTGTGTTTTTATTAAATCACCTGACTCTGGAGGTTGCTGCCTCCGGGGTCATTCTTTTTGCATACTTAACCTCTTTTCGGGACTCTTTAAGCTTTCCGATCATAAGATCAAGATCAGATTCTCGGTTTGCATTCGCAAACATGTTCCACAAAACTTTACTTTCGTGCCCACTGTACATCCAAACCCAGATGCGCTCTCCTTGAAAGTCAACGCTAATATTTTCACCGTATTCCTGGATATCCGTGACAATATCTAATATCTTATGTATACTCTTCCTACTTCTCACCCCTATCACCTCCTTCTTTGCTCATACTCATCGATCCATTCCTCCACATACTCTACGATTGTAAAGAAAAACAGAACCGTAATCAGATAACATATGAATGACCAGATCCCGCTGGCCAGAGACCAGATCGGCTGTACCGATGCTGCTGCAAACGCAGCGATCAGAAAGTTCTTAAACATAATTTCCTCCTAAATAATGGCTTTTCGTGCGGTATCATCTTCTTCAATCTTAAGTACCTTGTAGACACTTCGAAGCTCCCAGATACGAAACGTCCCCGGTGTACGAAGCCGGCTGTAGTAAGTGCTCGGTTGGATCCCGGCACGTTTCGCCACCTCTTTTCCGTTCATGTTCGCTGCCCTGGTGCGCCCTATGATTCGCTCAATGATGAGCATGTCCTGTTCCTTTGTTTTATCTACTTTTACGAGATTACATTTTGGCATAATCATCTCTCCCTTTCTTCAATACTCCTTTTACTGATGTATTAGGACTGGATTACTCATTTCCTGATCCGCCCATTTCACACTTGATAATTGCTACTTCATCTCCTATACTGTACTTACAGGCACTGCCATGCCGAGCATTTCTTGATTTTCGGCATCATCTTCACAAGAGGACGATGCTTTTACACTAATAAATGAAGACAATTCGTTAACTTTTCTCTTCAGCATCGTTGTCGCATCTTCGATTTCTTTGATTTTTTTCAGCACTTCATCTTCACAAAATTCAACTCTCATATACATCTCTGCCATCTACTCCACCTCCTTGATTGCCTTAGTGCTTATCTCGAATGGTTAAATGCGCAATAGATTTTATTGTTGCTTCAGCAACATCTTTTGCGCTTACATTTAAAGCAAAACCGGACTGCTTGCTACTACTGATGGCTTGGAGTTCTTTTTCTAACTTAATCGCTTTTTTCAATTTTCTAATAAGTTTGTCACCTCTGAATCGTCGATAAAAATCTTTACTTTTACCTCTTTCAGCTCTGTCGCATCTGCCATCTGCTCCACCTCCTTTTCTCTTTTACTTCTACTTAATTAGTGATATAATTCACCTATCAAATGATGAAAGGAACACAACAATGACATATACAGATATACTAAATATTCTTTTAACTCCATCTGTTACTTTTGTAATAGGAATCCTGACAGTAATCATTAGCAGAAATACCAATGTTTCATCCATTGCTATGGAACGACTTAAATTTGTTTATCACCCATTATTTTTATCAATTGAGCCTTTTCTATATCAAAAAGTCACTTTTGAGGATGTTACTCCTTTTTTGGATAAATATAATGAAATAGAAAGAAATCATTCGCTTCTCATAAGCCCTAAGCTCAGGCATTCAATTCGTGTTC
>JAQUWF010000023.1 GCA_028692975.1 Lachnospiraceae bacterium
CCATAGCCTCTTTCACATTCCATGTTTCATCAGCGACTGGTGTAATAATAGGCATCTGAAGCATTGCATCACCCTGAGATAATGCAGCGCCTTTGATTCTGTCTAAGGTAGATACTACATACTCGAAACCATAACCTGCTGCTGCAGAACCAACGTTCATAACAACCTTCTTGGAATCAACGCCAAGCTGTGTCATAACAACGTTCAACTGTTTTGCAAGGTTGATATCAACAGCGGACTCAGCGCCAACGATCTGCTGATAAGCAAGACCTGCTGCTGCGCCTACTGCTTTGTAGTTTTCTTCTCTTGCAGAAAGGATTAATACATTTTTGCCCTGAAGCATTTCTGCTACTTTAGGGAGTAATTCAGAATCTTTTTCTACATTTTTACATCCTTCTACTACTAATGGTGTATCAATAGCTTCACCAACTTCTTTCACAACCGCAAGAAGCTCTTCGATGCTTTTGTTTGCTCCATTCGGATCTCCGCCTTCCAATTTCAGGCAAACAAAATCCGCACCTTCCATGGCTGCTGCTTTCTTCGCCATATCAGCGAAAGAAGCACCCTCTCCATAGTAATCAACGATTCCAGGTGCACATCCTTCTAACCCCATGTCTGAAATCTCTACACCGATCTTCGGTGCATGCTCCATAGGTGCATCAAATGTATAGAATGGGAAAGTACTCTCCCCTCCTAATGAAATTGCTTTGTCTCCGCATCCGATCTCAACTGTGTTGATAGCTGCGTTAAACTTCTGTTGTTTAAGATTAAACGGCATTGTCATTAGCCTCCTTATAATATTATTTCGTTACAATTATACTAGATACAGGTCCAAAGTGCAATTACTTCGGACTGTATTAGTCAAAAAATTAACCTGGTTTTAACTATTTTTACATCATAGGTTCCAAACCAAGGGCCGGATGGCCTTTTTCGGTCAGGAATGCTACCAGGGTTTCCGGATCTTCTGCGATGGACTCGTCACCGATCATGTCAGTGAAATTGTCGATGCCATACAGCTCCTTTGCTGTAGCGTTCAGTCTTTCTGCTACACTTTCCTTGAGTTCCTTCGGCATCCATACGATACGTTCGATACCGCCCTCTGCCTTCATGAACTTCTTGGAAGAGATAAAGTGTTTGCCGTGTCCCATGAAGCCAGGAGTCTGCACTCCGCCGCCAGTCATGGAAGCCAACTCTGGGAAGGTCATTCCAAGAGGGGTCATGCCTGCATATTCACGGTTGGCAATGATAACACCGTTTGAGAACGGCTCGATACCGCAGATACACTCGAAGCATCCGCAGGAAGTCATAGGATCCTGCATGATGGAGTACAGCGTAACCTTTTCCAACGCACCCTGGGAGAATTTCTTAACGGCTTCGTTAACATCCTCGTATGCACCAAGTTCCGTATCGATTGGTTTCTCTTTTGTGATCACCTGGCATGGGCCGGCCGGATCCAGTTCGTTGGTTGCTTTTGCATCCAACCAGGAAACAGCACCGCAAAGACCAAGTCTTTCGGGAGTAACCACGCATACGTGGGATGGTGAGAATGCCTGACACAGGATACAGCTGTAATATACATCTACAGACTCATCTGTCAGGTTGGATAAACGGTCATCTCGTTTTTCAAACATGGGGATAGCCAGTTCATGACGAAGTCTGGTGCACTCTGCCGGCTCTGTATAAATCTTCACCTGGCATTTGTCCACAACGGCTTCAAAGTCATTTTTGATCTTGGCATATAATACTTCTCCGATATCTTTCGCACGGAAACCTGCCTCGAAAGCGGTCTTGCTGATACGGACGCGGATCATATCTCGCTGTCCCGTATGCATAACACCCTCGATACAGTTTAGATAACTATGGAACTTTCTTTCAAATACAGGTTCGAAATCAGACTGCATATTCTTGCCGCCGACTTCTACCACATAAGCGATACTGTGCTTACTGCCCTCTTCAAAGGTATCCACGTCCGGTCCGATCAATTCGATCTTATGATCTTCTATCTCAGAAACATCCTTGGACTGTACCAATTCGAAACAGTCTACACGGGAACCATCGAACTCTACCTGCATCTCGCTGCGACGAATGATTTCTCCTTCGAATGCTGAAGCGAAAGCAACCGGAATATCGATATGTGTTATTTTAATTTTGATGTTGCGTGCATCCAGAGATGTCTGGTTGAATTTAGAAACATCCAACTGCTGGATCAGAGCACCCGGTACTTCTGCGATATTCTCTGTCTCGTTTGAAATAACAGGGAAGCCAAGTTTGATTGCGCCTGCGCCTGCGGCCAGGATCACATCATCGATGGGCTTGAATGCATTGACGAAAGCAGGAACTCTCTGTGCAGTGTAAGCAAGCAGTGCGCCTGCATCACCAGGAGTAACATTACCGAAGATCAGCGCTGCACGGATAGCTACCGATACAACATGGATCACGCTGGTAACGTCTTTGCCCAAAGGTACGACACGAACACCATAACCGGTGTTGTAATTTAATTCTGCACACTGATCGATGATACCGCCAACCAGCGTTACTAAGATACCCTGTGCCTGATAACTCTTGATCAGGTCTACACCTTCCTGTGCGGTAGGTGCGCTGCCCAGGATAACGGCAACACCAGGAATATCTCCTGTTACAAGTGGAACGCCCAGTTCACGAATAATCGCGTCAGCCAGATGGCCATAGCACGGCTCTTCGTAAGGAGCAGCTCCGTTTAAATATTTCAAAACCTCGATGAATTCTGCACATAATGCGGTGGCAACACCGGACATCAAAGCATCGTCCAGTTCGTGGTTTCTTGTCATCAATGTTTTTACGACACCCAAGGCTTCTTTCAATTCTCCCAAAGTCTTGACCTTGACACCTGTTACAGCATAGTAACAAGGCAGGCAATATGCGGTATTTGGAAAGCTTACCGGACACTCTGCGCCGTTTTGGGCGATAGCGTCGTTAATAGCACCTTCTGTCAGACCGTAGACTGCATCATTTCCATTGAAAATTCTGCTGATTAACATATTGTGGTCCTCCTTTTTTATGTCGGTTTTATACGAGTTTTTCTTCTCGGTATGTCAAGCGTTTAGGGAAATAACTGCATTACTGCAATCATTTCCCTCACACGCCTTACATTTTGAAACTAACGTTACATCATAGGATCCAAACCAAGTGCAGGATGTCCTTTTTCGGTCAGGAATGCTACCAATGTTTCCGGATCTTCTGCGATGGTCTCGTCACCGACCATATCGGAGAAGTTTTCGATACCATACATTTCTTTTGCGGTCTCATTCAAACGCTCTGCTACGGTGTCTTTTAATTCTTTCGGCATCCATACGATACGTTCGATACCACCCTCAGCTGCCATGAATTTCTTGGAAGCGATGAAGTGTTTACCATGTCCCATGAATCCAGGAGTCTGTACTCCACCACCGGTCATAGAAGCCAACTCTGGGAAGGTCATTCCGAGAGGAGTCATACCAGCGTACTCACGGTTGGCGATACATACACCATTAGAGAATGGCTCAATACCACAGATACACTCGAAACATCCACAGGAAGTCATAGGATCTTCCATGATAGAATACAGGTTAACCTTTTCCAAAGCACCCTGTGAGTATTTTGCAACTGCTTCGTTAACGTCTTCGTAAGCACCGAGTCTCTCATCGATAACTCTCTCTTTTGTGATAACCTGGCATGGTCCTTCTGGATCAAGCTCGTTGGTAGCCTTTGCATCTAACCATGAAACGGCACCGCAAAGTCCAAGTCTTTCAGGAGTAACTACACATACGTGAGATGGTGAGAATGCCTGGCAAAGAATACAGCTGTAGTAAACCTTAACTGATTCGTCTGTCAGAGTCTTCAGACGGTCATCACGCTGTTCGAACATCGGGATAGCCATCTCATGACGAAGTTTGGTACATTCTGCAGCATCGGTATAAATCTTAACCTGACACTTATCTACTACTGCATCGAAATCGCTCTTGATCATAGCCCAGAGAACTTCTCCGATGTCTTTCAGTCTAAAGCCTGCGTCGTAGGTTTCTTTGCTTACACGAACACGGATCATATCACGCTGACCGGTATGCATAACACCTTCGATACAGTTCATCCAGCTATGGAATTTACGCTCGAATACTGGCTCAAAGTCTGACTGCATGTTTCTGCCGGCAACTTCTACCACGTAGCCGATACTCTGTTTTGTTCCAACTTCGAATGCATCCAGATCTGGTCCGATAATCTCAATCTTGTGGTCTTCTACTTCGGAAGCCTCCAGAGTCTTAACCAGCTCGAAACAGTCTACACGAGAACCGTCGAACTCTACCTGCATATCGCCACGACGGATGATTTCTCCTTCGAAAGCAGATGCGAAGGATACAGGAATATCGATGTCTGTAATCTTGATCTTAATATCACGCGCTTCAATAGAAGTAGCGTTGAACAGGCTGATGTCTGGCTGTTTGATCAATGACTTCGGTACACTTGGTGTGTAATCCATATCATTTGTGATAACAGGGAAACCATAATAGATAACGCCTGCACCAGCTGCAACCGTCTTCTCATCCAGAGGTCCGAATGCATCAACAACAGCTTTGAAACGATGGAATGTATAATCCTGCAGTGCTGCTTTATCACCAGGAGTGATGTTACCGAAGATCATAGCAGTACGAACTGCTGCAGATACGGCATGGGCTGCTGCGGAGATATTGTCACCGATCGGATATACACGTACATTGAATCCGGTCTTGTATCCAGCTTCTTCCAGCTGTTTACAGATACCGCCGTTACAACATACGAAGTTACCCTGTGACTGATAACTCTTTACCAGGTCTACTGCATCCTGTACAGTAGGTGCTGCATTTAAGATAACCGGGATACCAGGGATATCGCCAGTTACAAGCGGTACACCAAGTTCACGGATCTGTGCGTCAGTCATGTGACCTTCGTAGATGCCTGTGTAAGGTGTTGCACCGTTCATGTATTTCATAGCCTCGATCAGCTCTGCTGAAAGACAGGTAGCTACACCGGCCATGAATCCGTCATGAAGACGTCTGTTTCTTGTCATAATGCTCTTAATATAAACGAGCGCTTCTTTTGCTTCTTTCAGATTGGTAATCTTATTACCTGTCTCTGCATAAAAACATGCCAAAGAATATGCGGTATCTGGAAAACCTACTGCGGCTTCCTCGCCATACTCAGCAACAGCAGCGTTGACTGCTTCTTCTGCTTCTTTGTACATGGCATCATTACCATTAAATACAATATCAAATAATAACACTGTCATACCTCCTATAATTGATCAGAATATTGATCTATCTTTTCTTTTATTGTTTGAATTTCCTGTGTGGCTTTTTCACTGAAATCGTAAGGGGATCTCCCCTGTCTGTCTGCATCGATTACTTCTTCGTTGTAATGAACAAACCCCAGCAGATCTTCCGCCGGTATCTTGGAGCGGATAAATGCTTCATCTTCTTCGCTTCTCACTTTGTTTGCCACGACGCTTACTTTATGGACGCCAAGGTCCTGTGCAAGCCGTTTGACATTCTTGTAAGTCTGCACGCTTCTGGCACCCGGCTCGATCACAACGATAAACTGATCCATACCTTCTGTGGTACCTCGGCCCAGATGTTCCAGCCCGGCTTCCATATCTAAAATAACAACATCATCACTGCGAAGTACCAGATGATTGATGATGCGTTTCAGCATGACATGTTCTGGACAGACGCAACCGCCGCCACCAGTTTCCACTGTTCCCATAGTCAATAACTTTACGCCGTTACAGGTTTTCGCATAAGCATCGGGTATATCGTCTACTTTTGGATTGATCCGGAAAAATTTGTTATCCGCAGATGCACCGGTACGTTCCTCCACCAGCTTGCGCATACGTGAAATGGGAACGATAGAATCCAGTGTCTCCTCGTCAAATCCAAGTGCCAGACCGAGATTTGCATCCGGGTCCACGTCAGCAGCCAGTACACTCTTGCCTTCTGCCGCATAAAGACGGGCCAATGTCGCCGCAAATGTCGTCTTTCCTACTCCGCCTTTTCCTGTTACTGCTATTTTCATGTCTGTTCATTTCCTTTCCGTTTAGATACCTAATGCAGTTCTCTTTTCTTCGATTCTTTCGATCATTAAGTCACCTAATTTATCAATATCTTTTTCAACTGTGTAAGAAGCCTCTACCCAGTCTGAAACTTTGTCATACAACAGTTCTTCCATCTGGGAAGATCCGGAAATCTGAGGCTCAACACCCAGGTATGTATCGATACCTGTAGATATAACATAGTTACCGATTGATACTGCTTTCTCTGACATCCATTCAGGAGCACATCCTACTAATGGAAGTTGAGAGATGTTACATCCGTAGTCATTAGCCAGATCAGATGAAAGTACCATCATACGGCTGATATCTACGCAGGAACCCATATGAAGTACAGGTGGGATGTCTGCCAGTTCGCAAACACGTTTCAGACCTGCTCCGCATAAGTTCTTTGCTTCTTTATCCATAAGACCTGCTTTGGCAGCTGCCTGTGCAGAACATCCAGATAATACAAGAATCACATCGTTAGCGATTAATTTCTTCATAAGTTCGATATGAGCGGTGTCAGGACGAACTCTTGGATTGTTACATCCTACCATAGCTACTGCTCCACGGAGTACACCGGATTTGAGACAGTCAACTAATGGCATCAGTGTACCGGTCTCGTCTACATGAGAGTTGGTAACGGTATCCAGTGTCTTTTTGATTGCTTCCAGAGAATAACCAACGGTTGCTTTCTTTTTCAGATTTGGAATATGTACCAGTTCCGGTTTTCTGTTTTTGAAGTTTTCACATGCCAGTTTAACGATGGATTTTGCATTTTCACCTGCTGTCTCAGCAGAGAATTTAACAAAGTCTGAATCCGGCATCTGAGCGATCTCAGAAGTTGTGATAAACTTGGTATGGAAACATTTGCTCAAAGGTCCTAATGCTGGGAAGATACACTGTACGTCAACGACGATAGCCTCACAAGCACCGGTCAGAACCACGTTTTCCTGCTGCAGGAAGTTACCTGCCATAGGAATACCACGACGCATTGCTACTTCGTTGGAAGTACAACATACACCGGATACAGTGATTCCCTTTGCGCCCATCTCTTTTGCATAAGCGATCATTTCAGGATCATCTGCGTACTCACAGATCATCTCTGAAAGTGACGGGTCATGTCCATGAACGATAATATTTACGTTTTCTTCTACCATAACACCAAGGTTGGCCTCGGTCTCGATCGGCTTCGGAGTTCCGAACATAACGTCTGAGAACTCAGTACCACACATAGAACCGCCCCATCCATCGGAAAGTCCGCAGCGCAGAGCCTGTTTTACCAGTGCTTCCGGTTTGGAAGAACATCCCATATGAGTCATATGCATTGCAGTAGAAACTTCGCGGTCGATAGCTCTTGGCTCGATACCTGCTGCCGCCCACAACTCCTGTGTATGCTTTGGTGCTCTCTTTAAGAAACGCTGTACACCAAATGGCTTACCATATTCTAACAGAGCTAATTCCGACATTTCATGTGCCAGAGCGTAAACATCCTTGCCTTCTGTCTCAACGCCCCATTCTTTTGCAATACGGATCAGTTTCTCCGGATCTTTTACTTTGTAGTTACCATCCGGGCTTACTGTATGTAAGGTATGGCAGATCTCACGGCCGTGATCGGAGTGAGTTGCGGAACCACCGGCTGTAAAACGTAAGAAGTTACGTCCTGCAATACCGTGTGCGTCACATCCGCAGATACCTCTCGGAGCCTTTGGTGTAATACGGCAAGGACCCATAGAACAGATTCTACAGCAGATACCCTGCTCACCAAATTTACAATGTGGTGTCTGATTTTTTACACGAAACTGCCAAGCGTCAGCGCCTACTTTAGCGCCTGTCTCGAGCAGTCTCTCAGTAGCGGCTTCGTTTTCCTCTACTGTGGTTAATTTAAATTCGCTCATAAAAACCTCCCTAAGTTTTCGTTTTCCTTTTTTCTATTGCAGGTTAAGTTTGTCCACGATCTGGCGTAATGCCGCACGTACCGGGGAATCCTCCGGCAGATCAACCGTGGGTTTGCCGTCACAGTCATACTGGAAGACGGTCTCATCCTGCGGAACCACGCCGAGCAGGTTCAAGCCCTGTTTCTCGATTTCTTCTCTGGTCCCTTCGTTGAGTTCTCCATTCGGAGCTCTATTGATAATCAAGCCGACCGTTGACGGGTGCATACTGCACTCATCGATAAGTTTCGCGATACGGCCGACAGCCTGCACACCTCTCCTGGAGCAATCGCTTACCAGGATGGCGGTCTGCATGCTTGGCAATACGCCACGGCTGATATGCTCCATCCCCGCCTCATTATCCACAACAATGTATGGATAAGAATTCTGGAATTTTGCCAACTGTGCCTGCAGCAGTCCATTGACGTAGCAGTAACAGCCTTTTCCCTGTGTGCGTCCCATTACCAGCAGATCATAATCGTCTTCTTCCACCAAAGCGGAATTAAATTTGAATTCCGCGTAATCAGCCTTGGTCATACCGCTTGGGATCGGACTGTTCGAGTTCATTTCCGATTGGGCTATTTCCTCCCGGATTTCTCCTAGTGTCGTTTCCACTTCTACGCCAAGTACTTCATTCAGGTTCGAATTTGCGTCTGCATCTACTGCTAAGATCGGTCCCTTTCCCTGCTCGCACAGGTATTGGATAAGTAATCCACACAGGGTCGTCTTGCCTACACCGCCTTTGCCGGCTACTGCTATTGTATGTGCCATTGTTTTATCTCCTTACTGTTTCCGGTCTCTCTTAGACCATGGTGCGCATACCTGATCTCTCAATGATCTCAGATACATCTTTGTATTTATTCAGTGCGTACAGATGGATACCGTCAACACCAAGTGCACGGTACTGATCCATCTGACGGATCGTGTACTCGATACCAGCTTCTTTGAATGCTTCTTTCTTTCCTTCTACGTCTGCGTCGAATGGATCTTTTACGAATGGATTTGGGAAAATCCAGTTCTTGGAGATGATCTCGCAGAGTTCACGTGGCATTACACAGCCATTACGTGACAGAGCCATGTTGATGGTAGCTGCCTGATCAAGGATCGGCATGATACCTACATCGACCGGCATGGTGATGCCTGCCTGACGGATTGCATCCAGCCAGTAAGCGAACTGATCCATATCCCAGCAAAGCTGAGTCATAATATAGTCAGCACCGTTGTCCTGTTTCTGTTTGAGTACGGCAATATCTGCTTCCAGGCTGCGACATGTGATATGTCCCTCTGGAGAGCCTGCTACAGCGATTTCGATCTTATCGCCAAACTCTTTGCGGACGAATGCTACCAGATCGGTTGCATATTTGAAATCTCCGCCGGTTCCTTCCCATCCAAAAGGAAGATCTCCACGAAGTGCCAGCATATGATCTACGCCATGATCCAGATAATTCTGCAGCTGGTCTTTGATACCCTCACGGGTGTTTCCGATACATGTAAAGTGTGTAACTGGTGTGGTCCCTGCATCCTGGATCAGTTTGCATACATCCATGTTCTTGCCGACGTTTGATCCGCCTGCGCCATATGTACATGAGATGTAGTCTGGTTTCCATTCACAAAGATGTTCCAGTGTTCCCGGAAGATTTTCCATTCCTTTGTCTGTCTTTGGTGGGAAAACCTCAAAAGAAAATGCCATTCTCTGTTCCATAATGTCTGTCAGTTTCATTCTTGTTACCTCCGCTTATTTAGTTTTTTTATCTTAAATGGTTTCGCGCCCATTAAGATTCGCAAGTATTTACCGGCAGTTGATCTTTACGATGCTGTTTGCCAGATCTACCATAAGGATATCTCCTTTAATGGTCCGTTCTTCGCCCATGATGTCCCGTAGAATGACCTTATCTCCTTCTACATCAATGCGGCTGACATTTTTCAAAATAATGCTGTTGTCCTCAGCGGTAAAAACGGTTGCTAAACACATACTGTTACGCCTCCTCTTTGGCTGCTTCTTTCACAAGAGTAAGCGCCAGGCTCAGTCGCATATTGCCTTTCTGGAAGTCTGATACGCCTTCTTTGATCTGTTTTGCAGCATCTTCCATTCCAAGTTTGCCAAGATTCTCAGCCATCTGGTCCAGTTCTGCAGCATGATGCTCGTTATGCTGAAGCATATAGGTCAGTACGGCCAGTGCTTCCTTCTTTGGATCGCAGTTGCTCTCGCAGCTACCACAGTCCTCATGGCAGTGGTCATGACTGTGTTCGTGATCATGTCCATGCTCGTGTGTGTGCTCATGGCTATGTGCCTGTCCATCAGCATGTGTATGCTCATGTACATGTTCGTCACCGTGAGAATGTCCAACCATATTGCCATTTTCATCTTTGATTAAATGCATAATAATGTCCTTTCTGTTCCTGTCCCCATGCCCCGGAGGGGGATGTTGACAATATATTGTCAATATACTAATTCATTATACACGTAAGGCCTTTTTTTATCAATACTATACTTATAATTTAACAGAAAAATATATTTTTTACCACTTCATTTTGTTAAAGTTTCCATTTTTTTCATAATCCCTATCGGGGGGATAGAACCTGCTTCTCCACTATGTTAAGAATTTATCACATCAGATTTATTCCTGCTTCATACAAATTATTTTTTCACCTGTGCTCTCGTTCCCCGAAAAGATTTATTACTTTATTAATAAAACCGTCCCATTAAATTCACATTTGTATGGTATAGTCAAACGGTGAATGTACAATAAGGAGATTTATATGAGCGAAATAAAAACAACGATTACACTGAATACCGGCGCAGAAATGCCGCTGCTGGGGCTTGGTGTATATAAGGCAACCGGTGAAAATGAAGTGGAACAGGCGATTGTCAATGCCGCAGATATTGGGTACCGCCTGATTGATACCGCTTCCGTATATAAAAATGAAGAAGGTGTCGGCATCGGCATACGCAGCAGCAAGGTTTCCCGTAAAGATCTTTTTGTCACCACCAAGGTATGGAACAATGCCCAGAGAGTAGGTGATATCGAAGGCGCATTCAATCGTTCGCTGGAGCGTCTCAAATTAGACTACGTGGATTTATACCTGATTCACTGGCCGGTTCCAGGCTGTTATATGGATACCTGGCATGAGATGGAACAGATTTACCGCTCCGGCCGTGCGAAAGCCATCGGCGTCAGCAATTTTTCCATGTTGAATCTTGCGGAGCTGGCAGAAAATTCCCAGATCGTTCCCGCAGTCAACCAGATTGAATTCCACCCTTTGTGGAACCGTTCTGAGCTGGTGGAATACTGTCAGACCCGCGGCATCGCCGTACAGGCCTATGCTCCCCTGGCAAGAGGCGCATACCTGGACAATCCGGTACTGCAGCCCATCGCCGAGAAATACAACCGCAGCACCGCACAGATTGGTCTGCGCTGGTCCATCCAGAAGGGCGTGGCAGTCATACCAAAATCCACCCGCGTGGACCGCATTCTTAGCAACAGCCAGATTTTTGATTTCTCTCTTTCACCGGAGGAAATGTCACTGATCGATAACTTAAATGAAGATTACCGCAGTTCCGGCATTCCGGAAGACATGCAGGATGTGATCTTGTAAAACAATATATGCGCAAAAAAGTGCCCGGCAGGTTTTATTCCCGCCGGACACTTTTTTTATTTGGATCTTATAATTCTATTCCCATGGCTGATTGCCATGTTCTATTTTTTTGTCACGCAGCATCAGGTCTTCCACTGCGGTCCGCGGATCCTTCTTCTCGAAGAGCACCTTATTCACCTGCTCGATAATCGGAAGCTCCACTTCGTATTTCTTTGCCAGCCCTATAGCCGCTTTGGCTGAATACACACCCTCCACGATCATCTTGACCTCATCCATGGCTTCTTCCATGGTCTTTCCCTGCCCGATGAGATAACCGGCTTTGCGGTTACGGCTGTGTACGCTCTCGCAGGTCACGATCAGATCGCCGATACCGGAGAGGCCATAAAAAGTCTCTGCGCTGGCACCCATCTTGATCCCAAGTCTGGTGATCTCTGCGATACCTCTGGTGATCAGTGCCGCCTTGAGATTATCCCCAAATCCAAGGCCGTCTGCCGTGCCGGCTGCCAGGGCGATCACATTTTTCAATGCAGCCCCCAGCTCGATGCCAAGGATGTCCGATGAGGTATACACACGAAATACCGGGCTCATGAACAGATTCTGGATATATTCCGCCGTCTCTTTTTTCTTTGCGCCAACCACCACGGTAGTTGGGAGTCCGCGGCCCACTTCTTCCGCATGGCTTGGTCCTGACATTACAGCAACATCAGCCTGAGGGATTTCCTCTTCGATGATCTCGCTCAGGGTCATAAGTGTCTTTTCCTCCACACCCTTGGCCACATTGACGATCAGTTGACCATCCTTCACATAATGTGTCATGCTGTGTGCCGTGCTTCTGGTAAAGGGAGACGGCACTGCCAGCACGATCAAATCCCGCCCAGTCAGCGAATACTCCAGATCCGTGGTGATCTCCATCTCATCCGGCAGAAAAACTCCCGGCAGTTTGTTCTCATGCTGCCTCTTCGTCCGCAGCATATCTACCTCTTCCTGAATAACAGACCACAAAATCACATCATGTCCATTATTGTGCAGCAGCAATGCCAACGCTGTTCCCCAGCTGCCCGCTCCGATTACACTTATTCTTGCCATAGTTTACTCCTTCTTTTTTCCCAGATGGGTTTTATTTTCTGTTCCATGCAACAGACGGCCGATGTTGGCCCGGTGTTTCCAGAAAGCCAGCGCCGCCAGCGCAATCGCCAAAATATACATTTCATTTAAATGAACCTGTTCCATACCGAAGCAGCCAAGCTGTCCCATTACGACAGTGCTGACCACAAAGGCCACATATACCAGCAGTGATCCCAGCGATACATAATTCGTCAGCAAAAATGCACTGAGAAATACCACTGCACAGATGCCAGTGATCACCGCATTAAAGGAAAGCACCATCCCTGCGGTAGCAGCAATGCCTTTGCCCCCGCGGAATTTGAGGTAAAAAGGAAAATTATGTCCCAGTATGGTACCCGCTGCAGCGTACAATCCCAGCAGCGGCAATATCTCTGCGCCGCTGTTTCGAAACACAAGTTTTACAATCACAACAGCAACGATACATTTTAACGTATCCCCCGCGAAGGTAGCAAGTCCCGCCTTCGGTCCCAGGGTGCGCAGTGCATTGGTCGTGCCTGCATTGCCGCTGCCATATTCACGGATATCGATACCATGCATACGTCCATAAATATAGGAAGTCTGAAAGAGCCCGCAGATATATCCTATGATTATGCATATCAGTCGTTCTGTCATGTTACTCTTTATCCTTTCTCTCACGTGTAATAAATTTCAAAGATGTACCACGGAAGCCAAAGGCATCCCGGATCCGATTCTCCAGATAACGGGTGTATGAAAAGTGCATCAGCTGCTTGTCATTGACAAAGATGACAAAGGTCGGCGGTTTTACCGAGACCTGGGTAATGTAAAACAGTTTCAATCGTTTCCCCTTGTCGGAAGGCGGCTGCTGCAATGCGACTGCCTCCGCCATGATCTCGTTTAAGACACCGGTCTGTACACGCAGTGTCTGATTCTCCAGCACCATATCTATGGTCTCGAACAATTTTGGCAGGCGTTGTCCCGTCTCAGCGGAAATAAAGATAATCTCTGCATATGGCATATATGCCAGGAACTCTCTCACCTTATTCGTGTATTTGTAAATGGTCTTATCGTCTTTTTCGATGGCATCCCATTTGTTCACAGCGATGATAATGCCCTTGCCACGTTCGTGGGCGATACCGGCGATCTTGGCATCCTGTTCCGTAATGCCTTCCACCGCATCGATGACCACCACCACAATATCGGCGCGTTCCACGGCGGATACGGTACGGATGATGCTGTAACGCTCCAGTTCCTCTTTGATCTTGCTTTTCCGGCGCAGACCGGCTGTGTCAATAAAGATATACTCCCTGTCATTCCACATAACAGCCGTGTCGATGGCATCGCGGGTCGTTCCTGCGATATCAGATACGATCACGCGGCTTTCACCCAGCAGTTTGTTGACGATGGAAGATTTGCCCACGTTTGGTTTGCCCACAATGGCAATATGAGGAATCTCATTTTCTTCTTCCTCTTCGTCCGTCTGGTCAAAATGTCTCGTCACCTCATCCAGCAGGTCACCGATGCCCAGACGGGAAGCAGCGGAAATAGGAACCGGTTCTCCGATACCCAGATTATAGAATTCGTAGACATCCACCATATATTTATTGAAATTATCCACTTTATTTACAGCAAGGATCACTGGTTTGCCGCTGCGGCGCAGCATATCTGCCACCTTCGCGTCGGAATCCACCAGCCCCTGGCGCACGTCCACGATGAAAATAATCACGTTGGCCGTATCGATGGCGATCTGGGCCTGGTCACGCATCTGCGACAGGATCACGTCATTGCTGTCCGGCTCGATACCGCCCGTATCGATCAGGGTAAAGTTGTGGTTCAGCCAGTTGACTTCCGCATAAATACGGTCTCTGGTCACACCGGGTGTATCTTTTACGATGGAGATATTTTCTCCAGCAAGGGCATTGAATAATGTGGATTTGCCCACATTAGGTCTCCCTACTATAGCTACTATCGGCTTGCTCATAATTCTGTCTCCTCTTCATAGTGTGCCCTCTGGTTTCTCCCAGCACACCGTTCAGCAGATCCTCTCCGCCCTGTTCTGCCACAACAATGGGAGTCTGCAGTTTCTGTTCTAATTCTTGCAGGGTCACGTCATCCAGGAACACGTCCTCTCCACTGCGCAGCATATTACACGGCAGCAGAAGCCTCTGTCCCAGATCCTTCCCCTTTAACTGGCGCAGAAGATCCTGTCCCGTGATCAAACCGGATACAGTGATCTGCTCGCCAAAGAATTCATTGGTTATCTCATAGGTATGTACCTTTAATTTCGGGTACTTTTCCTGTATGAACGTTACATATTTTCGGATAAATGGTGCGGCCAGTCTGCCTGTGGCAATGGATACCACGTCTTCCCGGTCATCGCCCCTGTTCTGTTCCAGTGCCTTTCGCACCTCCACCTCCAACAGCCGCAGCATACCCACGCCGTTTTCCAGCTGTGGATAACCATCGTATTGCGCCTCCTCCGGCAGATCCGTCTCCGCCAGAATATACCACTCATCGCTGGCATGGATAAAATGGTCTCCATGCTCTGCAAAAATCTGTTCCTGCCACTTATGAATAATCCGCAGCGTCTCTACGGCATCTTCTTTCGTAAAAGGCGGTATCTGACACAGGCCGTCCCTGTATTTCGTCATGCCTATGGGCACCACCGAGACACTCTTCAGATGAGGCAGATACCTGCTCAGGTCTTTGATCGTTCGCTCCAGTTCTGCTCCGTCATTCATACCCTTGCACAGCACGATCTGCCCATTCATCTCGATCCCGGCTTCATACAGGCGGTCTACTTTCAGAAAAATATCCCCGGCAAAGCGATTGTGCAGCATCTCGCAGCGCAGCTTTGGATTGGTCGTATGGAAAGATATATTAATAGGAGATAGATGATATTGTATGATCCTTCCAATATCATGATCACTCATATTCGTCAGCGTCACATAATTCCCCTGTAAAAAGGAAAGCCGTGAATCATCATCCTTGAAATAGAGTGTCTCTCTCATATTCGGCGGCATCTGATCTATAAAGCAGAATACACAGTGATTGCTGCAGGAACGGTACTCATCCATCAGCGGGTTTGTGAACTCGATACCGATATCCTCCTCGTACTCCTTCTCGATCTCCAGCTGCCATTCTTCCCCATCTTGCTTTCGGATCAGAAGTTCCACATATTCTTCATTCATAAGATAATGGTAATCAAAAATATCTTCGATCGTCTGGTCATTAATAGAAAGCAGTTCGTCACCCGGTTCGATTTCCAGTTCTTCGGCAATACTGTCGGGAAGCACTTTTCCCACAAGGTGTTTGTTATTCTTCATCTTTTCACTCCATTTCATCCTATATACTATACCAATTTTAATTTCTTTTGTAAACTCCTTGACTGTGAAAAAGTCAGATGTTATAAATATAGTGAGTGTATTTAGGCTCACAGTTACAAAAATCATAATCCGACGGAGGAAGAAATGGCAAACTTAGACGTATTAGAGAAATCCCTTCCGGTTGCTCCCATTAAGATCGCAGCATTGGAAGGTTCTGGAGATATTGCATCCGCATTAAATAATTATATCGTAAAATTCCGCAAGGAACTGGGTACACATCAACCCACTGGGAAATCTTTTTCCGGATATATTGAGCCCAGCTACCTGATCAAAACAGAATGTCCGAGATTTGGTACCGGCGAAGGCAAGGCCAAATTTTACGAATCAGTCCGTGGTGCCGACCTTTTTATCATCGCCGATGTTATGAATTACAATGTTACATACAAGGTATGCGGCCATATCAATCATATGTCCCCGGACAATCATTTTCAGGATCTGAAGCGTATTATATCAGCAGCAACCGGCAAAGCGCATCGTATCAACGTGGTTATGCCGTTTTTATATGAAAGCCGTCAGCACAAACGCAGCTCCCGTGAATCTCTGGACTGTGCCCTTGGTCTTCGCGAACTGGTAGATATGGGCGTGGCCAACATCATCACCTTTGATGCCCACGATCCCCGTGTACAAAATGCAATTCCTCTTCGCGGCTTTGATAATTATATGCCGACTTATCAGTTCTTAAAAGCCATGATCAAATCCGTTCCAGATCTGAAACTGGACAACGAACACCTGATGATCATCAGCCCGGACGAAGGTGCTATGGCAAGAGCCGTATACTTCTCCAATATCCTGGGCGTTGATATGGGTATGTTTTACAAACGCCGTGACTACTCCACTATCGTAAACGGCAAGAACCCTATCGTTGCCCACGAATTTCTGGGTGATTCGGTGGACGGCAAGGATGTGATCATCATCGATGACATGATTTCCTCCGGTGAAAGCATGCTGGACGTGGCCAAACAGGTCAAAGAAAAAGGTGCCAACCGCGTATTCGTCTGCTGTACCTTCGGTCTCTTCACCGATGGCCTGCAAAAGTTTGATGAATACTACGAAAAAGGTTACCTGACCAAACTGATCACCACCAACCTCACCTACCAGCCGCAGGGCCTTCTGGATCGTCCTTATTATGAGACCGCCAACATGTACAAATATCTGGCCAGCATCATGGACATCCTGAATCACGACGTATCTGTAGAACGTGTCAGAAGCACCACCAATAAATTAACCAAGTTATTAGAGAAAAACCTGGCGAAATAAAAATCAAAAAGAAGACTGACAGTTTTTAGCTGCCAGTCTTCTTTTTGACTTTTTTATTTAACATTAAGCACGGTGGTCACTTCTTCTCCCTCCATGTACTCAATGGTTACCTCATCTCCCACATCAAATGTGATTACATTCAGATAATCCACGATCGGTACATCAAAGATCAGCTTGCTTCCCGCCAGAGTCAGATAGAAATGGGAATTCCCATCAATAACACTCTGTGCGATCTTTTCAATATTGCCTGTAATTGTCTTCGTCACACCGCCTTCACTGGTGGACACGCCGTTTTCACTCAGCATAGCCACATAAGCCTTCTCGCAGGCAGCCACCGTATCGCCGATAGCAACATTCTGATAGGTCTTAATGTTGACCATGGCATACTTCTTCACCAGTCCTGCCGCATCCTTCAGTGCCATAAAATACGTAGGCTCATTAGCGATATTTATCAGCAGCGGGAAGGTGGCTTCATAGCCAAGATTCTGTACCTGCCCTTTGGCGGAATCCATAGCCGAGTACTCTTCCGCTCCATTCACTTCATAATACCGCGTCTCCTGGGTACGCTGATTCATCAGGACAAATCCAACGTTGGAACGATCTCCGCTGACAGAAGTAATGCCTGTGTAAACCCAAACATCATCATCCATAGCAATATAATTATAACCGTCCGTAGTATGCAGGCAGCCCTTCTGTCCCAGCACGCTGTTGAAGAATCCGTTGACCAGTTCTCCGTGGTAATCATACTGTTCGATCAAAAGATCCGCCGGATACGCGCGGTCCACCCACTCCGGGCAGTCCTCGATGGCGTAATCTGTTGTCTCGCCTGTCACTGCATTACAAAGAATCACTCTTCCGATAGTTTCTCCTCCGAAAAGTCCGATGGTAAATTTCTTGACCGGACACACCCAGTAAGGCACGCCCTCATCATTGATTTCAAAACTCAACTGGTCAAAAATATAAGTCGGATAACTAAAACGCAGGTGACGATTGATATTCCTGTTCAGATACTCAGACTGGGAGTATTTGATACCCTCATCCAGTTTCACCAGTTGTGTATCCTGTGTCGTCATATCGATCATAATATACGCCGGAATACCTTCACTCTGGTTGGTGAACCATTTGATCGGACTGGCATATACCAGAGGAGTCACACGCACCGGTTTCCCATTATAATTGATCTGGGAATACAGGGAACTCACCTCAAACTGAGATACCATGTCCACCATGCTTCCCATCTTACGATTACCCAGGATCTCCGCGGAATCTTTGTCCAGCAGCGGAATCTGGTTGTAATTTACCTCCTTGATGTCCTCTGCAAAATCACGATTCTCCACGGTCAGCAGCTGCTGATATTTTTTCGCATTGACAATGGGTGAAGACAGGATGCTTCCAACCAGAAATACAACGATCACGGCCAGTACTGCCCATACGCCTATGGTCAGCGCCTTACTCTCCTTCAGTTCCTGTCTCGTTTTGATCTTTGTACGCAGCATGATAACGACCAGAATCACCACCAGGATCCCAATCAGAAACCACCAGAATCCGCTGGCATGTATATTGACTGCCGGCAATTCCACATAATAATAGATTCCTGCAAGAACCAGGGCTACAATAATTGCCTCGATAAAAAACTTCTTTCCTTTTTTCATAATCTTCCTCTCTTATTTCTCATGTTTGTAACTAAAAATGTCATCCCGAATGCAATGAAGGATCCTTCACCACGTTCAGGATGACAAATAGTACTCCTGTATCACGTTCTACGCAGTATATGCATAAACCTATCAAGCATTATACTCTATTCTTCATCTTTCGTCAACTTGCTTGCACGTTCCTTGATCTGTTTTTCCTGTACGTCCGAAGGTGCCTGCTCATAGCGTGCGAAGGTGAAAGCGAAATCTCCGCTTCCGCCGGTCATAGAGCGCAGTACGGTAGAATATCCGTAGATCTCCAGCTGTGGTACATCTGCCTCTATAACAGTATTGCCGGATTTGTCAGGATTCATGCCAAGCACACGTCCACGGCGTTTGTTCAGATCACCCATAACGTCACCGGTATATTTGTCCGGAACCGTTACTTTCATGGATACGATAGGCTCTAATAATACTGGAGAAGCCTTCATAAATCCATCCTTGAAGGCCATCTTGGTCGCCTGTCTAAATGCCAGTTCTGAAGAGTCAACCGTATGATAAGAGCCATCATACAGGACAGCCTTCACGCCCACCACCGGATATGCCGCCAGCGGTCCTGCCACTACGCAGTCAGCCAGGCCTTTTTCCACTGCCGGGAAGAAATTCTTTGGAACAGCTCCGCCCACAACTTCCTGAGCGAATTCGTATGTTTCTTCCATATTGCCGGACGGTTCGAAGCGCATCTTTACATGACCATACTGTCCATGTCCACCGGACTGTTTCTTGTATTTTGCTTCCACATCTGCATTCTTGCGGATAGTCTCACGGAAAGCAACCTTCGGCTCAGACAATTCGATATCAATCTTATATTTTTCTTTTAATTTGCTGACGATAATATCCATATGCTGCTCGCCCATAGCATAGAGCAGAGTCTGACGGTTCGCCGCATCATTTTCCAGCAGCATGGTCTGATCTTCTACCATCATCTTGGACATAGCCTGGGAAATCTTATCCTCATCTCCCTTGTTAACGGCTTTGTAGCGTTTGTAAGTATAGGGTTTGGAAATCGGTGATTTGGGATACAATACCGGCATATTCTTTGTTGCCAGCGTATCGCCGCTTCGCGCATGTATCAGCTTGCCGATGGCGCCGATATCGCCCGCCATAAGCTCCGGAACCTCCACCGGTTTAGCACCTTCCATAATATATAATTTGCTCAGTTTTTCCTCTTCATCACGTCCTACATTGTAGAGAAGATCATCATTCTTGATGGTTCCTGAACAAACCTTGATCAGGGAATATTTGCCGATAAACGGATCCACGATGGTTTTCCATACAAAGGCTGACTTTGGTTTTGCAAAGTCATAATTCGCCTCGAACAATTCATTGGTAGTCTGTACGATACCATTGCATGCGCGCTGGCCTGGATCCGGGAAGTATCCGCAGATATCATCCAGAAGGATCTTAACACCCTGAAGATTTACCGGGGAGCCCATGCATACGGGAACGATGCTTCCGTCGGAGACATTGGTAGCAATAGCCGCAGAAATCTCTGCAACAGAGAATTCTTCCCCTGCAAAATAACGGTCCATAAATTCTTCGCTGGTCTCTGCCACTGCTTCTAACAATGTCTCGCGGTACTTATCCAGATATTCCTGAGAATAATCCGGTACCGGAATTTCTTCCTTCTTATCTTTTTCTATGTATCGTCTGCCGGCCTTTTTCACTACGTTCACATAACCGATGAACTTTCCACCTTCACGGATAGGGAAATGAAGCGGCGCGATACGTTTGCCGTATAATTCGGTCAGCTGGTCTACGACTGCACGATAGCTGACATCGTCATTATCCATCTCCGTAACAAAAAACATACGCGGAAGGTTGTGTTCTTCACAAAGCTCCCATGCTTTCTGCGTTCCAACCTGTACGCCATCCTTACCGGATACCACGATAATCGCTGCGTCTGCAACGCTCACTGCCTCCTGGGTCTGGCCTACAAAGTCAAAGTAACCGGGAGTATCCAGCACGTTAACTTTTACCTTATCCCATACAACAGGTACAACAGATGTGGTAATAGAAAATTTACGTTTGATTTCTTCTTTATCAAAGTCACTGATTGTATTGCCATCAGTAACGGAACCCAGACGGCTGGTGATTCCTGATAAATAAGCCATAGCCTCTACCAGTGTTGTTTTTCCGGCGCCACCATGTCCCAGCAAAACTACGTTACGAATTCGGTCAGTTCTAAAAACGTCCATATGTCTTTCCTCCCAAGAATTAGTATGCGTATAACGATTCCAAGCAGCAGGGTCTGCTGTTTAGAATCATTACGTCTGTGTATATTGTACTAAAATTCAAGGAACTTATCAAGTTGATTGTGCTTTTTATCTAAGATTTTATTAAAATGGTAATTTTTTGCCTTCCTTGAGCCACTGACGAAATTCTGCGGTGGCAGCAAAGAGTACGTCTCCCGAAGAATTGATCGCTGTCTCAAAGGAATCCTGTACCACTCCGATGATGAAACCAACACCAACTACCTGCATAGCGATATCATTGGAGATACCAAACAAGGAGCAGGCCAGCGGAATCAGCAGCAGAGAGCCGCCTGCCACACCGGAAGCGCCACAGGCTGCCACAGTAGCCAGCACGCTTAAGACAATAGCGGAAGGAATATCTACCGCCAGATGCATGGTATTAGCAGCCGCCAGGGTAAGAATCGTTATGGTGATCGCCGCACCGTCCATATTAATAGTCGCACCAAGAGGGATTGACACGGAGTAAATATCCTTATCCAGCCCCAGTTTTTCACAGAGAGCCATGTTTACCGGAATATTGGCAGCTGAACTGCGGGTAAAAAATGCAGTGACTCCACTGTCTCTAAAGCAGCGCAGTACCAGCGGATACGGATTGCGGTGCAGACAGATAGCCGCAATCAGCGGATCCACGATCAACGCTACCGCCAGCATAGCGCCTACCAGCACTAGAAGCAGCCTTCCATAGGTGGTGAAAATATCCAGTCCATTGGCTGAAACAGTGGAAAACACCAATCCAAGAATACCGAACGGAGCCAAATTGATGATCCAGCGCACGCCCTGGGATACAGCATTCGACAGGTCGCTCAGTACTTTCTTCGTACCTTCCGAAGCATGGCGCAGGGCAATACCCAGAAGAATCGCCCATGCCAGGATACCGATGTAGTTGGCATTCATGAGCGCTGACACTGGATTGGAAACAACATTATTCAGCAGCGTACCAAGAACTTCTCCGATGCCGCCTGGTGCTGCCTCGGTTACTGCATCCGTCAGTTGCAGCGTTACCGGGAATAAAAAACTGGCAAATACGGCAACCACAGCAGCCAGCAGCGTGCTCAGCATATACAGGAAAATAACCGTGGAAAACTGTTTGCCCACCTTTCCTTTGGCCTGGGCCAGTGAGCTCATGACCAGAATAAAAACAAGAATCGGCGCGATAGCCTTTAAGGCTCCCACAAACAAGGTCCCCAACAGGCTGATTCCTGTAGCCTGTGGTAGTGCCATACCTAAGACTGCTCCAATGATCAGCCCCACCAGGATACGCAGGATCAGACTGATACTGTTCCACTTTTGTACTATCTTTTTCATTATGTCCTCCTTCATTTGCTTTTTTCCGAAACTTGATTCCGCTTCAGAAAACAGTTTTTATGCAATAACGTTTTTTATTTTACTACATTAGCGCAGAAAAGTGTAGTGTATTTTTTCTTTATTTCCTTTTTTGAACAATTGTGTCTTTTGCTCTCTCGCTTTAAAGCAAAAAACTATTCCACTTTAAAGCACAAAAGCGTTGACATTTGTATAACCTTGATTTACAATATACAAAGCAAGGAAACATACACGATTTTATAAACCATAGAGAAAAGGAAGTATATAGCATGATTATTGTAATGAAACCACAGGCACCGGAGTCTTCCGTCCGCCAGATAGTCCGCATCATCGAAGAAAACGGCCTGGAGGCGCACCTGTCCACAGGTAAACAGGTGACTATCATCGGCGTGGTCGGCGATAAGAACAAACTCACAAACAAGAATCTGGAACTGATGAATGACGTAGACCGCATCGTTCCGGTTACCGAGACCTATAAACAGGCCAGTCGCAAGTTCCATCCAGAAGATTCCATAGTCAAGGTAGGCAGCCATATCATCGGCCCTGGCACACTGACGATCATGGCAGGTCCCTGCGCTGTAGAGACCGAAGAACAGCTTTTGTCCATCGCCCATGCAGTCAAAAAAGCCGGTGCACAGTTCGTCAGGGGCGGTGCTTACAAGCCGCGTACCTCTCCATACTCATTCCAGGGTCTGGAGGAAGACGGCCTCCGCTACATGGCAAAAGCCAAGGAAGAGACCGGTCTGAATACTATCTGTGAAGTCATCAGTGCCGACGCCATCAATGCCGCTGTCAAATATGTAGACATGCTGCAGGTAGGCGCCCGCAACATGCAGAATTTCCAGCTGCTGCGTGAAGTAGGCCAGTCCGGCAAGCCGGTACTCTTAAAACGCGGTCTGTCTGCCACCATCGATGAATGGCTCAATGCGGCAGAATATATCATCGCCGAGGGCAATCCGAATGTAGTCCTGTGTGAGCGCGGTATCCGCACCTTTGAGACAGCTACCAGAAACACTCTGGATCTCAGCGCTGTGCCTGTGATCAAGTCCAAATCACATCTGCCGATTATCGTGGATCCATCTCATGCGACCGGCGTAAGGAGCTATGTGGGACCACTTGCCAAGGCAGCTGTAGCCTGCGGCGCAGACGGACTTATGATTGAAGTACACAACGATCCGGAACATGCACTGTCCGACGGTGCACAGTCTCTGACCTTCGACCAGTTCGATCAACTCATGGCAGAAATGAAAGATTATATCCAGTTAGCAGGAAGGAAGTTATAAAATGAACGAAGATATCTGTATTGGCTTTGTGGGACTCGGACTCATCGGAGGCTCACTGGCCCGTACCCTTCACAAATCTCATCCAGAATACCGCATCATTGCCTATGATGCAGATGAAAAGATGACGCAGAGGGCTTTCGCCGAACACGCGATTCAGGAAGTCGTTCCTGCTGTAGACGAACATTTCACTGCCTGCGATTATATCTTTCTGTGTGCTCCGGTCCTGGCAAATATTGCTTACCTGTGCACACTAAAGGAACTGAAAAAAGATGGCTGCATCCTGACCGACGTTGGCAGCGTAAAGACAGAAATGCACAAGGCAGTAGATGCCCTGGGATTGAACGACTGTTTTATCGGCGGTCATCCCATGGCCGGATCCGAGAAGACCGGATATGACCATGCTTCCGACCGTCTCTTCGAAAATGCCTACTATATTATCACACCCGCCGACAGCGTCCCGCTGCCGGCTATTATGGCGTATTCCGAACTGGTCTCCTCTCTGGGCGCACTGCCTCTTATCCTGACCTACGAAGAACATGATTATATCACCGCCGCAGTCAGCCATCTGCCTCATGTGATTGCCGCATCCCTGGTCAATCTGATCCAGGATCTGGACGGTGACGAAGAATATATGAAGCATATCGCTGCCGGTGGATTTAAGGATATCACCCGCATCGCCTCCTCCTCTCCTGTCATGTGGCAACAGATCTGTCTGGCAAACAATGGGAACATATCGAAGGTACTGGATGCGTTCATCCGGTCACTGATCCAGTACCGGGTATATATTGACAATCAGGATGCCGACGAGCTCATGTCTGTCTTCGAGCAGTCCCGGGACTACCGCGATTCCATGTCCTCTGAACCTTCCGGTCCTATCAAAAAGGCCTACATGGTCTACTGTGATATCGCCGATGAAGCCGGACAGATTGCTACTATCGCAACGATCCTTGCCACCAATGGCATCAGCATCAAAAATATCGGCATCGTAAACAACCGGGAATTTGAAGAAGGTGTTCTGAAAGTCGAATTTTATGAAGAAGACGAGAGCCAGCGTGCAGGTAAATTGCTGGAGGCACGGGGCTATACGATTTATGAAAGATAACAGGTGAAAAAATGGAATTCAAACAGGCTAAGTTTTTAAAAGGAATCATACGCATACCGGGAGACAAATCCATCTCCCACCGGGCGGTCATGTTCGGAGCCCTGTCACAGGGCAAGACCTGGGTGACCAACTTTCTCCAGGGTGCTGACTGCCTCTCCACCATCGATTGCTTCCGCAAGATGGGCGTGGATATCCAGAATCACGGAGACGGCGTCCTCATTGACGGCAACGGGCTTCATGGTCTTTTCAAGCCGAAGAGCGTCCTGGACACAGGCAACAGCGGCACCACCACCCGCCTGATCTCCGGCATCCTGGCCGGACAGAATTTTACCTGTGAGCTGACCGGTGACGAATCTATCCAGTCACGGCCCATGGGACGTATCATGAAGCCTCTGGCTATGATGGGTGCTGACATCCAGAGCATACGCGGCAATGACTGCGCACCCCTTTTGATCAAAGGCACACCCCTTCACGGGATTCACTACGATTCTCCGGTGGCCTCCGCTCAGGTCAAATCCTGCGTGCTCCTGGCCGGGCTCTACGCCGATGCGCCAACCAGCGTAACCGAACCAGCCCTGTCCAGGGATCACACGGAACTCATGCTCTCCGCCTTCGGTGCCAACATCACCAGCGAAGGTACCACAGCGACCATACTGCCCAATCCAGAGCTGCAGGGCCAGAAGGTACAGGTCCCAGGAGACATCTCCTCCGCCGCTTACTTCATAGCCGCCGGACTCATGGTTCCAAACTCCGAAATCTACATCAAAAATGTAGGCATCAATCCCACCCGGGACGGCATCCTTCAGGTATGCAAGGCCATGGGCGCAGATATCACCTACGAAAATCAGCACACCGTCAGCGGCGAACCCGTAGCAGACCTTCTGGTACGGACCAGCACACTACACGGCACCACCATAGAAGGCTCACTGATCCCCACACTGATCGATGAACTCCCCATGATCGCCATCCTGGCCGCCTGCGCCGACGGCACCACCGTCATCCGCGATGCCCAGGAGCTGCGCGTCAAAGAATCCGACCGTCTGGCTATCATCGTGGACTCTCTCACATCCATGGGTGTCGATATTACCGGCACCTCCGACGGCATGATCATAAACGGAGGCCGCCCGCTGCACGGTGCATTCATCGACAGCCACAAAGACCACCGCATAGCCATGTCCTTCGCCATAGCCGCCCTGGTTGCCGACGGGATCACACAAATAAAAGATGCTGACTGCGTCAACATCTCCTACCCGGATTTCTATAAAGATTTACAATCCTTAATGTAAAAAAATGGGATGCCTCAGATAACTGAAGCATCCCATTTTTATATGATCATCATGGCGTCGCCAAAAGAAAAAAATCTGTAACGCTCCTGTACGGCCACTTCGTATGCGTGAAGTATATGTTCTTTCCCTGCCAGTGCCGAAACCAGCATTAAAAGCGTTGACTCCGGCAGATGGAAATTCGTGATCAATCCATGGATCATCTTGAATGTGTATCCAGGATAAATAAAAATCTCCGTCCATCCACTTCCCGCTTTCAGCACCCCCTGCTCATCCGTAGCCGACTCAAGGGTACGGCAGCTGGTAGTGCCTACAGAAATCACACGGCCACCCGCAGCCCTGGTGTCATTGATCAGCTTCGCCTGATCCTCCTCCACCACATAAAACTCCGAGTGCATATGATGCTTCTGCACATCATCCACCTTCACAGGCCGAAAGGTCCCAAGACCTACATGCAGCGTCACATGCGCGATCTTCACGCCCATATCCGCCACCTCCCGGAGCAGTTCCTTCGTAAAATGAAGTCCCGCCGTAGGTGCAGCCGCCGAGCCGTCATGCTTGGCATAAACCGTCTGGTAACGGTTCTTATCCTGGAGTTTGTGGGTAATATACGGGGGCAGCGGCATCTCGCCCAGCTGATCCAGAATCTCCTCAAAAATCCCATCATAAGAAAACTGAATCAGACGATTCCCCTCGTCCACCACATCCAGGATCTCCCCCATAAGGCGTCCGTCACCAAAGCTGATCTTCACGCCCGGTTTCGCCTTCTTGCCCGGCTTCACCAAAGTTTCCCAGACGTCATTCTCCTTCCGTTTCAGCAAAAGGATCTCGATGCGCGCATCCGTTCCAACCTTCGTCCCATACAGACGTGCCGGAATCACCTTCGTATCATTGATCACAAGGCAGTCACCTGCACGCAGGTAATCCATAATATTCCGAAAATGCTCGTGGGTAATAGCACCAGTCTCTTTGTCCAGATGCAGCAGTCTCGAACTGCTTCGATCCTCCAGTGGATCCTGGGCGATCAGCTCCTGGGGTAAATCAAAATAAAAATCACTAGTTTTCATAATATATTCTGTCTTCCTCCACGGACATCACCTGTCCATTGGCAATCTCAACAACATTAACAGCGCAATTTGGCGGCACACCATTTCTCCAGAAATCACCATCCTGGAAAATACTCTGCATCAAAGCACGCACCGCGGCCCCATGGGTGGCAATCAAAAGGGTAGCATTTCTCCACCGCTCACTGCGGATCAAATCCTCATAAAAAGAATGTGTCCGTTTCAAAAGCTGAGGGATCGTCTCCCCTCCGGGAGGTGCCTCGTAGTGTGGCGTATCATGGAAAAACCGATGAATCATCTCCGACGGAATCTCCATATGGTCCTTAGAACACCGTCTGCCTTCCCACTCCCCAAAACTGATCTCCTGGATCCGGCTGTCCTCGATAAAAGGAATTTCCCGGTCTCCCAGCACCAGTTCCGCCGTGGTCTTCGCTCTCTTTAAAGGGCTCACAATAGCCGCGTCAAACTCCACATGGGAAAGGGCCTGGCCGGTTTCCCTGGCCAGACGCACTCCATTTTCATTCAGCGGGACATCTGCACATCCCTGTAGTCTCACTTCCGCATTCCATGGGGTCTCCCCATGGCGCATAACATATAATTTCATTACTGTCTCAACTCGATTCCCAGACCTTCCAGTCCGTTTAAAATTCTCTTCATAGTTGCTGTCATATCTGCTTCCTCCAGCGTTCTGTCCGGTGCACGGAATACGAGAGAATAAGCGATAGACTTGAATCCCGTCTTGATCTGGCTGCCCTCATAGATATCAAACAGCTTGTAGCTTTCCAGGTGTTTTCCGCCACGCTGTTCAAAGATATGCTCGATCTGGCCTACCAGGATTGCATGAGGTACTACCATGCTCAGATCACGGGTAACTGCCGGATATTTTGCAATACCGGTATATTTGCGGTCAAAAGTAGCAAAGTCAAGGATAGCCGGAATATCCAGCACTGCAACATAAGCCTTCTCACCGATACCGTAAGTATTTGCTACCAGCGGATGTACCTCCCCAAGATAGCCCACCTGCTCGCCATCATAAATGATATCCGCCTGACGGCCCGGATGGAAATACGGTTTCTTATTTTCCGGTGAATAGTCGGTCTTTTTCGTCATGCCAAGTTTGTCGAAGAATTCTTCTACTACACCTTTCATATCAAAGAAATCACCATCTCCGTACATACCCAGAGTAAACTGCATACGCTCTTCGGGCAGTTCGGTCAGCGGCAGCTGTTTTGGCAGATAAATATTGCCCAGTTCATAGAGACGCACACTCTTGTTTCTTCTATTGTAGTTCGTCGCCAGAGAAGTAAGCATACCGTTTAAAGGCAAGGTTCTCATAATGCTGAAATCTTCGCCCAGGGGATTCATGATGGTAATCGCCTGACGCAGATTGTCTTCTGCAGGAATCATTAATTTATCAAATACCTTCGGGCTTTCGAAGGAATAATGCATGCCCTGGGAGAATCCGCAGCACTCCGCGATATCTCTTGCGATCCCTTCGACTTGCAGTTTGAAGGAAATTTTACCGAAGGTAGACTCACCCTTTGGCAGCGTGGTGGGAATATTGTCATATCCGAAGAAACGAGCTACTTCCTCTGCCAGATCGGCTGTGCGGAAGATATCGTGGCGGAAGGTTGGTGCCACGATGGTGTTGTCCGCTTCGTTATATTCCAGGTCGATTTTCTTAAAATAACCGATCATGTCTTCTCTGGAAATATCAGTTCCAAGGAGTTCATTGATCTTGTCCGGCTCGAATGGTATGGCTACCGGCTCTTTCACCGTATTATAAACATCCACAGTACCACCCACAACTTCACCTGCTCCCAGTTCTTCCATGAGCTGGCATGCGCGATCGATAGCTGCCTGTGCATTGTTTGGATCCAGGCCCTTTTCGAACTTAGTGGAAGCGTCGGTACGCAGGCCGATCCGTTTGCTGGACAGACGAATGTTGGTTCCATCGAAGCATGCCGCCTCAAACAAAACAGTCTGTACGTGATCCGTGATCATGGAGTTTTCACCACCCATGATACCGGCGATACCCACAGCCTTTTCACCGTCACAAATCATAAGAACATTCTCATCCATGGTACGTTCCTGACCGTCTAAGGTCACGAACTTCTCCTGGGCACCTGCACGGCGCACGATGATCTCTTTCTTTGCAATCTGGTCCAGATCATAGGCGTGCATAGGCTGTCCATATTCTTCCATAACATAGTTGGTGATATCCACCAGGTTATTAATAGGCCGGATACCGTTGGAAGCCAGACAACGCTGCATCCATTTTGGTGATGGTCCGATCTTTACATTTTTTACCACACGTGCACAGTAGCGTGAGCAGAGATCCTCGTCCTGTACACTTACTTTAATATAATCGTGCGCATCCTCATTGTTGCCCTTTACGGTCACAGCAGGCGGTGCGAATGTCTTGTCAAAAGTTGCCGCTACTTCTCTGGCAATGCCCAGCACGCTGTAGCAGTCTACACGGTTGGACGTAACCTCATATTCGAACACCACATCGTCCAGACCCAGTGCAGTAATAGCACTCTCGCCTACCGTCGCATCCTGCGGGAAAATGTAGATACCATTTTCCGGCGCTTCCGGGTACATTTCACGGGAGCTGCCCAGTTCTTCGATGGAGCACATCATGCCGTAAGAATCGATGCCGCGGAGTTTGCCGGATTTGATCTGGATACCGCCCTTAGTCATCTTGCCATCGTGTCCCCCTGCAACTTTTCCACCGCTTAATACAACCGGAACCTTATCTCCTTCGTGTACATTGGGTGCACCTGTAACGATCTGTACCACCTCTGTCCCGACATTTACCTGGCATATGATCAGCTTGTCCGCGTCCGGGTGACGTTCGATCTTGTCGATCTGTCCGATGACGATCTTGTCCAGATCCTCGTCTAATTTGGTATAGCCCTCTACCTTGGTGCCTGACAGTGTCATAGCATCCATATATTCCTGCGCCGTCACATCCAGATCCGGCACATATGCTTTTATCCATGATAATGATGTATTCATGTTATTCTCCTCTTTTCTTTCTACAATTCCCTAAACTCGCCTGTTTTCCAGCCAACTTTGGGCAGCCATGACTTGCTTTGCTTTTTGCTGCCAAATTTCCTCTAAAACCGCTCGTTTTCCAGCCAACTTTGGGCAGCCATGACTTGCTTTGCTTTTTGCTGCCAAATTTCCTCTTAAACCGCTCGTTTTCCAGCCAACTTTGGGCAGCCATGACTTGCTTTGCTTTTTGCTGCCAAATTTCCTCTAAAACCGCTCGTTCCCCAGCCAACTTTGGGCATCCATGACTTGCTTTGCTTTTTTGCTACCAAAAAATCCTTGAAAATGCGGATTTTTTGGGCAGCAGATACAATATTTATTATCAATTACCAAAAAGGATGATAAAGTTGCTCGTTTCCAGCCTGTTTTGGGCAGCCATGACTTATTTATCCTTGAATTACCAAAATGTTTGAAATCTTCACTCCTAAAACTGTTTCAGGAAGCGTACATCGTTTTCATATAACAGGCGCATATCATCGATCTCGTATTTGAGAAGCGCGATACGCTCCATGCCAACACCAAAGGCAAATCCGGTGTATTCCGTCGGATCGATGCCGCACATTTCCAGCACGTGAGGATGTACCATACCACATCCAAGGATCTCTATCCAGCCTTCCCCCTTGCAGAAACGGCACCCCTTGCCGCCACACTTGAAACAGCTCACGTCCATCTCAGCACTTGGCTCTGTGAATGGAAAATGGTGTGGACGGAACTTTGTCTTTGTGTCCGGTCCGAATAATTCTCTTGCAAATACTTCCAGCGTACCTTTCAGGTCTGCGAAGGTAATATTCTTGTCAATAACCAATCCCTCAATCTGATGGAAGGAAGGCGAATGGGTGGCATCCACTTCGTCTGAACGGAATACACGCCCCGGTGACAGCATACGGATAGGCAGCTTGCCCTGTTCCATGACGCGGGCCTGTACCGGTGAAGTCTGGGTACGCAGCACAATGTCTTTGTTAATATAAAAAGTATCCTGCTCATCCTTTGCCGGATGGTTTGCCGGAATATTCAATTTTTCAAAATTATATTCATCATACTCTACTTCCGGGCCCTCGATGACTTCATAGCCCATTCCGATAAAGATGCGTTCTACTTCGTCCAATGCGATGGCGTTTGGATGGCGATGTCCCATCTCAGCCTTTTTCGCAGGCAATGTCACATCGATGGTTTCTGATTCCATCTGCAGGGCAAGTTTCTTTGCCTCCAGATCCTTCTTCGTCTCCTCCAGATGTTTCTCGATGGTCTCTCGGGCTTCATTTACCCACTGGCCCACCTTTGGACGATCCTCCGGTGCCACATCCTTCATACCCTTTAATACACTGGTCAGCTGACCTTTCTTGCCAAGGAACGCCACGCGCACCTCATTCAAAGCATCCAAAGCGTCTACGCCCTGAATCTTCGCAGTCGCTTCTTCAATGATCTTCTTCACATTTTCCTGCACATTGCTCATTGTTCTTCCTCCTTTTTCTCAATAATCGAGCTGGTTCCCTACTCGATTCGCGGTCCATCTGGCTCATTATCAACACAAAAAAACCGCCCCTAAAAAGGGACGGAGTATCTTCCGCGGTACCACCCTGATTCCCAATGTAAACATTGGGCACTCATTGTATGCTTAACGCGCACTCACGTCGTAACCTACTATTATTTCAGAAACGATGCTCCGGTGGGAAACTCAATACTTACCTGAACTTAAGAAAGCTTACAGCCGATGACTTTCTCTCTCTGGAAGAAAATAAATATCTACAAACACCTTCATCACATATATCTATATCCTTTATCATTCTAAACACAATTTCAATTTCTGTCAAGCCGGATTTTTGCAATACGTCCATTTTACGCTCCACTTTTTTCCCATGTCTAGTCTTTGTCTTTTTTTGCCCGCCATATTTCTTTCTTCTCTTCGAGGTGCTCCTCGATCTCGTTCTTTCTTTCCCTGGTCTCTTCCCTCACATCCTCGAAAGTTTCCCTGATCATGTTATTCTCCGGGTCCTCGGTAATCATCTGATTGACCTCCGCTCCGATTAAGAAAAGGTACATACAAAAATACACCCACAACATGGTCAGGATAATCGTAGTCAGACTGCCGTACATGGTCATATAGCCCTGGAAATGATCCAGGTAAATAGAAAAGAAATAGGAAAAAGCCGCCCATGACACTGCTGTTAACAATGCGCCCGGAAGCTGATACTTGAATCTCACCTTGCGGTTTGGCAGGAATTTATAAAAACACAAAAAGGCGACTGCCAGGGCAAACAGCATGACGATAGTCCGAAACTGCATGATAAAAGCAGTAATGCCTTCGATCCAGGGCCAGTTGCCGATCATCCACCGCTGAATCGTCCTGCCAAATACCAGCAGCAGCAGGGTCGCCACGATCGCCACAATAAATATAATCGTAAAAACCATAGCGCGAAAACGCATATAAAACCAGTTACGAGTCTCCTGTACCTGATTGATCACGTTCAGCCCGTTATTTAAAGCCTGAAATCCCTTGGCCGCAGACCATACAGCCACCACTGCCGATATAGGCACCACGGAACTAGATCTGGTGTAGATCTCGTTTACCACTGAACTAACCAGTGCCTTAAAGGAATCCGGTATAGCAGTCTGTATCATATTCATAATCATCGATTCGGTAACCGGTGTAAACTGTATAATAGACAGCAAAAGGAGTACAAAAGGGAAAAAGGACAACACCAAAAAGAATGCACTCTGCGCAGCGTAAGCACCCACATGATCATTCATCATTCTCCCTAAAAAACTCATAATATTGTTCCAAAGTTTTTTTACCAAATTATAAACCTCACTCTGTAAAACTCTGTTATGATACCCTTATACATTAAAGAGAGTCATTTTCATGACTCTCTTTTTGTCTTTTGCATGCCCCGGGGTGCCGTTCCCATATTTTGACGCCTAGCAAAGCTAGGTGGGTAACCGCAGCCATGCTTCTGTCTTCCACTGCAAACGGTGGCCTGACATCCAAATGGACGTTTAGGAATCCCATGAAATAAAATGTAGGTTCAAAATAATAAGGTGATCGTACATCCCAGGAAACATGCTCCTGTTCTTTTTCTAAATTAATTATAGTCTATTATCTCATGAAATACAACATATAATGCTGGAAAGTTTTGCAAAAAGCAAAAATCCCGGCAGACACGCTGCCGGGACTGAAAAAACTATTTTACTTATGCCTGAGGGCCAGCAGAAACTAATGCTTTACCTTCTGCATTTCCTTCATACTTCGCAAAGTTCTTAACAAAACGAGCTGCCAGATCTTTTGCTTTCACTTCCCATTCAGAAACATCTGTGTAAGTGTCGCGAGGATCTAAGATAGCTGGATCTACGCCTGGAAGTTCAGTTGGAACTTCGAAGTTGAAATGTGGAATCTCTTTGGTAGGAGCTGTCTTAATAGCGCCAGACAGGATCGCATCGATGATACCACGGGTATCTTTGATAGAGATACGTTTGCCTGTGCCGTTCCATCCTGTGTTAACCAGGTATGCTTTTGCACCGCTCTTTTCCATTTTCTTAACCAGTTCGTCTGCATATTTGGTAGGATGCAGTTCCAGGAATGCCTGGCCAAAGCAAGCTGAGAAAGTAGGTGTAGGCTCAGTAATACCACGCTCTGTACCAGCAAGTTTTGCTGTGAAGCCTGACAGGAAGTAGTATTTGGTCTGTTCTGGTGTCAGGATAGATACTGGAGGCAGTACGCCGAAAGCATCTGCTGACAGGAAGATTACGTTCTTTGCTGCAGGAGCTGCAGAAACAGGACGTACAATATTGTCAATGTGATTGATCGGGTAAGAAACACGAGTATTCTCGGTTACGCTCTTATCATCAAAGTCAATCTTGCCTTCTGCATCCAGAGTAACGTTCTCAAGAAGAGCATCTTTTCTGATTGCATTGTAGATATCCGGCTCAGATTCTTTGTCCAGATTGATAACCTTTGCGTAGCATCCACCTTCAAAGTTGAATACGCCGTTGTCATCCCAGCCGTGCTCGTCATCACCGATGAGGAGACGTTTCGGGTCTGTAGACAGTGTAGTCTTACCTGTTCCGGAAAGTCCGAAGAAGATAGCGGTGTTTTCACCGTTCATATCTGTATTTGCTGAGCAGTGCATAGAAGCGATGCCCTTCAGTGGCAGATAGTAGTTCATCATAGAGAACATACCTTTTTTCATTTCTCCGCCGTACCATGTGTTGATAATAACCTGCTCACGGCTTGAGATATTGAACACTACAGCTGTCTCAGAGTTCAGGCCGAGTTCTTTGTAGTTCTCAACTTTTGCTTTGGAAGCATTGTATACAACGAAGTCTGGCTCGAAATTCTTCAGTTCTTCATCGGTTGGGATGATGAACATATTCTTTACGAAATGTGCCTGCCAAGCCACTTCAACGATAAAACGGATAGCCATTCTTGTATCTGCATTAGCGCCACAGAAAGCGTCTACAACAAAAAGTCTCTTATTAGAAAGCTCTTCCTGTGCGATTTTCTTAACTACATCCCATGTCTCTTTGCTGGTTGGGTGATTGTCGTTTTTGTACTCATCAGAAGTCCACCAAACGGTGTCTTTTGAATTCTCGTCCATAACGATGAACTTATCCTGAGGTGAACGTCCGGTATAAATACCTGTCATAACGTTTACTGCACCCAGTTCGCTCTCCTGACCTTTTTCGAAGCCTTCCAGCTCTTTTTTGGTCTCTTCATTGAATAACTCGTCAAAAGTAGGATTGTAAACCACTTCCGTTGTTCCTGTGATACCATATTTACTTAAATCTACATTTGCCATCTGCACTCTACCTCTTTCTTTTTATAGTGTGTACTAGATTCATAAAATCTGATGTCAGGTCATATTTTTGTATTATTTCCTGTACAATCGAATTTTTTTAATTATCTCATTTTACCCTGTAAATGTCAATACTTTAACAACCTTTCATTTTGTTAAAATACCTTAAAATACAGTTAAAAAAAATATAACTTCATTCAAATCGATGCTAATCGATTCCATTTAGCTCCTGATACAGGTTTTTTGCAAAGCTGTCCGTCATGCCGCTGATATAGTCCGTGACCAGCAAAAGCCGTAGATACACCTGCTCTCCATGGCTTTTATCCTTTGCATAAAAATGATAAATCTGCTTATAGTTTTCCGAGATAAGCGTCACATACTTCGCTTCCATCATACCCATGGGTTTACCCTCATCGTACTGGATCACCGCCGGGATCATCTTGTCCAGCAGATAGGTGATGATGGTGTTCGCCGCGATTTCCAGCTTCAGGATCGGTCTGGAGGTAAATACATAATCATAGGCGATCTGTCCCAGCGCATGAATCAATCTTTCTGCCCCGGTATGGTAGAAAATATCGTGGGGATAATTCCCCTGCATAATCGTCTTGTAATGAGAGGTAAATCCCTCGGTAGCGCAGTAGATCAGATACCCCTGCATGCGCACCAGCCAATTCTGCACCGCATATTCCTGTGGATTGATCATATTATGCTCCAGTGCACGCTGGTACTGCTGCTCCAGCACCTGTACCGGATACCCATCCACGTATCTTTTTAATTCTTTGACCAGGCCGTCATAGGTGATGCAACCCTTCTTGTAAGCATCCTCAATATCTGCTGTGCGGTAGGCGATATCGTCTGCCGCCTCCAGCACGAAAGTCAGCGGATGGCGTTTTCCATTGGTCCCTGTCTCCTTCTGAATCTGACCAAAAAGTTCCCTTTCCGAATAGAAAAATCCCATCTTTTTATCCTTCACATTACCACTCTTCGTATCGATATTCGTCGATGCGACCGGATATTTCACGATGGTATTGAGCAATCCATAGGTGAGGTTCATGCCGTTTTCGTTGACCAGAAAATGCAGCTTGGACACCAGACGGAGTGCCTGGGCATTTCCCTCAAAGTGGTACACATCCTGTATCTGCTCCTCACTCAGCATATCCACCACGCGTTCCTCCCCCACCTTCAAAAGAGGCAGATTCTTCCGGAACCAGTCACGGATGGCATCCTCACCGAAATGTCCGAAGGGCGGATTCCCAATATCATGGATAAGCCCAGCACATTGAAGGATATCACAGATCTGGGACTTAGTCTCAAGATTCAACTGATCGTCGGTCTGGTTTTGCAGGATATAATTCCCGATATTTTGTCCCAGAGACTTTGCCAGGGAGGATACCTCCATGGAATGGGTCAGGCGGGTGCGGATAAAGTCGCTCTTATCCAGAGGAAAGACCTGGGTTTTGTCCTGTAAACGGCGAAAAGAAGCACTACCAATAATTCTATGGTAGTCCTTCTCAAATTCGCTTCGCAAATCAGCACCCTTTTTGGTTGTATTTTTCTGATACGTTCCATTGCGTCTCGCCGCAAGTAACTGATTCCATTCCATAATTAAATTCCCAGTATATTCTTTACCGCTTCCGGCATTTTGTCTGCATCAACAACAGTGTCATGTAATACTTTTGCATTGCGGATATCTTCGATGGCCCTGGGTACGGCTACGCCGGATAATTCACAGAGTTTGTCCACCTGCTCAAAGTCAGACAGTGCATCATATTCCGGTGCAACAGCATCCATAACGCTTCTGGTGAATTTGTATGGGCTTGCCGTAGACGCAATAACCGTCTTGGTGGTATCGCCTGTCTGCTCCACATATTTCTGGTATACCGCAGAAGCCACGCCTGTATGGGTATCCATCACATATCCGGTATCTTTGTACACACGGCGGATCTCGGCTCTATTTTCCTCTTCAGAAGCATAATTGCCATAGAAGTCAGCCAACGCCTGGCGCATTTCCTCTGTGATCTCGTATTTTCCGTCTTTGACCAGTTCTTCCATCATCTCTTTGTTCTTCATAGCGTCCCCGCCTGCCAGACGGTAGATCAGACGCTCCAGATTGCTGGAGATCAGAATATCCATAGACGGTGAAGTAGTCAGGATAAAATCACGGTTACGATTATACTCCCCTGTCTGGAAGAAATCATACAGGACTTTATTATCATTGGAAGCACAGATCAGTTTTTCGATGGGCAGGCCCATATTCTTGGCATAATACGCAGCCAGAATATTTCCAAAGTTTCCCGTGGGAACGACTACATTGATCTTTTCACATTCTTCGATCTGACCTGTCCGGCACATAGTCGCATAAGCATACACATAGTAAGCGATCTGTGGAACAAGACGTCCGATATTGATAGAGTTTGCGGAGGAAAACTGGAATCCTGCTCCGGCAAGTTCCTCTGCCATCTCCTTGTCATTAAAGATCTTCTTTACCATATTCTGGGCATCATCAAAGTTACCGCGGATAGCCACAACATAGGTATTGTCACCTTTTTGTGTCACCATCTGTTTCTCCTGGATCGGGCTGACCCCATCCTTTGGATAGAATACGATAATTTTCGTTCCAGGTACATCCGCAAAGCCTGCCATAGCAGCCTTCCCTGTATCACCGGAAGTAGCTGTCAGGATTACGATCTCATTTTTCACATTATTTTTTCTGGCAGCCGTAGTCATGAGATGGGGCAGGATAGACAGTGCCATATCTTTGAATGCGATGGTTGCGCCATGGAACAGTTCCAGATAATATGCACCGTCTTTTTTTACCAGCGGCGCGATTTCTTTCGTATCAAATTTCTCATCATAAGCACTGTTGATACAATGCTTTAATTCCTCCTCCGTAAAATCCGTAAGGAATAATTTCATAACTTCATAGGCAACTTCCTGATAGGACATATGTGCCAGCTGATCAACACTCACATCAAATCTGGGAATCGTAGTGGGAACAAAGAGTCCACCGTCTTCTGATAATCCCTGCAGGATTGCTCTTGATGCAGTGACCGGTTGATTATTGCTTCTTGTGCTTTTGTATAAAATTTCCATTTTTAATCTCCTCTATCTTTCCATATATAAGGGATTCTGACCTTTTTCTGTCCTAATCTCTCTTTTCTGGTTTGATTTATGCATTAGTATACCACAAGAAAAACGGATTGCCAACAAAATTGAAAAATCATGGCATCCTCCATAAAAAAAGCCACAAACCATAATTATGCGGTTTGTGACCTTTCTCT